>SVGI01000014.1 GCA_015056385.1 Clostridiales bacterium
GGAAAGCCTTCCTTTCTTGGGGAATTGGGGCTGGTTTTGCGTCGCCAAATCGCCACGGCGACCGTGGCGAAAGCCACAAAACCCGCGTGAAAAAGTATTTTTCACGCTAGCCTCCCTTTATCAAAGCGCACATGCTTTTCGGGCGAAATCAACGTCTTTTCTTATTTGTTCTGAAAGCTGTGTAAAGGATTCGAATTTGATTTCTTCCCTGATTTTACATACGAATTCAAATTCTACTGTGTTTCCGTAAATATTTTCATTAAAATCGATAATAAATACTTCAACCGATCTTTTTTTATTGTTAAATGTTGGGTTATTACCGATGTTGGCAACGGAAACGTGCTTTTTGCCGTTTACATAGGTATATCCGGCAAAAACACCGTTGGGAACAATTTTTTTGGGTGAAACATCAATGTTTGCAGTAGGAAAACCAAGCAAGTTTCCCCCTCTTGCATATCCGGAAACAACATTGCCGGATAATTTGTAATTCCTGCCAAGCATTTCGTTGGCTTTGGTGATATTGCCTGCTTCTATGGTGTTTCGTATTATGGTGCTGCTTACAGTCTCGATACCGTTAAGCTTAAATTCATCCACTATTTCCGTTTTAACTCCATAGGCAGAAAGCAAATTTTTAAGGTCCTTCGCGTCGGCAGATGCATGCTTGGCGAATCTGTAATTATACCCAACAACAACAGCTTCTACATTTGGAAAATGCACCATAAACCACTCGACATACTGAATTGGAGACATCCCCATTATAGCTTCATCAAAATAGCAGCCGGCAACACAGCACACATCATTCTCAGAAAAGAGATTCATTCTTTCATCAAAAAGAGATAAAAGATAATTTTGTTTTTTTTCGCCGGATAATACCTCGCTTGTATGATTAACGAATGTTAGAACGGTAATGTTTTCGTGAAACTTCTTGGCTGTACGCAGTAATTCCCTGTGGCCAAGATGAACTCCGTCAAAATTGCCCATTACAACAACCTTGCTTTCGGTATCAACAGTATCAACTAAAACTGAAAAATATTTCATAATATCTTTTATACCAATACTTTTACGGGTTGTATATACTTTTTATCTTCTCGCTCAACAATCCTTGCTATTGCCATAGGCTTTGTACAGCAGTACAGTATGTAATTATCGTTTTCATCTGATGCTATATGGCTTTTTTCGGCTTTTTCCAATAAAACAGCATTACCAACCGATATTTTATCGTAATAATTCTCAGAAAAATAAACCTCGTTCATGGAGGGTAACACATCTCTTATTGAGCAGGAAAGCGCTTCAAGACAGCCTTGTTGAACAGCGTCATTTATTTCCTGAAAAGTATGACCGCTTGAAATATCAAACACTCCGCTTCTTGTACGTACAAGAGAGGATAAGTATGCATAGCAGCCTAATTTTCTTCCTAAATCTCTTGCTATTGAGCGTATATATGTACCTTTCGAACAAGTGATAGAGAACGTAATTTTGTTTTTATATAAATGATTTACCGTGAATTTTGAAACATTTACTTTTCTTTCAGGAATCGATACTTCGATATCCTTTCGTGCGTACTCATAGGCATTCATTCCATGAATTTTTATGGCTGAAAACATAGGAGGAATCTGTGTGATATCGCCTGTAAATGATTTTATAGCTGATTTTATATCCTCATAACTGGGTGTAATATTTGACGAAGCTATTATTTTACCCTCGCTATCGCATGTATCGGTTTCAAAACCTAAGGTTATTTCACCGGAATATTCCTTTTCATCACATAAAAGGTATTCCGCCAGCTTTGTAGTCTTCCCTATACATACGGGGAGTACACCGGCAGCATTAGGGTCAAGAGTACCTGTATGGCCTATATGTGATTCTCCTGTCATCTTCTTTAAGTAGTAAAGAGCTTTGTTCGAGGAAATTCCAGGCGGTTTTATAAGGTTTATTATACAATTCATTTTATAATAATTCAGAAAGTTCCTTAACTATTAATTCTTCACCCTGTAATAAAGGCATTTTAAGATTACATCCTGCCGCGTTTGTATGCCCGCCGCCACCGTGTGATAATGCAACAGCCGCTACATCCACGTCATTTGAGCGCATACTTACCTTAAGTACACCGACCTCAGCAGTTTCACGTACCAAAACAGCAGCCTTTACTCCGTATATATCACGGCAGTAATTTATAAGCTCGTCAGTATCGTCATAAGTACAGCCTGTTTTTTCAAGCATATCGTTGGAAACCGTCATAGATGATATTTTGCCGTCGTAATGAAGCTTTATCGTTAATATTGCCGAGGCAATAAGGTTAAGCTTGTTTATTGATTTATCCTTAAACAAGCATTTCGTAAGTCCGGCTACATCTATACCGCTTTCAACGCATATACCCGCAACGTTATATGCTCTTCTATCTGCATTTGAATAAGTAAAATTACCCGTATCCGTGCTGATCGCAGCATAAATCAGCTCGGCCTGTTCCCTGCTCATTTTGTGGTTAACGCTTTGAAAAAAATCAAAAACAATGACACCCGTTGCCGCGGCCGTTTCATCAATTATATTGATGTCGGCATAGCCGACGTTTGTTTTATGATGATCTATTACTGCGGTTCTGTTTTTTTTGTTAAAAATAACACTGTATTTTCCTGTTCTTAACGCATCGGCACAGTCAACGGCAATAAACGCATCGTATTTGTTTTCATCAATATCATCAGTAGAATACGCTGTACTGTCTATCAAAAAAAAGTATGAATAAGGGCACTTATCCTCACAAAAAAGGTCAGCCCTTACACCAAGGCTATCAATAAACAGCTTTAGTGCGTATGAGGAAGCCAGAGTATCTCCGTCCGGTGATACATGAGAAATTATAGCTACGGATTTGGAGCTTTTTATAAGTGAATATAATTGAGAAAATAACTCAGTTTTCATTGTTGCTGTTTCCCATTACTTCCCTGATCTTTTCGCTGATATATGCGGCATATTCTATTGACGTGTCGTTTACGAAGGTTAATTCGGGCACTGTATGCGTATCCACAGCCGATGCAAGACGGCTTCTGATATACCCCTTTGCTTTTTCCAGGCCGCGAATAGTTTCCTCACGCTCTTCATCTGTACCCATAACAGTTACAAAAACCTTGGCATAACGCAAATCCTTAGTTACATTCACCCTTAAAACGCTTGCCAAGGGAGAAACAGAAGGATCCTTAAGCTCATTTTGTATAATGAGGCTTATTACCTCTGTCATTCTGCTTTGAATACGCTCGATTCTTATCTGAGATGAGGTTCTGCTTTTTTTTCTCATATTACGTCTTAACAGTAAGGCGTTTTACACCTTTTTGTTTTACCTTTCAATTAAATATAATGGGAACGACGTAATTATCGTTCCCATTACGTTACTGTTTTATTTCTTCCATTATATAGGCTTCAATAATGTCGCCTTCTTTGATGTCGTTAAAATTCTTAATGCCGATACCGCATTCGTAGCCTTCTGCAACCTCTTTAACGTCATCCTTGAAACGCCTTAATGATTCAATAGCGCCCTCTGTAATTACAATGCCATCACGTACAACACGTACACTTGCGTTTCTTGTGATCTTACCCTTAAGCACGTAACTGCCTGCGATAGCACCAACGCCCGAAACCTTAAATACCTGTCTTGCTTCAGCCTGACCAAGGGCAACCTCCTTGAATTTAGGATCAAGCATACCCTTCATAGCGGCCTCTATATCCTCAATAGCGCTATAAATGATTCTGTAAAGCCTTACGTCAACGCCTGCTCTGTGAGCAGCCTCATCAACACCGTTACCTGTTCTGACGTTAAAGCCTATTACGATAGCGTTTGATGCGTGCGCAAGTGTAATATCAGCCTCGGAAACTGCGCCAACGCCGCCGTGAATTACCTTAACCTTAACCTCGTCGTTACTGAGCTTTTCAAGAGATTGCTTAACAGCCTCAACAGAGCCCTGAACGTCAGCCTTAACGATGAGGTTGAGCTCCTTCATTTCGCCCTGCTTGATCTGGTTGAACAAATCATCCAGATTAACGGATTTAACCTGAGTATTAAGTATTTCTCTCTGCTTGGAAAGACGTTCCTCAACAATGCTTCTGATAAGCTTACTATCATCTGAAGCAACTATAACGTCACCTGCGCTGGGAACCTCATTAAGACCTGTTATCTCTACAGGTATTGAAGGACCTGCCTTTTTAATTTTTTTACCGTTGTGGTCAAACATTGCTCTTACGTTACCGTGTGTTGTACCTGCAATGATTATATCACCCTCACGGAGAGTACCTGTCTGAACAAGAACTGTAGCAACAGGGCCCTTACCCTTATCAAGCCTTGCTTCAATAATTGTACCTCTTGCATGTGTTTCGGCAGGCGCCTTAAGCTCAAGCATATCTGAAACGAGAAGAATCATTTCAAGCAACTCATCTACGCCCTGACGTGTCTTTGCTGAAACAGGAACGCAGGGTATCTCACCGCCCCAGTCATCAACAAGAATACTGTTTTCAGCAAGCTGCTGCTTAACCCTGTTGATATCAACACCGGGAACGTCTATCTTATTTATTGCTATAATGATTGATGTCTGAGCTGCAACAGCATGGTTGTATGCTTCAAGAGTCTGAGGCATAACACCGTCGTTAGCGGCAACAACTATAACGGCAACGTCTGTAACCTTGGCACCGCGTGCTCTCATTGTTGTAAACGCTTCATGTCCGGGTGTATCAATAAAACAAATCTTGTTTCCCTTGTGATTTACAGTGTAAGCACCGATATGCTGTGTAATACCACCGGCTTCTGACGTTGTTACGTTGCTGTTTCTGATACAGTCAAGCAATGATGTTTTACCGTGGTCAACGTGGCCCATAACTGTTACAACAGGGGGGCGCTTTGTGGATTTGGAAACATCCTCGTTGTCAAGCTTGAAAAGCTCCTCAAACTTTGTTTCTGCTGATTTTGTATTTCTCTTCTCGATAACAATATCAAATTCATCGGCCAAAAGCTGGGCAGTATCAAAGTCTATCTCCTGGTTGATTGTTGCCATAACGCCCAATGTCATCAGTTTTTTTACTATTTGAGTTACTGCAACACCGATTGTTTCGGAAAGGTCCTTAACACTTACCGTATCGCCAATTGTAATTGCCTTTTTTCTCTCGACAGTTACCTGTGCAACCTCCTCTTTAACCTTGTTCTTTTCTTTATAATGACCGGATTTCTTGATTTCTACCTTGCCGTCATCCCAAAAATCCTCGCGGAGATTCTTGAATTTTTCCTTATCCTTTTCCTTTGAAGCGTAGCTCTTGTTTTCGTTGGGCTTCAAGAGAACTGAAGAAGCCTTTTCCATGCCGTCAAAGCTCTTCTTCTGCCCCTGGAAGGACTTTCTGGGCCTGGATTCAGAGGAGTCAGAATCCTTATCTTTATTGAAAATATCGCGGGAATTAAAGCGGTTATCCTGCTTAAAATTACCGTTCTTTCTATCGTTAAATCCCTGCGGCTGGCCCTGTGATTTGAAGCCGCTGTTATTACCGGGCTTGGAATCTATTCTGTGATACTGCTGATATTTGCTATTGAAAAGATTATCGGTGTTAAAGCCGTACTTTTCGTTTCGCTTTGCTTCATTTTGAGTTGCTTCGGCACGTGCCTTTGCAGCGCGTTCCTGAGCCTCGGCGTCTGCCTTCTTTCGAAGCTCTGCAATACGCAAACGCTCCTGTTCAGCGGCTCTCTGTCTTGCGGCTTCAATAGCAGCATTTCTGTCTGCCACTGCATTTGTGGGAGCAGCCTTGGGTTGAGACTGTTTAGCGGGCTTTTCATGCTTGGGCTCGGATTTATGTGCGATTTCAGGTGTTGCTTTTTCTTTTACAGGTTTTTCTTCAGCCTTTTTAACAGCAGGCTCTTCCTTTACTTCGGGTACATTTACCTCTGCAACATTTTCAACAACCTTTTCTTCCTTTATAGGCTCTGCTTTTGTTTCTATTTTAACCTCTTCAGGGGTAACGGTTTCTGCAACTTTGGTTTCTGAAGCTTCAGCATTGTTGATTTTTGCCTGCTCTTCTTCCAGACGGGCACGCTCAGCCCTTGCAATACGTTCTTCCTGATTTTTTTCTAATATAACCTTTTTTCTTGAAACATCACGCTCTATCTGAGAAACAATCTTTTCAAGCCTGTCATAGCCCTGAAGTATTCCTTCTATATTCTGTGTAAGCTCCATTGCTTTTTTGGTTAAACTGACCTTTGCCAAACTATATACCTCCGGTTAATCTACTAAAACCAAATTTAACTATAAAAATTATGCCTTATCGGAATTATTGATGCTTTTTTCTATCTCGCTGATACGTTCTACAAGGGCTGCCTTTATTTCTTCGCTTGGAATTACCTCAAGATTACGCTCAATAGCTTTTATTTTCAAGGCTTTTTCCATACAGCTTCTGCAAGGGCAAATGTAAGCACCGCGACCTGACGCCTTTCCCTTTTCATCAAGCATAAGACTTCCATCAGGTGCTTTTACAATCCTTATGAGTTCCTTTTTAAGCTTCTTTTCTCGGCATCCGATGCACATACGGATTGCAGGAGTTTTATTTTTCATTATATTTCAACTTCCTCGTTGTTACCGTTATTGTTATACATTTCAAGAAGGTCGCCCATCTCGTCAAGATCGATATAAGACGTATCCAAATCTATATCATCCTCTGCTTTGCCGTATGACTTTGCATACTCAAGCTCCTTCTGTGCGTCTATTTCGGATTTTGTACGGATATCGATTTTAATACCTGTAAGCTTTGCGGCAAGGCGGGCGTTTATACCCTCTTTACCGATTGCAACTGAAAGGTCGTTATCCGGAACAACTGCAATAGCCTGCTTACCGGCGCTGTTCATAATAACATCCTCAATATGTGCAGGTGAAAGAGCTCTTTCAATAAACTTTCTCTCATCCTTATCCCAAGCTATAATATCAATTTTTTCACCGTGAAGATCGTTGATAACCTGCATTATTCTCATACCGTGATTACCTATGCAGGTACCTACGGGGTCAACATTTTCAAGTCTTGAGTAAACTGCAATTTTTGTACGTACACCTGCTTCACGTGCGATTGCCTTAACGATTATGGAGCCATCTGCAAGCTCGGGGATTTCCTTTTCAAGTAATCTTAACACAAGACTGGGGTGTGAGCGTGAAACGTTTACTCTGGGTCCCTTAGGTGTATTCTCAACTGCGTATACATATACAGGCAATCGAGCGTTGTTTTTATATCTTTCGGATTTGATCTGATCCTTTTCGTACATAACAGAATCTGTCTTTCCGAGGTTTACAAAAACAGTTCTTTTCATTTCATGTGTAGTTTTGTCTTCCTTGAATTCTACGCGCTGTACTGTTCCCATTATAATTTCATCAAGCTTGGCATAAAATTCGTTATATACGCTATCTCGCTCTGCCTCCTTCAGCTTTTGCTCGATAACCTGCCTTGCGTTCTGAACGGCCATACGGCCAAAATCACTGGGTGTAACGTCTCTCTTAATTACATCACCGATAACGGCAGCAGGCTCGAATTTAACAGCATCTGTAAGAGAAATCTGAAAATCCTCGTTTTCGACCTCCTCAACAACGTCGCGAACAGAGTAAACGCTGTAAGAACCGTCTAATTCATTAACAGTTACCTCAACATTTTCGTTTGTGTTGTATTTACGTTTATATGCTGTTACAAGCGCATGCTTGATTGTGTCGATAAGCATATCCTTATCAATACCCTTTTCTGCACAAAGGACAGATATCAATTCCATAAATTCTGATGCCATTTCAGTTACTCCTTTTCATTAAAATCAAAGCACACCTTAGCTGCCGAGATTTCGTTATATTCAAAATTAAATGTTTCTCCATTAACCTCAAGGTTAATTCCTGTATCCTCTACCGAAGCAATATTTCCTGTAAAGCTTTTTGCGCCGTATTTATTGGAGAAAAGCTTTATTTCGATTTTCTTCCCCTGCGCCCAGATATAATGTTGCTTTGTTCTTAATCTGCGTTCAATACCCGGAGATGAAATAGACAGGCAATAGCTGTTTGTAATAGGATCTGCCTCGTCAAGTATGTCGGAATACCTTTGGCAGAAATCATTACAGTCGTTGATGTTGACGCCGCCTTCTTTATCGATGTAGACTGTTAATCTCCAATCGGATCCGTCCTTTTTGTATTCCAGGTCGTAAATATACAGGCCCAATTCATCGGCTAGCGGTTGAGCTAATTTCAAAGCAATTTCTTCTGTTTTACCCACAAAAAACATTTCCTTCCTTTATCATGCAACGAAGAGTGGGTTTCCCCACTCTTCGTTGCATGTAATATTCTATCATAATATTAAAAATAAATCAAGGCTTTTTGCTCAAAAAAATGCAAAATACTGACGTTTTTAACGTTTATATCGGCTGTAAGCGGACATTTTTATCTTTTTAGACTTGAATTTACGGTTATCTGAGTATTTCTTTCTGATTTTCCTCCTGTTTCTTACACCTGAGGTAAGTTTGAACATCAGCGCAATTATAAATCCCAGCAATATTAAACACATCGCAGATAAAACAACGACAGCATAATTCAACGTCTGATACCATTTCGGAACCAGTATATCGGGAACCGCCTCGTATTTGTCTACGGTCTTCCCTGCAATAATCTCCACCTCACCAAGGACCCTGTTTTGAAGCATATAAACAATTTTACCGATACGGGTACCCTTAAGTATTGGTGCTTCATAGTATTCCTCGTCCTCGCGGACGTTATCAATAGTAGGACGCTTAAATGCAGGATCTATCGCAACGTATGTGGTAATTCGGGGAATATCGGTAACCTTTATAAAGAAACGCGGAGTGGATACACACATTAACGGCAAATACTCCATAGACGCATCCGATGGGTTTTCTACATGTTTATAAGCGATAATATCTCCTGCAAAGGAGGGTTTATACAAAACATAGAGCGAATATACGTATTCGGCAACATTCTTTATAGCGTTGTATGATGAATTTTTCTTCGGGGACTTCAGGGTAACAATAATAACGGAATATCCGTTTCTCGTTACAACGCTGGCAAGACATTCGCCTGCATTCTTTGAATACCCGTACTTAATACCTGCAAAATCAGCATCGTAATATGAGCTATTTTCAACAACCAGCCCGTTTGTATTCACCCAATCTCTGTACTGTGTTTTACCATTCTTTGATGAGCTCCAATCAGGATATTCCATTGCGACGATCATAGAAACCTTATTCAAAAAGCTGTAAGCAAAGTACTCGCGGCATATAAGAGCGTAGTCGTAAGCCGTAATATAATGGGTTTGGGCATAGCCTGAATGAGGGTGAGAAAAATTTGTACCGGTAGTGCCGTATGTTCTTACCTCGTCGTTCATCATTTTAACGAAAAAATCAATAGCTTCTTTATCATAAGAGTATTTACTGTCTGCAATACCGCCAAGCTCTTTTCTTCCGATATACACAGCAAGCGTCATTGCCGCATCACTTCCGTTGCCTATAAGCAGCGCATAAAAAAGATCCTTTACAGATATTTCCTCACCTATGTCAAGACCTGCTACATTAAGTCCGGCGGGAACCTGCCTTATTTCTTTTCCGACCTTTACAATTTCATTTGAATACGGAACGCCGTTGCTATCTTTATTTAGATTTTTGAAGGCAACAAGTGCAGTAACTATTAACGTTAATTCAGCAGGATATAATTTTTCGTCTTCATTTTTACCGAAAAGCAGCTGTGAATTATCTAATTTAATTGCGGCAACAGCACCGCAACTTAACCCAGGGACCTTTGGAGCTTCAAAAAGATCATCATACGAAGCTGCACCTGCAACAGTAAACGAATTGCAGGTGAACAAAATAATTAAAGCACAAAAAAGAGCCGTAAATTTCTTCATAATGATACTTTTCTCCGATATGAGTGATAAAAACATCACTAAATTATACCGCTAACCAATGTGAATTTCAATGTAAAGCAGATAAGCCCAAGCGTTTATTTGATCTTTGTAAGAAAGCCGAATTCTTCCACAAAATCAACCTTCTTAACGCAGAAGGATTTACCTCTTAAATATTCCAGATGCTCAGCAGATTCAGAAAAATCAAACTTTAGTTTATAGGAATACAGCGCCTGATAGCTTCTTCCTGCGTTTTCACCTCTGTCTCGTCTACCATATTTTGAATCACCCACAAGAGGATGTCCTACAAACGCAAACTGAGCTCTTATCTGATGAGTGCGGCCGGTTATAAGCTTTGCCTCAACAAGGCTGTATCCGTTAAGGGTTTCAAGAAGCCTGTATTCTGTTTTAGCCTCAAGAGATCCGGGCACTCTGTAATTATATACCTTTACCTTATTGGTATCCTCATCCTTAAGAATATAGTTTTTCAGTATTCCGCTTGTTCTTTCAAGCTCTCCGCAGCAAATGCAAAGGTAATACTTTGAAAAAGCACGAGATTTTATAAGAGAGTTCACAACCCTTAATGTGGGAGCGTTTTTTGCTACGATAACAATCCCTCCCGTATTTCTGTCTATTCTGTTACACAAAGCGGGCGAAAATGTATTTTCCTTGGAGGGATCATATTTACCAGTTTGAAACAGGTAGGCCTTAACATCATCAATAAGAGTGTTTGTTTTTGCTCCTTCCGATTCATGCACTACAATACCCGGGCGTTTATCACACAGGAGTATATTTTCATCCTCATATACCACGGTGATATTTACCTTCCGGGTCAAATCCGTATCGTCGCTTTTTCTGGCAGAAAGATCCTCTTCCCTGATATAAAGCTGAACAATATCCCCTTCAACAAGCCTTGTATCGTTTTTGGGCCGTTTCCTGTTAATCTTAACGTGGTTTGTCCTGATATATTTATAAATTTGCGACAACGAAAGCTCGGGCATCGCCTTACGTATAAATCTGTCTATTCTTTGCCCTGCATCGTTGGAATTAATTCTAAACTCTCTCATAGTTGTACCTGAGTATTATTTTCATAAATTATATAATAACACGAAACCTAAAAAAACGCAATTCAGAGTTTTGTGAAAATAATATAGTAATTAATTATAAAATATAGTATAATATAGGGAAATGTAGCTTGTTTTGAAAGGAGAGGGCGTTTTATTTTCGTCCGTTACTTTGGAAATGAAGAAAAATAAAAAAGAAAAAATAACTGTAAAAAAAAGCTCCTCTGAATTCTATAATATTCTTATTCACGGAATAATCACGGTAATACTTTGTGCGGTTTTAGTGTGTGGTGCATTTGTCGCCCTTCCCACAAAGCAGTACACTATTTCGGTAGGCGATATTTCATCTGAAACAATCAAGGCAACTCACGATATAAGCATTGAGGATGTTGCTGCAACGTTAAAAGCGAAGCAGGATGCAAGGGATAAGGTCCCCTTCGTTTACTCCCTCGACGAGTCAATAGCAACAAACGTTGTTGCGGAGCTTAATACAATGCTTTCCGGGATTGATAGCATCCGCAGTGCTGCCAAAAGCCACTTTAATGAATGGGTTGCAGAAAGAAAGCTTGAAGACCCGGATAACGCTCTAATCTATGATATGTACACCATTTCCGATAAAATAGGTGATCCGATCGTATTTAATAATTATTTTTGGGACACCGTCCTTTCCGGTGTAAACAACCGTTTTTCACAGGCAGAGGCTAAGGACCTTATAGTTGTATCCAGCATCTACATTGAAGAGCTTCGAAGCGGCTTAACACGCATTGTAACAGATACAATGTCCCAAAGCATAACCCAGGAGGATCTCTACCCTACAAAAGAGAGTGTTACCCAAAAAATAAACAAGCTTGTTTTACCATCCGACCTTAAAATTATAGCAATCGATACGTGTAATGATATTATTACATACAACATAATATTCGATGCCGAGGCAACCGAAGCAAATAAGCTTGTGGCAGAAAACGCCGTTGAACCCGTTATGATTACGTATAAAAAGGGGCAGAACATCTGCGAGGAGGGTCAGCCTGTTACCCAAATGCAATACGATATAATTAAGGACCTTGGCCTTTTGAAAGAAACAGGTATAAACTTCTCATATTATCTTGGTATTTCCCTTATGGTCGTTTCGATCTGCGTGGTGCATTTTATTGCTCTCACCTTTTTCAATGCCAAGGCAATTTCTAGCATAAAGAATCAGATTCTTGTTGCTCTTATTGTTCTTATATCGTCAATGGCATACGTTCTTACACTGAAGCTGAGTATGTATTTCATAACCTCCTTCCTGTGCGCAATGCTTATATCATTGACCGTTGATAACAGAACAGCATTTACCGCATCGATGACTGTATCTGCTATTACAGGTATATATGCTGACTGTAATTTCTCCGTATTTATTGCATCTCTTTTAGGTACCGTAATATGTATTACCTGTCTTAAGAGAACAACACAGCGCAGAGTAGTTATTGTTTCCGGCCTGGCTGGAGGCCTGGGAACCACGGTAATGCTTATGGTTTTACAGTATTATCAAACTGCAGCAATTTCACAGTGGCATCTTATACTTCTTTACGTTCTTCTTGGTGCGTTCTCATCATGTATGCTTTCAATCGGACTACTTCCTATTCTTGAAAACGCCTTCAGAATAATTACACCTATAAGAATGCTTGAGCTTTCCAACCCTAATCAGGCAGTGCTTAAGCGAATGCTGCTTGAGGCGCCCGGAACGTATTATCACAGTATGGTAGTAGGCAACATGGCAGAAATAGCCGCTAATGCCGTTGGTGCAAACGGCCTTCTTGCAAGAATAGGCGCACTGTACCACGACGTAGGAAAACTTATGCGTCCGTATATGTTTAAGGAAAACCAAAATGACGATGTAAATCCTCATGATGATATTCCTCCTGAAACAAGTGCAAAAATAATCACCTCTCACGTAAAGGACGGCCTTCATATCGCAAAAAAATACAAGGTATCCGAGCTTGCTTACGATTTTATTTTAGAGCATCACGGCACAACAACGGCCTCGTTTTTCTATCATAAGGCTGTTGAAAGCTACGGCTTTGAAAATGTAAACATAGAAGATTACAAGTATTCCGGACGTATACCTTCATCCCCTGAAAGCGCTATTGTAATGATGGCAGACACCTGTGAGGCCGCTGTACGCGCGCAGAAAAAGGCCGACCCAAATGCAATACGTGAGCTTATAAATAAACTTATTGATGCAAAAATAAACGATAGGCAGCTTGATGACTGCAAGCTTACCCTTTCTCAAATCAAGGTGATAAAGGAAACATTCTTTACGGTTCTTTCCGGTTCACTTCATCAGCGTATCGAATACCCCGATATGAAGAAGATAGACTCTGAATTCGGAAACAAGGCAGTAGAGGCAGTTACAGCAACAAAGGAAGCTCAAACAAACATGTAAAGGAGCGATAAAATGAAAAAAAGCATTATAACGTTTGAAAACAACCAGTCTGATATTAAGATAAAGAAATTTCAAATCAGAAAGGCTCTAAAAAACGCGCTTAAGGCTGTTGTAGAGACCGAGGGCGTGCCCTTCCCTGTTTTAGTTGAAACTGTTTGGGTATCCAAGGATGAAATTGCTCAAACTAACAATTCCTTCAGGCAGATAGACAGACCCACAGACGTGCTTTCATTCCCCTTACAAAGCTTTAACCCGTCGGATGCCGAAAGATTTTCAAGCGTTCCCGACTGGGAATTTGAAGCATCAGACAAATTAACGCTTGGCAGTATAATCCTTTGCCCTGAAATTGCCATAGAACAGGCGGCGCAGTACGGCCATCCCTTTGAGCGCGAATACATTTATCTGACAGTACACGGTCTTCTCCATTTATTGGGTTACGACCATGAGGTTGAGTGCGACAAGGTTATTATGCGAAAAAAAGAAGAAATTATAATGGATAAGCTTGGTCTGTCAGAGAAGCTTTATAAATAATTGGCGAAATTATATGACTAACAATGTAAATGAATTCAAATCAGGCTTTGTTTCTGTCGTGGGCAGACCCAATGCAGGTAAATCAACCCTTATCAATAAGCTTATGGGTGAAAAAATAAGTATAGTATCCCCCAAGCCGCAAACCACACGAAACAGTATTAACTGTATTCTTACGGGAGATAATTATCAGGTTGTACTTGTGGATACCCCCGGTATTCACGCTCCTAAAAACAAGCTTGGGGAGTTTATGGTAAAATCCAGCGTAGACACTATGTCTGCGGTTGACGCAATACTCTATCTTATTGATATTAACGCAGGCTTTACCAAAGAGGATGAAATGATTCTTGAAAACCTCAAGAAAATTAAACGCATCCCGATTTTGCTTCTGCTCAACAAATGTGATAAGGCTAAAAATTTAGGCGGTTACGAGGAAAAGCTTCAGCTTATTAAAAGCAGCGTCAGGAAATACATTAATCCTAAGGGTACAATAACAATTTCTGCAGCAAGCGGTGAAAATTTATCAAAGCTGATGCGCACCATAACATCGCTTATGCCCTGCGGTGAGCCGTATTACTCTGACGAATATCTTACAGACAAGCCGGAAAGATTTGTAATATCCGAAATGATACGTGAAAAGGCTATGCTTGCTCTTTCAGATGAAATCCCTTACGGAATAGGTGTTCAGATAGTTACTATGTCTGAAAGAAGCGATAAGCCTCTTATAGATATCGAGGCAAACATTTATTGTGAAAGAAGCTCGCACAAGGGTATTGTTATAGGCAAAAACGGTATGATGCTCAAAAAAATCGGCACAAATGCACGGGCCGAAATCGAGGCTCTTTTAGGAATAAACGTAAATCTCAAATTGTGGGTTAAGGTAAAGAACGATTGGCGTGATGACAGCAACGCTATGAAAAACTTAGGGTATAAATAAATGTATTCGGATAAAGAAAGCATACAGGCTTTGATTTTACGTTCTGTACAAAGCGGTGAAATAAGTAAAAAAATTAAAGTAATTTCACCCTCTGTTGGCATTGTGCGTATTTACGTGCCGGGCGCTTCAAAGCTTAACAGCTCTATGCTTTCCCTTACCATCCCCTTAACAATAGCTGATATGGATGTAAAGCAAACGTCATCCGGCTATATTCTTACAGGTGGAGAACAAAAAATATCATTTTCAAGTATAAACAGCTCCTATGAGGTTTTACTTATAACCACGCATCTTATTCGTTTTACGGAAAAGCTTGAAAACATATTTGAGGACTGGCGCGGCATATATTCACAATTATATATTACGCTTTATTATCTCAATGAGGCGGCAAGCTCTGGCGATATTGCCGCTGCAAAAAAATATATAGTTATACACTATCTTAATATGCTCTTGCTTTTCAATTCCGGTTTAAGGCGTACAAAGTATGATAAGCTTACTCAATGGCTTAATGATTATCAGGAGCTTGACGTTAAATCAAGAATTGAACTTGATATCCCAAATGAATTGGTTAACACCCTCCAGGGGTATATTTTTAATGAGTTTTGCGTTCTTTTTAATATAAAAATCGTTTTTTAATACGTGAATCCAGTATAAAAATAAAAAGGATTATCCGCCGACAAGGACAGGATAATCCTTTTTTGCAATTATATTTTATGAAATTTTAAGCTTATATGATAAAATCTGTACACCGACAATTGCAAGACTTATAACACACATCCATACGCCTAACGACGGGCGTTCATCATTAAGATCGGTAACGCAGTTTATCATGCTTAATTTTTCGTAATACCTTACCTGTACGGACTGCCCTTCCTCGGGAATAACAACGTTTTCCTTATCCTTTACCTTAAAGGTTACCGTGTAGTTACCTGTTTTTTCGCCATCACGTGTAGTAAAGGTGTATACAACGGCGAAACGCTCTTTTTTTTCGTTACGCATTTCTACTTGCTTTACCTGTGAAACTGTACCTGTAACATTTACACCGATGTGGGGCAACAGAGCATTCATCAAACCAATAGCAAAAATCAAAGCGGCAAAGGCTATCATAAAAATACCCTTGAAATTAAAGAATTTAACCTGCTTTTCTTCCCTTGATTTTTTTATTTCCTCATCATATTGCTTTTGAGCCTCTTCAAGCTCGTTCAATATCATCTGTTTTTTCTTTTGTGCGTTATCAGACATTATTTCTATCCTCTTTATTTCCTTTTATGATACAATACCACATCCGTATCTGTTATGTCAATATAAAAAAGGCTACCTGTAAAGGTAGCCTTCATAAGTAATCCTTAAATGCTTTCTGCCGACGTTTCAGCTTCAGGCATCAAATATTCCTCCTCTGTAATACCAAGATTTGATATTTTGTTGATATCACTCTGTATAATGGAATATGAGATGAAGTGAAGGAATAAAGCTGAAAGAATCATACATACAACGCTCTTGTCCTTTGTCTGTACGTTTAACTCATCACTCTTTGCCTTTATAAACTTACATGTTTTGTATGACCAGTAAACAGAATAGAAGGGAATAAACGTATTGAGCAACCAAATGCCCCATCCGCCTTTTTTCATCTTAAGCTTATTTACATTGTTAATTATAACCTTGTTCCAAATAAATCCGAAAATAGTACCTGAAAGAACATACAACGCCAAATTAACAATAACACTGTCGTTATCTACAATAAGCTTCTTTTCCTCGTTGAGCAATTCGGGGTGCTTTTCAAGCTCTTTCTCCAGGCCGAGCGCCTTTGCAACACTACGGGGATTATAATCCTTAAGCATAGTGAATGCAAGTAAAAATCCGAAAATGCAGAACACGCTTACGATTATAGGAACAAGTAAGGTGCCTAAGTTATAGACGTCAAGCCTGTCAACTCCGAATAATTTTGCAGCCTCTTCAAAGTTGTTTGCAGAAATTACTCCTGATACAGATTTGGATATATACAATCTCTTTATATACTCGTAGACCAACGAGCCTGCAATAGCGCCAACAACAGACGTTGTAATTGCCTGACCTGCAAAATACATAGCGGAATGGTTTTTACCTGTAAGTTTTTCTTCAACAGATGATATCTGTGCAGGTATCATATAAGGCATCATAAAGAATGAGCCTATTGCCCATGAACCGATTACACCACCTGTACATCCGATTATATACTGCAGTGTAACGTTATTATAGCCTAAAACATATACGCTTGCAAAATCAAAAGAAAGTATACATACGGCAAAGCTTAAAAGACATGTTTGATACGCAAAGCGAATACCCTTTTTAGCCTTAAGCTTTCTGAATAAATAAAGCATTATAGGAACAGGAGCAAATGCACATGTATTAAGCACCGCCATCTGGGTTTCATTAAAAGCCATTCCCCCGTTTATCAGTGAGTTCATAGAAACAAGGAACATCTGCAGACCAAAGAATGAGCAGCAGTTTACTACGCACCACCTGATAAAGATTTTGTTGGTGAACGTAAGCTTAATACTCTCCCATATACCTACCTTAGGCTCATCGGCAAGAGGAGTAAATTTTATACCCTTCTCGCGAAGCATTGCCTCGTATTTATCTCCCTCCTTTATCATAAAGAGAGGAATTATCATAGTTGCCATAAGGGGTAACAGATACATTACAAGCTCGTTTATATGAATCTTAAATGCACCGAGAAGTACAGGTACAAGAGCATACGTTAAGCAGTATGAAATAGTATCAAAAAAAGATTTGAAGCTTGAAACGGTAAGCCTCTGGTCTTCATTTTCGCATACTGTCGAAAGGGAGCCATAGAATGCAATAAGGCACATTGTATAAGTTGTAAAGAAAACAAAAGCCCATGAAACTATCCAAATGGTATTCCCTAACTGATTTTCAGGGCCAAATACAGGCCACCAGCACATAGCATATGAAACAACCATAGGAATAAAGCATACTGCAATAGGCGGACGCCTTCTTCCCCATTTTGTTTTAAGTGTATCTGTTAATGCAGCAAGAGGAATATCAATTATACCGTCGAATATTTTTGCGAGCATCCACAATACAGGAAATACAAGGGGCAAAATGAAGCATGTACCTGAAAGTATAGCCTGATACGAGCCCTCCTGAAGCGCTGCAGGGTTAATTGCGTCTGTAAAATACGCACCCAAAATAACCATAAGCAAATTAGGGCCAAGACCCGACATTGAATACAGTATCTCTTTCCATTTTTTATCCAGGGTTTTCATATTTTTCTCCTGAGATGATATTATCGACAATTATCGACGCGCTTATTATAACACTATATCTTTAATTTTTTCAATATATTTTTCAAATAAATTTCTAATGACCGCCGTTTACCGCCTGAATGCCTATATAATTTTTTTATTGTTATAAAAAATATATTATGGTATAATAGAAAAAATAAATCAGAAGGATATTTTTGTTATGAAAGTTATTCTTTTACAAGACGTAAAATCACTTGGTAAAAAAGATGATGTTATTGAAGTAAATGACGGCTATGCTCGCAATTTTCTTCTTCCCCGCAAGGTTGCCATTGCCGCAACAAAGGAATCTATCGCATTGGTAAACGATAAAAAAACATCTATGGCAATAAAGCAGCAAAAGGAAAAGGAAAAGGCCGAGGCATTATCCAAGGAGCTTGAAGGAAAATCAGTAACAATATACCAGACAGTTGGTGATGGCGGAAAACTTTTTGGCTCCGTAACAGGCAAGGAAATTGCAGATGCAATAAAAAAGCAGTATGGATATGATGTAGATAAGAAGAAAATCAATATTCCCGATGCTATAAAGCAATTAGGAGAATACAACTGTACAGTAAAAATTTCTGCTGACTACTCATCAACAATTAAAATCAACGTTTTAGAAAAAAGTAAATAATTCCGCTATATTATAAGGAAGAAAAAATGTCAACAAAACAATTACCTCAAAGCTTGGAAACAGAGCAGGCTCTTTTAGGCACAATACTCATGGATCCCTCCATCCTGGATAGGGTTACGGAAAAAATAAATGCAGACGCATTTTATAATGCTTCAAATAAAGAAATTTTTTCCGTAATAATGTCCCTTTCTGCCGATAACCATCCTATTGATATGATAACCGTTATGAATAAGCTTAATTCAAAGGGTTCTCTTGAGGCTGTGGGCGGTCTTGAATATATAACCAAGCTTACGGATCTTGCAACAACGCCTGGTACTGCCGATTATTATATTGACATACTTCAGGAAAAAGCGACGTTGAGGGCATTAATACTTTCCTCTCAAAGCATTGCGGATAAGGCATATAGCGGCGAGGTATCTGCCACAGAGCTTGTAGACGCCGCAGAAAAAAGTATTTTCAATATTTCATTACAGCGTTCAAAAAAGGATTATCTTACCTTTGACGATGTTATGGTTCAGACATATCTGGATATTGAAAGGGCTGCACAGCAATCCGGCGAAATGACAGGTATTCCCAGCGGCTTCACAGATATAGACGCAAAAACAGCAGGCTTCCAGCGCCAGGATCTTATACTCTTGGCCTGCCGTCCTTCAATGGGTAAAACAAGCCTTGCTTTGTCTATGACTATTAATATGGCAATTGGAAAGAAAATTCCGGTAGGCTTTTTCAGCCTTGAAATGTCTGCAAAGCAGATTATGCAGCGTATTATAAGTATGCAGTCTATGATCCCCCTTCAAAAAATCAGGATGGGCAGCTTTTCAAACGAGGCAGAATGGCAGGAGCTTAACAACGCCATAGCCGTTATGGACGGTACTCCGCTTTATATTGATGAAACCGCAGCTCTTACAATGACAGAGCTTCGTTCCAAGGCACGTAAGATGAAAATAGAGCACGATATACAGGTTATATTCGTTGACTATTTGGGTTATATTGCCGGAAGCGGAAACGAAGACAACCGTCAGCTTGAGGTTGCACAGATTTCAAGAGATCTTAAAAACCTTGCCAAGGAGCTTGACATTCCCGTTATTGCCTGTGCACAGCTTTCCCGTGCACCTGAAACGAGAAAAACCAGCGACCATAGGCCTATGCTCAGCGACTTGAGGGATTCAGGTTCTATCGAGCAGGACGCAGACCTTGTAATGTTTATTTACAGAGATGAATATTACAACCGCGACAGTGAGGACAAGGGTATTGCGGAAATAATTATAGCCAAGCACCGCAACGGTGCCACCGGCACTGTAAAGCTTGCATGGCTTGCAGAATACGCTAAATTCGCTAATCTAAAAAAATAATATATTCTTAGGAGAAACATATGCAGGAGTATAAAATCAAGAAAAGAAGTGAGCAGGATATAATCAAGGCTTACGAATACGCCCGTGAAAAATATGCTGCAATCGGTATTGATACAGACGCAGCCATGGAAAAGCTTTCAAAAAATTCGATTTCCATTCACTGCTGGCAGGGTGATGACGTTATAGGCTTTGAAAATCCCACAGGTTCTCTTTCCGGCGGCATACAAACAACAGGTAATTATCCCGGCAATGCCCGCACTATTGACGAGCTTAAAAAGGACTTTGAAAAGGCTCTCTCCCTTATTCCCGGTAAGCACAGAATAAGTCTTCATGCAATTTACGGAGATTTTTCATCCGGCAAAGCTGACAGAGATGCTATACGTCCCGAGCATTTTACAACTTGGATGGAATGGGCAAAGGAGCTTGGTATCGGCGTTGATTTCAACCCCACGTGTTTCTCGCACCCCCTCTCCGAGGATGGCTTTACATTGAGTAATAAAAATTCAAAAATCCGTGATTTCTGGGTTGAGCACTGCATTCGTTGCCGTGAGATCGGTGAGTATTTCGGAAAAAATCTTAACACCACCTGTACCAACAACATTTGGGTACCCGACGGATGTAAGGATGCTCCCGCAGATATGCTCGCTCCCCGTATGAGGCTCGAGGAAAGCCTTAACAGAATTCTTGAAAAGCCCATAAGCAAGGAATACAATCTTGATTCTGTTGAAAGTAAGCTTTTCGGTATCGGATCAGAAAGCTATGTAGTCGGTTCACACGAGTTCTATATGGGTTACGCTGTGAAAAATAATATCGCACTCACCCTTGATAGCGGTCATTTCCATCCCACAGAGGTTATTTCAAACAAAATTTCATCCGTTTTACTTTTCCTCAATGAGATACTTCTCCATGTAAGCCGCCCTGTTCGCTGGGATAGTGACCACGTAGTAGCCCTTGACGATGAGCTCAGAGCTATTGCGCAGCAGCTTGTAAGAAATGATCTTATCTCCAGAACACATATCGGTTTGGATTACTTTGACGCAAGTAAAAACAGGCTTGTTTGCTGGGTAACAGGTACACGCAATATGCTTAAGGCTCTTCTTGCAGCATATCTTGAGCCGTACGCAGCTTTCCAGGCTCTTGAAAACGCTGATGATACAACAACGTTCTTCGCACTTTCTGAGGAGCTTAAAACATATCCCTTGGGTGCAGTTTGGGATTACTACTGCATGACAAAGGGTGTTCCCGCAGCCTCTGATTGGGTAAGCGACGTTAAAAATTACGAGGATACTGTTTTAAGCAACAGATAATATTATTCATTCGTCTTATAGCATGTCGGGTTTTATACCCGGCATGCTTATAAATTTTATACAGCAAAAACAACAAATTCCCACATAGAAAGACAATATATATGAAGAAAACAAATACTTTCATATTTGTATTTGCATTTTTATTTGTATTTTTCATTTTTTCTTCCTCATTTGCTTGCCTTGGGGCCGCTGAATCCTTAACTGTAAACGGAGATTTCGAAGAGGAAGATATTTTTTGGACGCAATCCATATACGTTAAAGACGTTTCTGATTTTTCTATAAGCAATAAATATGCACACACAGGAAGCTATTCCTTTGAAATATCAAGCTCACAGGCTAACGATGCAAGAATCACACAGGAGCTTGAGCTTTACCCTTATACATTTTACGAGGCGAAGGTATACGTCAGGTCCGAGAACATTCAAAACGGTATTGGCGCCAATATATCCTTTATAAATTGTGTAAAAACCTCTGCATGTGTTACAGGCACAACTGATGAATGGAAGGAAATTTCTGTAATTTTTTATTCGTCAGGTATAACAAATGCAACAATTTCCCTGGGTCTTGGCGGATATAGCAATATGTCCAGCGGTACAGTCTGGTTTGATGACTTTACCGTTACAGAATGCCCAGATGAAAACTATGAAAAGTTTATTGACCTTGCAAATGATATAGTATCAACAGATAATCAAGGTTCATCATCAGATAATAATGTAATTTATAAAACAGGAGCCAAGGATATTATGTGGATGCTTATCCCCTTGGCAGCGTTTTTTTGCGTATATGGCATTATGATATCCAAGGCTTCATTTAATGAGCTTACGGAAGATAAAAATCGATCAAAAAAAATAATACTGTTCCTTATTATAATTGCATTCCTTTACAGAATTGTACTTTCATTGTTTGAATTCGGTTATTCGTATGATATAAACACATTCAAATCATGGGCGTCATGGGCATCCTTCGACCTTTTTGGAATGTATATGCAGGATTTCTTCCTGGATTATCCTCCCTTATATCTCTATATTCTTTCACCTATCGGTTGGATAATTTCTCTTACACGGACGTCTGTAATATCATCGGTTATCATCCGTTTACCTGCAATTATTGCAGATATTGTAACGGCGTATATTCTTTATAATTTCTTATCAAGAAAAATCAACAGAAATTGGGCAACGGCCATAACGTTTTCATACCTTTTTAACCCTGCAATATGGATTAACTCCGCAGCATGGGGACAGGTAGATTCCGTATATACGATGTTCCTTATGGTAATGATTATTGCTCTTGTAGATAAAAGATACGTACGCGCTACGCTTTGGTATACGTTAGGCGTGCTTTTGAAGCCGCATATGATAATCTTCACCCCTGTAATAGGAATGGCATTGCTTGTTGTTTTATTCGTCGACAAAGGATATAAGACAATCTTCAAGTGCGCCCTTACGTTTGTATTAACAGGTGTAACCGTATTGCTTCCCTTTGCTATAAGAATGAATGCCCTGGCACCGTCAAAATGGGATTGGATAATTGAATTGTATTCAGGAACCTTAGGCAACTACTCCTACGCTACAATGAACGGATTTAATTTTTGGGCAATGTTAGGCAAAAATCTTACACCCTCCACCTCATATTTCGGTATATTAAATTATGAAATGTGGGGCAAGCTTGCTATTGTACTTGTATGTGTTACGGTTGCCGCATTGTATATTTACGCAAGCAGAAGAAAAAGCACCGTAAAGGATGCCCTGCCTGTTTTAACAGCTCTTCTAACGATTGTTTGGATATTTACGTTTGCTCACAAAATGCACGAAAGATACCTGTTCCCTGCTATCGCCTTGGCTATTGTTGCATTTGCTGTTACAAAGGATAAGCGTCTGCTTATTTCAGAGCTGTTATTTTCAGTAAACATATTCTTTAATACGTTTTATATACTTCAGCTTTCACTGTGGTTTTCATACCCGCACCCTGCAAATGACGATATTCTCGTAATGTTTTTTGGCGGATTTGAGTTTGTTACTTTCCTGTTTGTGCTTGTAACAGTTATAAGCATACTTATTTCCGGGAAAACATACAAAATGCCGGGATGTAACAGGGAGATTACAGAAGCAGACATTATTCCGGATATTACAGATAATAACGATTCAGATTTTGAAATAATAGAAAAATAACGATATAGAGGGAGAATATTTATGGCACAAAAATTCACCATGCGCCGTCTTGACGATGTACAAAACGCTAAAGCGTCGTATATTTCAATGTCAAGAAAGGATTGGCTTATCGTCGCAATAATGTTTATTGTTTACTGTGTGATGACGTTTGTTAATTTGGGCACATTCAAAACTCCGAAAACGTATTTTACAAGTGTTAAATTAAATGATTATTTCATTATTGACCTTGGTGCTGAATACGATCTTGAGCGTATAACCTATTTTACAGGCGTAGAACAGGGGGCTACACAGCTTCGTTTTGAAAATGAAAACGGAGTTTGGGTATCTCTTGCAAAATTAGACAATACAGAAATGAACTTCTTCAAGCATCACTATATTGACGTTGATGTTACAGCTCGGTACATTAAGTTCATTACAACCGATTCAGGCTCACAGCTGTACGAGGTAAGCTTCTTCCCTAAAGGAAGCACTGATGCAATAAGCGGTATTTCTGTAATTGAAAGTACAGTAAATACAACTGCCAAATCAGGGGATCCGTCTAATCTCTTCGATGAAAGTCATAATGCCGTATACAAACCCACATACTTTAACAGTACGTATTTCGACGAGGTATATCACGGCAGAACAGCCTATGAAATGCTTCATAAGATGAATTATTACGAGTGGACTCATCCTCAATTAGGTAAAATACTTATTGCAATAGGTATGTGGATATTCGGAGAAAATATGTTTGGCATCAGATTTATGGGTGCACTTTTCGGCGCTCTTCTGATTCCCCTTATGTATCTCTTTGGCAAGAAAATATTCAAAAACAGAATAGGTGCATTTTCATCTGCGTTTCTTATGATGTTTGATTTTATGCACTTTACTCACTCACGCTTTTCTACGATAGACGTATATGTTGTTACCTTCGTTTTGCTGATGTACTACTTTATGTATGATTACTATGTAAACAAGGCATACACTATGGGAATGAAAAAATCCATTATCACTCTGTTTTTAAGCGGTCTGTTTATGGGTATGTCCATTTCAGTAAAATGGAATGCAGCATACGGCGCCGTAGGTCTTGCAATTCTCTTCTTTACAACCCTTATTCAGGAGCGTAGAGACCTTAACATAATTGAGAGAGCCGGTCTTCAGAGTCAATACGAATGGACGTCAAAATACGTATCTCATTACGTCTTAAGAACAGGGCTTTACTGTTGCCTTGCTTTTATAATTATACCCGCTGCTATTTACTTCGGATCATACTTCCCCTATTTTACAATCGAAGGCGCAGATTATAATTTCAGAGATATAATGAATCTTCAGGGGCAAATGTTTGATTACCATTCAGGGCTTACCGCAACACATCCATATCAGTCTCCCTGGTATTCCTGGCCGTTTATCGGCAGACCATTGTATATGTACGCTTCTCCCGATGCTGCCGAGGGTATGCGCGGAAGCATAGTAACATTGGGCAATCCTGCAATATGGTGGGTAGGCATAATCTGCTTTATATCATCAATATCAACTGCTATACTCAAAAAGGATAAGCGTATGGTGCCTGTATTCGTGGCCATTTTAACGTTATATCTTCCCTGGGTGTTTGTATCACGTTGCACGTTTATATATCATTTCTTCCCCATTTTGCCCTTTATGATATTCTGTATATCATACGTGATATCTAATGTTTACGAGCGTTACAAAAATGCAAAATACTTTATATTTGCTTATTTTGCTGTTGTTGTGCTTTTATTTATACTGTATTACCCTGTTCTTTCCGGTATAGAGGTTTCGGGAACATATATTAACGCACTTCGCTTATTCCCTTCCTGGGGCTTCTAAAAAGTACGTTAACATTTCAATACAAAGTAAAAAGGCGGTATATTTATACCGCCTTTATTTTTGGTTAGTCAGATTTATAATCAAATCTTATTATAGAACCATAAAACGCCTGAACGCTTTTCAAGCGAAATCTTAAGACCATGAATAAGATCTCTGCCAGACATAATGATTTCTCTATCGTTAATAAGATCCTGAAGCCTGTAATTTGCATTTTCGTCAAGGTCAACAAGCTTTGCAACAAAGCTTTCATCAGGAGAAAGTGTATTTCGTACTGCATGGAGATAACCAATATCCTCCTCGGGGCAGTTGAACTGCCATACACACCAATCCTCAGGAGATTTACGTATTTCTGTCATAAGGTAGAAATCACTTTTAAGCATAATTTCTGCAGCCTTTCGCCAGATAGGCGCCATCTTGATATCAAAATCAATATCAGCCTTGTTAGTGCAATTACAGCTCCTGTAATTTGTTGTCGCAGGACCCATACCCACGTGATATGCGTATTCATCTATTTCCCTGTTTACCGTAGGCTCGTAGGTTCCCTCATCGTTATCCCACGAGGTAAGCATTGCTCTAAAATACGGAATCCATTCATAATGAATTCTATACTGCGCTTGCTTCATTGGATGAATACCGTAACCGTAATCTGTATAATGAAGAGGAACAGCACGGCGCATTGTTTCAAGGTCGTTTCTTCTACCGCCTGAGGCACAGGAATCTATCCAAAGTCCTGGATTTCTTTCTGTAAGGGCATCCCAATATCTAAGATAGCCCTGAATGTATTTGTTTTCTATTGCGCCCTTTCTTCCCTCTTCTTCATTATATCTCCAAAAATCAAGAGGTCCAAAGTTATAATCCTGCCTGAATACCTTTACGTTGTATTTCTGAATAATTGAGCATATATGGTCTATAAGCCAGTCTGTTGCTTCTTTATTAGAAAGATCAAACATACCTGAATATCCTTTTAAGAATTTATCTTTCTCCATGCTTAAAAGTACCCATTCAGGATGCTGCTCATAAATATAAGAACCGTTTACTACTCGTTCAGGCTCAAACCAAAGCAAAAATGACATTCCGTTTTCTTCTGCCGCTTTACCGATAGGATAAAGCCCGTTGGGAAATCTTTTCTCATCTGCCTCCCATTTTTTTACCTCCCACCATGAGCCTTCAACATCAAGGGCATTGGGATACCAGCCCGCATCTATCCACCACACGTCAGGGCGATAACCGTTATCAATATATTTTTGCATACCCTGAAGCTGCTGTTCTTCTGTGGCAAAGCACCACTCAGGCCCCTTTTCAGGTGTAGCATGTATACAATATTTAGGCTCGAGAGGCACTCCCTCAGGACAGATCAGAACATGGTCAAAATACCATCTTCTCCACATATTTATACCGCGAGTTTCATCACCCTCGAAAAGCATAACTGTCATTCTCGGAGTTCTGAATGTTTCGCCGGGCATAATAAATGCATCAAGCACCTTTTGCTTTGCTGTATATTTTACTCCCGCTTCACATTTTGTAGCGTTAGCCTCCCATTCACCGGGCCAGCCTATTGCAATATTGTAGCCAAAGTCATCAAAAAGGAGACGCATGTAAGGAAATGCACCATCGCAGGCTCTGCCGTTAAGTGGCGAAAGAGTTACAGGCTCATTCAGATCACTCTTTAAGGCTTCATAGTCATTAGGCGTACAGTTATCCCCTGTGGAATAGGATAACACAGGGTTATTACCTTCAAGCAAAGCATCGAATGCAAGAAGATCGCTTATCCTTAAACAGGTTGAATCGCCATTATTTGTAAAAAACACAGTCCATTCAACAACGGGATAATCTCTGTACTCGTAATATTCTACGTTTACCTCTAACCCATCCTCATTTATACCGCGAATATTATACATATTGATTCTTGAATCAACTATTTTCCTGGTTACTTTAGGATTAAAGCTTTCAGGCATTCCGTTATACTGTACTCCGTTGATCTTAAATGAAACAGGTAAATTATTTGGGTTCGCAAAATTTAATTTTTCTCTTGCCATTAAAATTTCAGATTTCTGACATGCATTTTTTGATCTCATAATACACCTCTTATTTTCGTTTGTTGCGAAGCTTATCTAAAAGCTCCTCAAAATAACCCGGTATAGGCGCCGTAAATTTCATTCTTTCTCCCGTAACAGGATGATTTAATTCCAGTATTCCTGCATGCAGGAACTGTCCGTTGCCTTTTTCTCTTGTTTTATTGCTTCCGTATGTTCTATCTCCGTATATTGGATGACCGTAATGGGACATATGAACACGGATCTGGTGTGTTCTGCCCGTATAAAGCTTTAATCTTACATAGGTGAATTCTCCAAACCTTTCAAGCACGGTATATTCCGTTTTTGCATATCTTCCCGTACCTGCAGGAAGCACAGCCATTTTTAATCTGTCCGAAGGATTACGCCCTATCTGAGTTTCTATAACACCGCTATCTGACGTAAAATTATTTTCTACAACTGCAAAATATATTCTTGATGCTGATTTAGTAGATATTTGCTCTGATAACGATAAATGAGCTGTATCAGTTTTTGCAACAACAAGTAATCCCGACGTATCTTTGTCCAGCCTATGTACAATACCGGGGCGCATAACACCGTTTATACCCGAAAGGCAATCCTTACAATGATGCATAAGAGCATTAACAAGTGTACCGCTCATATTCCCTACGGCAGGATGCGTAACCATTCCCTGTGGCTTGTTAATAACTATCATGTGCTCGTCCTCAAACACAACATTGAGAGGGATATCCTCTGCTTCAACCGAAAGCTCTACGGGCTTCGGAACATCCACCTCAATTACATCTGAAGCCTTTGTCTTATATGATTCCTTCTGCTGAACCCTACCATTAACTATTACATCACCGTTTTCAATTAGCTTTTGTACAAAAGAACGCGAAAATCCACCCAAGTGCTCGGACAAAAATTTATCCAATCGCACTCCGGTGGATTCCTGGCTGATTTCAAAGCGATAAATATCGCCGTTTATTTGTTCATTCATCATTTTTATGCTGAATATCCGGTGAAATTATCTCTGTATCTTTCTCCTGTACAGTAAAAGCCTCAACAGGAATTTCCTCTTCTGAAGCATTTGCGGCATCAGCTACCGTTTCCTTTTTCTTTGATACAAATATACTTTTATCAAAGAATAAAATGTACAGAGCAAACAATGCAGTACCTATAACAACCATATTGTCTGCAAGATTAAATACAGGATACTCGATAAAGGTAACCTCTATCATATCTATTACGTAACCGTAGGTGATTCTATCGAACAAATTACCTATGGCACCTGCAAGAACCAATGCAAGCCCCCACCTCATAGTGAGTCCTGCTTTTTTTCTGTTTTTTATCAGGAAGAATAACAAAAAACCGCAAACGATTATTGTTACCGGAATAAAAAACCATACCTGCCCCTGCAGAATACCGTGAGCGGCACCTCTGTTTTCTACATAAGTAAAGCTCAATATTCCCGGGATGACCTCAACACTTGTTCCCACGCCCGTAGGCTGCAAATATATCATAGTGAGTATTTTCGCAGCTCTATCCAGCAGTAACCCCGCTAAAAAAACAATTATTTCCAACAAAGCAATCACCTTGCAAGCGTTATGCTAAGATTATTCTGCAGCTTCTTCTGTATTTTCCTCTGTAGGTACATCTACAGCTGCTTCATATTCTTCCTCAACAGCACATTCACAAGCCCTTGCTGCATTGATTCTTTCTTCCCAGTTAGAATCTATCTTTGCAGCAGACTCCCTGAAAAACCTCACATGTGATTCAAGAACGGCCTCAAGCTCTGCCTGAAGCTTATAATAATCTGCTTTTGCCTTTTCTGCACATTCCATGTAATAGTCCTTCTTTTCGGACAACTGTTTACATACCTCCTCGCAATCACGCTCAGCTGTAGTAACAATGCTTGCTGCACGGGCATTAGCCTCGTTTATAATCTCGTCGGAGCGTGTCTGAGCAAACTGCATAAGTTCAACAACAACGCCCTCTTTTTCTTTGTAGCTTTTAAGCTGACCGTACATCATTGAAAGCTTTTCTTTAAGTGCATTGAGCTCATTTTCATAAGCAGCAAACTGGTCTGTTATTTCATCGAGAAAAACGTCAACCTCGTACTTGTCATATCCGCGGCTTTTTATAGAAAACTGTTTATTCTGAATATCTTCCTGAGTAATAGCCATTATAATTACCTCTCAATCCAAATCAATATTCGCCTGATTCATCTTCAGATTCATCTTCGGAAAGGCTCTGTGCTGCAATTTCAGAAAGATTTGCATCGCTGCCTGTAACGATATATACGCGGGGACCAACCTCTTTAATCTTGCCCTCCAATGCATATGTTCCGCCATATACGAAATCCAGTATACGCATTGCAAGCTCTTCATCTGTGATCAGTTCGAGGCTGAATACTATTATTGCGCCTGTTTTAAGCTTTTCAATGATCTTATGGGCATCGCTGTACATAGCAGGCTTGATAGTTTCAATATTGCTTCTGTATCTGTATGAGCTTTCCATGGGGCGCTTCTGTGCTACATTTTTGTTTGCAGCTATCTGTGTAACATTTCTGCTTGTAACGATTGTATCGTCATACTTGTTGTTCACGTTTGTTTCCTCCGCGATATCTTCATTTTCGTCTTCGATGTTTTCTACTTCTTCATATTCATCAGAATATTCTTCGTTTTCGTCTTCCTCGGAACCAATGCCAAGAACGTTTAATAAATTCTTAAATCCCATTTTTTCTCCTTTCGCCAAATATGGCACTACCTACTCTTACAATAGTTGCTCCGTAAGCAACTGCTATTTCAAAATCAGATGACATACCCATAGATAACTCATTAAATCCCGTACATCCACAGTTATATGCCTTCTCCTTCATATGAAGGAATAATTTTTGCATGTATGAAAATTGTTCTTCCTTTACACGTATATCCTCGGAGGGTGAGCCGATTGTCATTAATCCGCGAACATCAATACCTTTAATATCCTTAACAGAATCAAAGAGAAAATCAATATTTTCAGGAGGAACGCCTGATTTTGATTGTTCCCCCGAAATATTCACCTGCAATAAAACGGGTACCGTGATACCTCTGTTCAAGGCATATTTTCCTATTTCTGCGGCTATTGATTCATCACACACAGACTCTACAAAAACATTCTCCCTTGCAACATACTTCACCTTGTTGCGTTGGAGCGGCCCGATCATATGCCAGCGTATATTATCAGGAAGAAGAGGAATTTTATCCCTCAGTTCCTGGGCATAATTCTCACCAAAGCACATCTGGCCTGCGTTGTATGCATCCTTAATCAGTGAAACGTCCATAAACTTTGAAACAGCAACCAGAGATATATCGTCCGGGTTTCTGCCTGCATTTATCGCAGCTTCCCTGATGCGATTCCTGATGCTCAACACGTTGATACCAACACGTGATTCACTGTTTCCCGTAGCTAACAAACCAATCACCAACCCCAAAAAACGTACAAAAAATGCGTGAATATATTTTATATATTATATATGAATTTTAACCTTTTTTCAATGCTATGTCAAGAAATATTTGTCTTTTGAAGTATTCATTTGACATTTTATTTGGATAAGCATATAATTGCCCTTGTGTGATTTTTAGAGAGAGATATATCCTTATGACAAGATTTTCAAAGAACAAAAGCTTTTACAAGATATTTTTTACATTAACAGCAAGTATTGCCTTACAAAACTTCATTATATACGCCGTAAATCTTGCCGACAACGTTATGCTTGGTGCATACAGCCAGACAGCGCTTTCCGGTGTTGCCCTCGTAAACCAATTCCAATTTCTTCTTCAGATGCTTATTACAGGTGTTTCAGAAGGTATAATTGTTCTCGCATCACAGTACTGGGGGCAAAAAAACATATCAGCCATGAAAAAAATTTCCTCCGTTGGAATGCTTATGGGCTTAATCATAAGCATAGGAATGATGGTTGTTACGTTTACTCTTCCTGAGCAGTGCCTTTACTTACTCACAAATGATGCCGCTGTTGTAGCAGAAGGCGCAAAATATCTGCGTATTGTTTGCTTTACATACCCTATATTCGCTATAACAAACGTTTTGATTTGTACGTTAAGAAGTGCTCAAACAGTAAAAATCGGCTTTATAGTATCAGCCTCAGCCCTTGTTTTTAATATCATACTGAACTACGTATTAATTTACGGAAAGCTTTTCTTCCCCGCTATGGGTGTAAGGGGCGCCGCAGTTGCTACGCTTATTTCAAGAATAATCGAAATCATTGTACTTCTTTTTTACATAATAAAAATCGATAAAAAGCTTAATCTCAAGCTTAAGGACTACCTCAGTTTAGACAAATCCTTTTTCAGAGATTACGTTAAAACGGCTGTACCCGTAATACTTTCAAGTGCGGTATGGGGCGTTGCTATGGGTGTACAAACAGCTATTCTTGGACATATGGGCGATAACACTATTGCTGCAAACAGTATTGCAACAACTATATTCCAGATTGTTACAGTTGTAACGTATGGCTCTGCAAATGCCGCAGGCGTTATTATCGGAAAAACTATTGGACAGGGCGACATTCCCCTGGCAAAGCAATACTCACGCACAATGCAGCTTTTATTCCTTGGTATAGGTATTACAACGGGACTTGTGCTTTTCGCAGTAACAGAGCCTGTGTTACATTTATATAAGGTTACAGCTGAAGCTCTTATTTTATCACGCCACTTCTGCCATATACTTTCCATTACAGTTGTAGGTACAGCATACCAGATGGCTGTGCATACAGGTATAGTAAGAGGCGGCGGAGATACACGCTTTGTATTAATAGTTGACTCTATATTTATGTGGCTTATTGTTCTCCCTATATCAGCAATTGCTGCATTTAAGTTCAACTTATCCCCTGTAATCGTATTTATATGCTTGAAAAGCGACCAGATATTAAAATGTGCCGTTGCTGTAGTTAAGGTAAACAGATATACCTGGATTAAAAAGCTTACACGCTGATTCGGATTATAGATGTTGATTATCAACCGTTTTTTTAGTATAATACCCGTATAAAATATTTGAGGTAATATTGTGCGTCCCATTATAAATAAATTCCTTATCGTTTTGTTTGTTGTTGCTATCATAGGCTTATCGTTTACCTATGTCGCGCAGGAGCGCAGTATTGCTGATCAAAACGAAAAAATAGATTCCCTCACCTCCAGGCTTGAATCATTGGAATATACTGTAGAGGAATACATTCTTTTACGCGACAGTGAAGGAACACAGGATTTTATTATAAAATGCGCACGAGAGCTTTTAGGATGGGTATTCGACGGAGAGGTTGTTTATAAAACTGAAAAATGACAGGTACACCAATAAATAATACGGAAAGATTCGGCATAATAGATATCGGAACAAATTCAGTCCGATTACTTATTGCCGATTTTTTTTACAGAGAAAAATCATTTAACGTTATAAAAACAGACAGAGCAGTTACAAGGCTGGGAGAAGGTCTTTACGATGATTTTATTATCAAGGAAAAAGCTATTGTAAGCACATTACAGGCTATCAAGGTCTTTGTTGATATAATTTCAAGCGAAAATTGTGATAACATATACTGCTTTGCCACAAGTGCCGTAAGAGATTCCAGAAACAGTAACGAGCTTATTTCACGTGTAAAAAATGAAACAGGAGTGGATATAAACGTTATTTCCGGAGAAAAAGAGGCCTTATTCAGCGCCTTAGGTGCTTCAATAGGTATTAGCGAACGCAACCTTAACATTGTGGACATTGGCGGCGGAAGTACAGAAATAATTTTTATGGAGCCCGGTAATTTAAGCAAGGTAAGCCTTAATATAGGCTGTGTGAGGCTGAAGGAGCTTTTCCATTCGTCAAACGATGCAGCAGAATATGTCCGAAATATACTAAGCTCCTGCAAAATCCCATTAAATAAAGACGCTATTACCGTATTTACAGGTGGAACGGCGGATAATCTTTCTGATATTGTTGCATATAATACAGAGCTTTTTGATTATAACAAGACTCTTGTAAGTATTGACGATATTAAACAACTCTACGAAAAAGTATACCCCCTATCCATTCAGGAGCGTAAGGCTTTTCTTTTACGGCTTGACCCAACCAGAGCAGATATTATAGACTACGGGCTGCTTATTATTATTGAGCTTGCGGAAAAATTCAAATTTAACAGTATTTTGCTTAAAAAATCAAGTAACCTTGAGGGTGCGCTTATACATATCGCATCTCAAAAAAACACAAACAGATAATTCTAACATATGTTATATAATAAAAAAGCAAGAACGTATTGTTGAAATGATATAATGATGGTAGACACAAAAAAGTCTACCATCATTATTTTTATGACAGAAAAGTTTGGAAAGAACGTATTTTGAGTTATTCTTCATA
>SVGI01000066.1 GCA_015056385.1 Clostridiales bacterium
GATTCGATATGATGAGCCAGAACTACGAAGCGGAACAGAAACAGCTTGAAGCAGAGGTTGTCGCTCTGCGACAGGAAATTGAAGTACAGGAAAGACAGAACGAAAATATTGAAAGGTTCATCCGAACGGCAGATAAATACGTGGACATCGAGAAAATCGACCCGTGTATGCTGCGAGAGCTGATAAAGGCGATATATGTGGAAGCACCCGATAAGTCCAGCGGCAAGCGCAGACAGAAGATCCACATCCAGTATGACGGTATCGGCTTTATCCCTTTTGAAGAACTTGCAAAAAAGGAAACGGCGTGACCGAAGTCACGCCGTCCCTTGAAAACAGTCGTTTTCAGGCATTTTTCAAAATAACTGTTTTACGAAGCCCCGCCATTAAGCGGGGTGAGTAGTGGAGCACGTCCACGTTATTTAAGCGAATCGGGGAGGTAGTCCTTAAACTCCTCATAAAGCTCATCGTAATAGTCCTTTGCACCTTTAAGAAAATCGCTTAATCCTGCGCTTTCAAGGTCTGCAAGGTATTCGCTAAAATCATCGGCGGTTTTTGTGCCGTTTACGTAATCATTGAAGAATTGCTCCGATACGTTTACAACCTTCTCGTACGCATCGCGCCCCTCCGGTGATGATGCGTATTTTATTTCGGGTTGGGTTAGAATTTTTATATCATTTTTATCTGCATCAATTGCCGGATAATATGAACTAGGGGTATATCCGTATTTACGCGCAACCTTAAGTATATGCGTTGCAGAAACTACCTGCATAGCGGCAGGAGATATTTCACTACGCTCTTTAAGTAAAACCAATTTACCATTTTCATCAATTTTGTAATCTGTTCCCTCAAATCCAAAATAGGAAGCAAACATACCCTCCTCAGTACTGCACCAATCTATATAGTCCAGAAGTCTGTTTACGATTTCTTTTTTTGCGTATTTATTGACTGTAAAATAATTCAGAGCAGTGGAAGCATAATTGATGTCGCCATGTACAACATAAGGAGTGCCATCATATGAAAACTGTGTTTCAGCCACCCCCCAATTCAGATTATCATTTTTCATCTTAATTATATGATAATCACTAAACTCAATATATGAATTATAGAAAACAGCACATTCACTAAGGTCTGAGGTTGAAATATTGTCATAATTAAGGCAGGAATCACTTGCAAGGCCGTTATCGTTTATTTTCTTCAATATATCCAGGGCCTTTATTACTTTAGGGTCAGACGTTGAATAATTAAATTCCCCCTCACCCACCTTTTTTAGTTCATTGAAATAATCAATTCCGTAGGTGGCAAAAACACCGTGAGGAAGAGCTGTATCCATCATAGTGCGCTCTTCTCTGCCGTCTTTATTTATAAGAATGGGCTGTGCCGATGGGTCTACGTTTGTTTTATGGTCTATCAATAAATCTACAAGCTCCTCCATTGTTTCGGGGATGCTGTAATTATATTTCTCAAACCATTTTTCGTTATATAACCACAGATAATACGCAGATGTTTCTCTGCCTGTAAGAGGAAGACTATATCTCATACCCTCAGGACCATCGGGAAACAAATCATACACGGCTTCTTTTGAATACAAAAGGGATGAATAGTTGGGCATATCCTTAAGGCGCTCCAGATAATTTATACCAAACCTATTAGTATTGTTCTGAGACCACCTTCTTCTTGCATATCTTTCACTATAATCTGTATCAGTCCCCTCGTTATAACTGGGACGTCTATCCTCTGCATATACTATTACATCAGGTCCACTTGTAGTAGAGGGGTTATATTCTATAAGCCTTATTGAAAACCTTTCAAGAAGTATTTGCGCTATGCTCCAATTAAAAAATATATTATCATTGGTTTCGATTACTACATCAATAACCTCACCGTAAGGAATGGGTGTAGGTGTTGGTTCAATGGGGGTAGGGGTAGGGGTTGAGGAGGGCACAACACTACAGCCCGTAAGCATAACAATACAGAGAAATAATACAAGTATGGCTTTTATGAGTTTGTTTTTCATAACCTTCCTCCTTTGAATTTATAATTTTGCGGTAACTTACACAAATGCCGTTACCGCACTTCTATAATACCATATATTAACAATTTATGTCAATATTTTTTATAATTATGTGCAATATAGGTTATACCGTCCTTCACCTTACTTATCCGCCCCAGCCGTTACACAAAAGGGCTGTTACCCAAAAGGTAACAGCCCTTCATTATAATTATCTTTTTACCGAGCCCTTTATTACTCAACGGTTGTCCATATCTCACCGTCTATGCAGTCGAAGGTTACGGGGTCGGAGTATGCGTAGTTACCTGCCACGTCATACATCTCAAACACCATAGAATAGCTTCCGTCGAAGAGGGGTGCCTCGCCAAAGCTTGTATTCTGTGTAACGGTAATCTCGTCTGCTGAATACATAGCGTATTCATCACTGTCAAGCTCTGCCATTTTCCAGATAGTGGTTATAACGTCCCCCTCCTTAAGGAGATAAAGCTCCTTGCTTGCCATACCGGATTCATCCAAACCCTGTGATGCGCCCAGGATATCCCATTCCTCTGCGGTGAAATCGTAAACCACCTGAAGGTTGTAGCCCTCGCCGTTAAGAAGCACGGGTACGGAATAAAGGTTGTAATCCTCACCCTCAAAGGAAAGCTCCATATATACGAGATGTGAATCTATTGCGCCCCATACACCTCTGAAATTATCTGTAAAAATACCGTTTTCCCAATCGGCATTTATATCGTTATCCGTACCGAGAAGCATTTTTCTGTTATTCTCCTCATCCACGTAACAAAGGCTGAAGCCGATACCTGCAAGGACATTATCCGCATCAGCGCCGAAATTAAGGGTTGCGGCGCCGTTATCATCAACGGTTAATGAAACGCTGCTCCAATCCTTATTGGCAAGTGTGGGAATTTTGTGGAGACCGTCAATATTAAGAGAGCCAAGATAATCCTCACCTGCAGCGCCAAGCTCTCCTGTAACGCCGTATGTATAGAGATACTTGAATGCAAGGCCTGTACCTACTGCAAGGTAGCCGTCAAGGTCGTTTTCGTCGCCGTTGTAGGAGTAGTAGCAGCTTAAGCCCGTAGCCTCACTGCGGTATATTCCACCAACCTTATATACTATACAGCTGTCAAGAGCATCGCATACGCCCTGTGCAGAGGGGAGCATCCATGCGGTTTTACGGGCAAGATGGCCGAGGTCCACCATGTTGGTATAGCCCTGCTCCTTCGTGTTGCCACCGTAGTTTTCACTCTGTGTGGCGGCACGCGCAAACTGTGCAAAGAATGCAGGGTCCTCCGCCGCCAAAGCCAGAGCCTCCTTGCCGAAGGATTCATAAGCGGTAAGAAGGGGCGCAACCTTTGTAAGGTCTGTAAGGGAGAGAGTTGTTTGCTCGTGTGTGCCAACAGCCTCACAGCCTGCGTAGTAGGTATTGCATATTGAAATACCGAGATTTTTACCGTCTATTGACGGATTTTTTGCCAACGCATCCATCCAGCCTGAATAAAGCCAGCCGTTGCCGGGTTCAACCTCCTGTGATGCTACAAGGTATTTGGCAAAGTTCTGAAAAACCGCCGCAACGTCAACAGTTGCCATAAGACAGGTATCAAAGCCTACAAGCTCCAACGGGGGATTTTCAGCATTTGCGGGCCATACGGCGTTGAATGCCTGATACATTTCATTAAGGTCCAGGGAATCAAGGCCGTGTATCTCATCGAATGCCGCGCCTGTAACAGAGCCGCCGCCGTGATTCCAGAAGGTAACGGCAACCTTTTGAGCAGGGTAATTTTTATTTGCAAAATCAAGGAACTCATAAAGGGTCTGTGCATCACCCATGTTTTTGGTTTCGGATTCATCAATAAGCTTCAGGCCCTCGCTGTTGTAAAGCCATCTCTGAAGCTTTGTTGCGTCCATATAGTCGTTCTGCCATACGTTGGCGCCGCCTGTCTGAATAACCACGTTTACGCCCTCGGGCAGAGTAACAGACATCATCTCCATAAGGTCCGTTGTGGCAAAGCCGCCGTTTGTTTCAAGGTCGCTTCCGCAGAGATACCAATACACCGCCCAGCTTGTGCTGTCCAACGTTATATCGCCGCAGGCGGTAAATGAAAGGCACATTACCAATACCAAAAGCAACGCAAGGAGTTTTCTTTTCATAATTTGCCTCCAAAAAAATTCAGGCACCGATAAAGAATACCGGTTCCTTAAAATTTTAGTATATTTTTCAATAATTATACCACCGTAGCCCTTGATTTTCAAACAATGTTTTAGAAAAAAATAAATAAATATCCACCCGCATAGCGGGTGGTTTTTCATTTTCGGGCATAGCCCTAATCACTACTGGCAACGCACAAGTGCGTTTATTATTGGCCTGCCAGCCATGCAACTATTACTTACTACCCATAA
>SVGI01000067.1 GCA_015056385.1 Clostridiales bacterium
TTATGGGTAGTAAGTAATAGTTGCATGGCTGGCAGGCCAATAATAAACGCACTTGTGCGTTGCCAGTAGTGATTAGGGCTATGCCCGAAAATGAAAAACCACCCGCTATGCGGGTGGATATTTATTTTATATCAGAAGCATTTACCGTTTTTACAGTTTTCAGAGGTGGCGCCGCAGCGGTAGCATATTTCGTTTGTACAATACCCGTTTTCTGTAAAGCTTACAATGTTTTCAACGGTGGTCTGTGCGATGTTTATCAACGCCTCCTCAGTGAGGAAGGCCTGATGGGATGTTACAATAACGTTGGGCATTGAAATAAGCCTTGCCAGTATATCGTCCTTCATAATATGGCCCGAGAGGTCCTCGAAGAAAAATTCAGATTCCTCCTCGTAAACATCAAGACACGCGGCTCCAACCTGTCTGTCCTTAATGGCGGCAAGCAACGCCTCGGCATCAACAAGAGCGCCTCTTGAGGTGTTGATAATGACTACACCCTTTTTGCATTTTGCAAGAGTATCCTTATTGATAACGTGATAGGTGTCCTCAGTAAGGGGGCAATGTAAGGATATAATATCGCTGTGGGAAAAAAGCTCGTCAAGCCCCACGTATTTAACGGCATCATCTCTGTTTTCCTTCGGAGGGAATTTGTCATATGCAAGAATATTCATTGAAAAGCCCTTACATATATCTATAAATACCCTTCCGATTCGTCCGGTGCCGATAACGCCTACTGTTTTTCCGTAGAGATCAAATCCCGTCATTCCATTAAGACTGAAATTGAAATCTCTGGTACGTATATAAGCCTTGTGTATTCTGCGTACACAAGTGAGGAGCATTGCCATAGCGTGCTCTGCAACGGCATATGGGGAATAGGCAGGCACCCTGAAAATATGGACCTTGCCGAATGCGTGCTTAACGTCTATGTTGTTGTATCCTGCACATCTTAAGGCTACAAATTTAACGTTCATTTCATAAAGGCGGTCGATTACCTTGGCGTTTACAGTATCATTTACGAAGGCGCAAACACCGTCGTATCCGGAGGCAAGCTCTACAGTATCTTCATTGAGCTTGGTTTCGAAATATTTGAATTTTATGCCGTTTTTTTCTCCGGATTTATCAAATGACGGCTTGTCATAGGGCTTCGTATCAAAAAAAGCTATCTTCATTTTATATACAGACCTATTAAATGGGTCATACTCCTTTATCGTTTGTTTTTTATATATTCAAAAGCCAGTTTTTTCAAGGCTGAGGCGTCGTTTGGACATCTTTCGTTTATAACGTCATCCAAAAGCTTTAGAAGAATATGGGATATATGCGCGTCGGGCTTTATACCCATATCAATAAGATCTCCTCCACATATTTTAAGCTGCTTCAATGAATAACATTCACCCTGTGCTATTATTTTATCGGCCATTTCCTTAAGCTTTAATATATATGCCTGTGAGGATGTATCGGGGGAGTGCGCCATATCATCTGCAAGCTTTACCTCCATAAGGTCAAAAAATGCCCGTTCACCTATCTTATTGAGAAGTCTTTTCACGTTTTCGCTTGACGCACTCGGCCTGTAATCGTGATATTCTATAAGAGTGCATACGGATTTTACAGTTGAACCTTCCGCGTGTAGACGCGTAAGTATTTTTTCTGCTGCTTTGGCGCTCTTTTCCTGATGCCCCTTAAAATGGTCGAATCCGTCCTCTCCAATGGTTCTGCATTCACCCTTTGAAATATCGTGTAAAAGCATGGTTAGGCGTAAATCAGGCCTTGGGGAGATGCTTTCTATGGAAATGGCGGTATGCTTTAATACGTCGTAAAGGTGATGGGGGTTGTTTTGAGGCTCGTTTTTAAGTGCTGCAAGCTCCGGTATAGCCTCGGCCCATATATCTATGTAATCCATAATGGCAGAGCCTGCTGAAATACCGCACAGGGTCTTTGTAAGCTCTGAATATATTCTTTCTACGGATATACCCTGTAAAAGCTTTTTTTGAGTGAAAAGGGCTTTTTTCGTATTTTCCTCAATATCAAAACCAAGCACAGAGGAAAAGCGTATGCATCTGAGTATCCTCAATGCATCCTCCTTAAATCTTTGCTCCGGCTCGCCTATTGCGCGGATAATGCGGTTGCGGCAGTCCTCAATACCGCCAACAAGGTCCGTTATACCTGTTTTAGGTGAATATACAAGGGCGTTTATTGTGAAATCACGCCTTACAAGGTCGTCGGAGAGGCTTCTTGAAAAGGTGATGCTTTGTGGATGCCTGTGGTCGCGGGAGGCTTGAGAATCTATTCTGTACGTTGTTATTTCAACGGTGTCCCCATCTATTACAACACCAACGGTACCGTGTCTTATTCCAACGGTAACAGTTTTATATTCTGAAAATACGGACAGTGTTTCGTCAGGCAGGGCAGAGGTGGCTATGTCGCAATCGTGAGGTATTTTGGAAAGCAGATTATCACGCACGGCTCCGCCAACTATGTAGGCCTCAAATCCTGCACAGTTAAGCATATCCAAGGCATGCAGTGCACTTTTGTTAAATACAAAATTTTTCATATACCGTTACCGTAGTGTGATTGATAGGGAAATTATACCATGAGAACGTGCTTTTTACAATAAAAACGGAGTATTACGGCGTGTGTGTTTTTCGTGTGTTTTCGGTATAAGGCCGCTCCTGTGAAAAACGTGTAAGCGCAGGAAATGTAAATTTATGTATGCATTTTCATAGCGAAAACCGACGAAAAAGGTAGCAGATGGGCGTTACATCTATTGCTTTTTTTACGCCTTTGTAATATAATTAACAAGGATAAATTTGACGAGCTCTATGTTGGTTGCAAAAGTAATTACGGGGCGCATCAAAGCAGGGTCTGTGCCGTAGGGTATCAGGCCTAAAAACATGTTTGGGAGGACTATTATGGCTCATATCAGCGAAGCAGGTGTAAAAAAGATTTGTGAAATCTGTGATAGATATGCAAATGAAAAAACACCGCTGATGATGATTTTGAGTGACATTCAGAAGGAATACGGTTATATTCCGTTGGATGTCCAGCAAATCGTTTCCGAAAAGACAGGTATTTCAGTAGCAGACATCTACGGTGTTGTTACTTTTTACTCTTTCTTTTCTTTGGAACCTAAGGGTAAATACGTTATCGGTGTATGTATGGGTACAGCCTGCTACGTAAAGGGTGCTCAGCAGATAATCGACAAGTTTTCTGAAATATTGGGAATTGCCCCCGGCGAAACAACAAAGGACGGCCTTTTCACTATCGACGCATTGCGTTGCATAGGTGCTTGCGGTATTGCTCCTGCAGTAACAATTAACGGTAAGGTATACCCCAAGATGACTGTTGATATTGTTAAGGGTGTTATTGATGAATATCGTGCTCTCGGAGGTGCAAACTGATGAAAACATTTGACGAATTGAATAATAAAATGTGCAGCTGTGTAGATGCATTGAGCGCAAAGCTTGATGGCTCAAACGGCAAGCGCGCAATACTGCTTTGCGGTGGTACAGGCTGCTTATCATCCAACTCTATGGATATAAAGGGCGAGTTTGATAGGCTCGTTGAAAAGCACAACCTGGGCGACAAGGTTACTGTTAACCTCGTAGGCTGCTTCGGATTCTGCTCACAGGGTCCCTTCGTAAAAATTTACCCTGAGGATACTCTTTACCGTCTTGTTAAGGTAGAGGATGTTGCTGAGATTTTCGAAAAGGATATTCTTGGCGGTGAGGTTGTTGAGCGTCTTCTTTATGTTGATCCTGTTTCAGGTGAAAAGGTTGTAAAGCAGGATGATATCAACTTCTACAAAAAACAGAAGAGAGTTGCTCTTTACGGCTGCGGCGTTATCAACCCCGAGGATATTAACGAGGCTATGGGCTACGGCGCATTCAAGGGTCTTGAGCGTGCTCTTTCAATGCAGCCCAAGGAGGTTATAGATGAGGTTCTTGCTGCCGGTCTTCGCGGACGTGGCGGTGCAGGCTTCCCCACAGGCCGTAAATGGTCCTTTGCATATGCTAACGAGGCAGATCAGAAATACGTTGTATGTAACGGTGACGAGGGTGACCCGGGCGCATTTATGGACCGTTCTATCCTTGAAGGAAACCCCTTTGCAGTTATCGAGGGTATGATGATAGCAGGTTATGCTATCGGCGCAACAGAGGGCTACTTCTACGTTCGTGCAGAATATCCTATTGCAGTTAACCGTTTGAATCTTGCTATTAAGCAGATGAATGAGGCAGGTATCCTCGGAGAAAATATTATGGGCTCAGGCTTTAGCTTCCAGGCTCACATCCGTTTGGGCGCAGGCGCATTCGTTTGCGGTGAGGAAACAGCACTTCTCAATTCTATCGAGGGTAAGCGCG
>SVGI01000068.1 GCA_015056385.1 Clostridiales bacterium
TGCATCTGAAATAATGATTCACCGTACGGATATTGAAAGCGTATGGGTAAACGAAAGTGAGGAGGAAATATTATCTATTATCTCAAGAACCGGTATGTCCCGTTTCCCTGTTTATGATGAGGATATCGATGATATAATCGGTATTCTTTTTACAAGAGATTACCTTATGAATCTTCACAGTGAATCACCTAAGCCCCTTAGGGAAATGGTTCGCAGCGCATATTTCGTTCCGGAAACCGTTCATACGGACGAGCTTTTCCGCGATATGCAGAAGAACAAAACTCACATGGCTATAATCGTAGATGAATACGGCGGAACAAGCGGACTTGTTACCCTTGAGGACCTTCTTGAGGAGATAGTCGGTAATATCTACGATGAATTCGACCAACAGACAGAGCAGGAGATAGTAGAGGAAGGAAACGGTCGTTGGCGTGTTGCCGGCGGTGTAGAGCTTGAAACTCTTGCAAGTGTCCTCGATATTGAAATTCCCACAGATGAGGAGTTTGATACCCTTGGCGGCCTTGTATATAGCAGGCTTACTTCTATACCGGAGGACGGAAGCCGCCCCAGGGTTGAGGCATTCGGTCTTTCAATTCAGGTGGAGGAGCTTGTAGACAGGCGTGTTGAATGGGCAACAGTTGAAAAGCTTCCCCCTGTGGAGAATGATGATGAGTCAGAGCAGTCCGAAAGAAGCTCCAGAAAAGAAAAAAGATAATTAATTATGTAGAGCCGATATAATAAATATCGGCTCTCATTTTTTCATTTTGGGCTTTGATATTATTGCGAATAAAAGGCCGAATACTACTGCTGCGGTTATACCCGAGGCAGAGGCTCTTATTGCACCGGAGAATATTCCTACAAAGCCCTCGCTGTCTACGGCGGTTTTTACCCCCTTTGCAAGGGTGTAGCCAAAGCCTGTAAGAGGTATGGATGCGCCTGCCCCTGCAAATTGGGCAATGTGGGAGTATATTCCGAAGGCCCCCAGAATTACACCTGCCACAACAAAGCCTACCAGTATTCGTCCTGCGGTAAGCCTTGTTTTATCAAGAAGTATTTGCCCCACTACGCATATTGCGCCGCCTACTAAAAATGCTTTTATAAACGAAAGAATAACAGGGCTCATTTTACACTCTCCAATACTATTGCATTTGCTATTGAGGGGATAGTATCCCTCTGGAATGACGTTGTGGGGCTCATAAGCGCCCCTGTAGATGCCATTAAAACTCTTTTGTATTTTCCCTGCCTTATGTCATTCAAAAGCTTGCTCATGTATATTGCGGAGCATCCGCATCCGCTTCCCCCTGCAAGCACATGGGGGTCGTTTTTATAAAGCTCGCAGCCGCAGTCTGTATGGATGCTTTCTATATCGTAGCCGTTTTTACTCATAAGCTCATAAAGAAGCTTGCTTCCGTATTTACCCAGATCTCCCGTTATTATTACATCAAAATCCTTTGGAAGCGTGTTTGTATCCTCAAAAAACGAGGTAAATGTATTTGCGGCGGCAGGCGCCATTGCAGCGCCCATATAGTTGACGTCGTCTATACCGTAGTCAATAACCCTTCCCGTTGTAACGTGGGATATACAGATATCACCTGCTTTATTGCCTAAAACAACTGCTCCTGCGCCCGTTGCCGTCCATTGTGCAGAGGCCGGGCGTACTCCTCCCATTTCAAGAGGGAAGCGGTATTGCCTTTCGGCAGTACAGAAATGGCTTGATGCGCCACATATAATTCTATCCGCAAAGCCGCCGTCTATAAGCATAGAGGAAAGCCCTAAGGAGTAGGTCATGGCGCTGCACGCACCGTAAAGCCCCATAAACGGGAAGGCAAATTCCCTTGCAGCAAAGGAGGAAGTTACTATCTGGTTAAGTAAATCTCCTGCCAGAAATAAATCTATATCATTTTCTGTAAGGTTTGCCTTATTCAGAGCGCACTCCATTGCTTTGCACATCATTTTTCTCTCTGCCTTTTCCCAGGATTCCTGGGAGTAAAGTGCATCGTGCATTTTTATATCAAAGTATTCACCTAAGTGCCCTTGCCATTCCTTTTTGCCGGCTACCGTACCTACGGACAGTATCGTGGGCTTTGATTGAAGTATAAAAGTCTGCTTTCCTCTTTTTTTTAACGCCATATATTCTCCATGCATATTGTTATAATGGTATTTTGTGTATTTACTTTTGAATTATTCTTGCTTGTATTGTATGATTATATTGCGAAAAAAAAGACATTGAAAAATCAATGCCTTTTAATTTGAAAATGTAGTCTGCCTTATTATTGTGAGTATGCTTTAACGTCCACGGTATTCTGATTTTAAAACCTCTGCCATTTCCTCGGGGGATTCCTTGCATCCGTTTACCAGCCAAAGCTTTATGATTGCATTCAATCCGTTTCGGAAAAATTCGATATGGTATTTTAAATTACTGTCAATATGCTCCTGCTCGGCGCGCCTTTTATCGTATATGGATATAAGGTGCTTGTCATCATAGCACAGCTTGAAATAGGTATTATAAAAAATTTGGTTTTCCTTAATGTGGGTGAACATTTTAAGTGCGCCTGTGCGCTCGTTGAAATAATCGTAGTCGGCAAATAAATTACTGAATTCCGTTTCAAGCTTTTCTCTTGTTTTGTCTGCAAGATCGAATATATCAATATAGTTTGCGTAAAACGTACTGCGGTTAAGCCCTGTCATTTTAATAATATCAGAAACAGTTATATTTTTAATTTCGTTGGATTGCAGTAATTCCACAAAGGCTCTTTCTATTTTGCTCTGTGAGTCCTTGCGGCGCTTGTTGTTTTTTGTATTCATAATCCTTCTCCATTATTCCGACACATAGCGATAAATTGATGGTGTGCCATGGCCTTTATTCCGACACTTGTGGTTTGATTGATGGTTGTTTTGCCATCTCAAGAATATTATACTATACATGTGATTAACAACACAAGTGTTGTTTTATTGGAAGGAGATTTTAAAATGAAAAAGAGTAGCTTTGTAGCGCTTATATTAGGAACAGTAAGCGGTGTTCTTTTTGCTCTTGGTATGTGTATGGCTCTTCTGCCGGAGTGGAACGCATTTACAGAGGGCGTTGTTTTCGGAGTTGTCGGAATAATATTGGGTGTTATTACTGCACTTATTTGGTGCAAAATGGAAAACAAAGAAATGCCCAGGCTGAACGGGAAAAATGTATTACGTACCGTATACGGAATTTTTGCTGCCTTGGTTTTGGGATTGGGTATGTGTATGTGCCTTGTATGGAATATGATAGTATGGGGCACTATAGTTGGATTGGTTGGCATTATTATGCTGATTGCCCTTATTCCTATGGTTAAGGGTATTAAATGAAAATATCAGCATTTGTAAGAAGTCCCTATATAAGTCTTATATTTAATACTGTTTATGCGTTAGGTAATTGTACTATAGGGCTTCTTACACGTTCATGGTGGTTTATTACAGTAGGTGCATATTATCTTGTTCTTGCGATTACAAGATTTGCTGTATTACAGGTAAAACGAAAGGCAAACGGCAATTACGATATCGAGTTTTTCGCGCGGCGCATAACAGGGGTTTTACTGGTGGTGCTTTCCTTCTGTATAATAGGTGTAAACGTAATGTCCGCAGTTAAGGATAGGGGTAATGCCTTTCACGAAATTGTAATGATTACTATTGCAACGTATACATTTACCAGAATCACCGTTGCCATTGTGGGCATGGTAAAGTCAAAACACTCCGCATCAACTGTGTTAAGGACACTGCGTAATATAGAGCTTGCTGATGCATGTGTTTCGGTTTACACAATGCAAAGATCTATGCTCGTGACATTTCAGGGGATGGAGGAGGCGGAAATATTATTATTAAATATATCTACGGGATCAGCAGTATGGATTGTTGTATTGTTTCTCGGAATAAATCTGATTGGAGGAAAATATATAGATATGGCAAAATCAAAAATAGTAAAAGCAAATGAAAAAATAGCAGAGGCTGTAACAGACGGCTACAAGAAAATTGAAAAGGGTGTTGTAGACGGATATAAAAAGATAGAGCAGGGAGTTGTGGATGGCTACACTAAAATCGAAGACAAATTTGTAAGCAATTACCTGGCCCGAGAAAACGAAACACTCGAAGAAGCAAAGACAAGGCTTAAAAAGGAAAGAAACAAAGAATAAAACAAAAGGCTCCCCGCATTTACACGGGTGCTCATAAGAAAGTAATTGCAGAAATTACGATTATGGCATCTGTCAGACGGGGTTGGTAAACGAGATAACGGGTATTCGGTGAAAGCCGAGTACCCGTTATTTTTTTGCCTGTGCGT
>SVGI01000015.1 GCA_015056385.1 Clostridiales bacterium
CCTTTACTACCCTTACAAACTCCCTGCCGTCCTCCTCACTAATAGCTATTGGCTTTTCACAGAGAACGTGCTTACCTGCAGCAAGACAATCCTTGAGTATGGTAAGGTGCGTTGACGAAAACGTAGCAATTATAATTATATCGATATTATCGTCCCTTATAAATTTGCGATAATCAGTACCCCACCTTTGGGCATTACATCTTGCCGCCGCCTTTTTTGCAAGGGACTCGTCTATATCAACAACTGCGTATATATTAATATCGTCGCGGTAGTATATATCAAGCAGATGCTCCATACCGATATGGCCGCACCCTATCAGCAGCACCGAATATTTTTTCACTTTTTCCACCTCATTCAGTATATCTATACAGGCGCAATCATATTTAACATTTGTTAGATATGCTTTTGCTTACATAACCCTAATATCAACGGACGTAAGCCCGCTTATGTACTCTTTTATATTATTTACCTCGTTTTTTCCGAGAAATTCTTCATTGTTGTATAAGGATTCCCTTCCAAGGAATTTAGCCTTGTTAATACCTAACGGATGATAGGCTTCCAGATTTATTTCTTTTATACCATCTAACTCATCGGCAAGACGTGCTATTGCCCTGTAATGCTCCTCGTTGGTATTTACGTTTGGTATTATAGGGCATCTTAAAACTATACTCTTACCCATACGGGAGAGCATACTTAAATTTTCAAGTATAACCTTGTTTGATGCACCTGTATATACCTTATGCAATTTATCATCCGTAAGCTTATAGTCAAACAGAAACAGGTCAACGTAGGGCGCAATCCTTGTAAGTATATCCTTACTGCTGAAGCCACAGGTTTCAATACAGGTATGAAGTGATGCTTCCTTACACGCCCTTAAAATAGCTAACGCAAACTCCGGCTGTGCAAGAGGCTCTCCTCCGGAAAGGGTAACCCCGCCTCCGGAGCGCTTATAAAACACGTTTTCCAAAGTAAGCTCCGGCATTATATCCTCCACAGAAACCTCTCTGCCGATTTTATCAAGAGCTTTGTAGGGGCATATTTCCGTACACTTACCGCACACCTTACACAGGCTGCGGTTTATTACGTGCTTCCCGTCAATAAACTCATGGGCGCCGCTTTCACATACCCTTGTACAGAGCATACATTCTCTGCACTTATCCCCTCTCAACATCAGCTCATATTCATATGCTTGGGATTCAGGATTATGGCACCACGCACATCTTAGCGGGCAGCCCTTGAAAAATACTGTTGTACGTATTCCGGGGCCATCATCCACGCAGAAGTGCTGAATATTAAATATTTTACCCTTAACTGTATCCTGCACGGCTTTACCCTTTTCTATCAGCATTCAAATATTGTTCTGTTTATAACAGCATCCTGAAGCTCACGGCTTATATTGCAGAAATAATCGGAGTAGCCGCCTATTCTGACAATAAGGTCGCGGTGCTTATCGGGATTCTTTTGAGCATCGAGAAGGGTTTCTACATCTGTACACGTAATCTGTATCTGTGTACCGTCCATCTCGAAATATCCCTCTATAAGGGCCCTTAATATGGCAGGATTTGTTTTGGGCGATATACTCAAATTCAATACGGGGATTCCGTATATATCCTTCTGCTCATAGCAGGAGGCGCTCATAAGCATTATTGCAGGGCCCTTGGTCGCCTTGCCGTTTACAGGGGCAATAGAGTCTGCAACTGCATCACCTGCCGCTCTGCCGTCAGGAGTGTTGCCAACGATTCCTCCCTCTCCCACGTGGCGCAGAAATTGATGGCTTGTGGGAAGGAAGCCTATGCCAACATCAAGCTTTCCTGTTTTATAGTGAGCATAATATCTGCCTGTAAAATCCCTTACAAGCTTATTTACGTCTTCATCGTAGGTTCCGTATACGGGGCAATTTTTAAGGGCCGCAAGGAACTTAGACTCTCTTGAATTAAGGCAGAAAATAAATTCCTCGGCTGTATATTCTTTTTTGTCAAATACGAGCTCCTTAACTGCAAGAAGAGAATCCAAGGTGTTGGGTATTCCGCTATCCGAAGGGATTGCAAAGGTATATCTTGCGCCGCCCTGGAAGAAGCCCTTTTCACTGGAAATACAGTCATCAGTAAACAGAGTACGTACGGGCGCAAAGGAGCACATTGCCCTCTTATTGTAGTATCTGTTCATAAAATCCATATATATATCCTGAATCTCGTGAACACGCTTTACAAGGCTCTCGTAAAACTCTTCAAAGCTTGCGCACTCACAGAGCTTTGTGTTCATACACTCCTCAAAAACCTTCAAAACGTTGAGGTTTAAGTCTATTCCGCCACAGAAAGTAAGGCCCGTAAAGCTTGTTTCCGTACATCCCATACCACAAAACTGATTAAGATCCTCCTCTGTGATATAAGGAATTCTTGATCTCAACCTATCCTTTATGGCCTTTTCGTTATAGAATGCAGGCTGACCGCCACCCTCAAGAACTCTCTCTAATGCAACCTCCCATATATCATCGGGCATTGTATCAACTGTGCGCAGCTCAATCATAGGACGCGCGCATCCCTCGGAGGCTCTTATCCACTGCTTTGTAAGCTCGTTATATACAGGGCCTATTGATATGCTCCACGCACCGTATTCCTCCATATTTTTCATTATGCAGTGCATAACGGGAACAAGATCCTCGCCCTTCCAAAGCTTATTGAGCCAGGGATCAACGTAACCGATATTATCGCATCCGTCTATGTAGAATACAAGGTTAGCACATACAAGAGCCTCATAGGCGGTAGTTGCAGGCTTAAAGGGCACGTTTTTTAATGCGGCAATAAGATTTTTATCACCGTTTATACTTTCAAGATATTCAACGGTCCTCTCGCAGTAACGGCGTATACCTGTTACAACGTCTGTAAGGGCCTCCCTCAAATCCTCATCCTTCATCTGATTGATGCGATCCTGATATGAATCCAGGCCTTCGCCTATAATTCTGCTGTAATTGGGTGCGCTGTGATTCCACGCATCAGCGTTATAGCAATAATTGAATATAATATCTCTGCCGGGGATATCTATAAAATCATATCCCTCATCACAAAATTCGCGCATCCATGTCTCCGCCTGATGGGACTTTTCCTTAAGCAAATCCCACTTAACATACATCTGCCTGCAGTAATTCGGCAAAATGGCTATACGCTGGTTAAACATATATCCCGAAGGGTAAACGGGCCAATCAGTTATAGAAAATTCAACGGGACCGTACTCAAAAAAACGCCTGAAGGCACGGCAATATCTTCTTGCAACGGAATAGCCCTCCATTTCAAAAAGACCTGCACCGAACGGCTCGCCTATATCATAAAATAATTTAACTTTATCGTTCATAGTAGTTTCCTCTCGGGAAATATTTTTCGTTATTATATCATAGTGATACGGATATTTTCAATCGGTTTATAACAACAAACCCCGCTTATATAGCGGGGTTTTGTGATGTAGATTATTCAGTATTATTATACCGTTATTGTTATGTTTTAAGCTTATTCTAACACGATATACATACCATATACCGATTTTTTAGGGTTTTCCGGTAATTTCAACGTACCGTCATCAACCAAATCGTGAACAGACATCATTCTCATTGAATACAGCTCCATCAATATATTAAATGCAATAGTATAGTGTGATACTTTTAGATTTTATGACATAATTTCAGGAATTTTTTTATAAAAAAAGCAAGTCTTCAGCCTCGGGTTCTAAAGGACAGTCAAAAATCCGATATGGATTTATTTCCGTATCGGATTTTTTATTAGCACTACTACTTTTGGTGGTGAGTAAGTGCGCACTTACAGGCTAACAAAAAGCCTCCCTTGTGTAAAGGGAGGTGGCACGGCAACGCCGTGACGGAGGGATTGTAATAGTTAAAATTCCACCTAAAACAATCCCTCAGTCAGCTTCGCTGACAGCTCCCTTTACACAAGGGAGCCTCCGGCTGTAACCGTTTGTCTTTCTGTTGAATTATTGTAAAAACTGTCCTTCAGAATCCGAAGCTTCCGACTTGCTTTTTGTTAGTATTTTTATTCCACCTCAAGATCTACGAACGAGAACGTCATGCAGTCCACCAGACCTCTGTTTGTAAGGCGAAGCTCAGGTAAGCACGCAAGAGGGATAAGGGCCATTGTCATAAAGGGAGAAACTATATCGCATCCGATGGCCTTCCATGCCTTATCAAGGCCTTCAACCTTTGCGCTCACCTCTTCTGCAGTTCCTACGTTCATAAGTCCTGCAAGAGGAAGGTCTACACATCCAAGCACCTCACCGTTGCATACGGCGCACATACCGCCTCCGCACTTAATAAGGGTGTTTGCCGCAAGAGCCATATCCTCGTCGTTAGTACCCACAACAAGAAGGTTGTGAGCGTCGTGAGCAACTGTTGATGCCATTGCACCACACTTAATATTAAAGCCCTTAACAAAGCCTACACCGTGTGTACCCGTATTGTGATGGCGCTCGAAAACAAATGCTTTAAGGACATCCTTTTGAACGTCTGCCTCAATATAACCGTTTTTAACGTCAAGGGTGATATGCCTTTCATAATCTCCAACCTTTGCGGGGATTATTTCTATAACTCTTACAGTGGCTTTATCTTTTTTATCCGTTTTGATTTTGAAGGTTTCGGGGGTTATAGCCTCCCCTACGTGCATGGTGTTCATTGCCTTTTCGGGATACTCAAATGAAGGAAGCTCACAAATCATTTTTCCGTTTTCCGCAACGAGATCGCCATCTATAATTACCTTCTTAACGTTAAAATTCTCAAGTGAATCTACGAAGATAATATCGGCGCACTTTCCGGGAGTAATTGAGCCAAGCTCATTATCCATACTGAAGCACTGTGCACAGTTTATGGTAACCATCTGTATAGCCTCGATAGGGTCAATACCGAATGATATTGCCTTTCTCACGATATGGTCGAGATGACCGTCCTTAAGAAGCGTGTGAGGATGAGTGTCGTCGGAAACCATAACAGCAAATCTTGAATCAACCTTATTTTGAGTTACTGCACGGCTTACCTCAACAAGGTCGTGCCATGCGGAGCCCTCTCTGAGCATCGCATACATTCCAAGGCGCATTTTTTGGAGAGCATCCTCCATTCTTGTTGATTCGTGGCAGCACCTTGCGCCTGATGCAATATAAGCATTAAGACCCATACCTGTATCGGGAATTGAATAGTGGCCCGTTATTATTTTTTGTGCCTTAAGAGTTTCGCCTGTAATGGCGTGGGTTTCGTCTGCGCCAAAGTGAATACCGGGGAAATTCATCATCTCGCCAAGGCCTACAACCTCATCCCTCTTCATCTGCTCTCTTATGTCTTGGGAGGTTACAACAGAGCCGCTGTCCTCAAAGCCGGGTACTGCAGGAACACATGATGGGTATGTAAGCATTGCCTTAAGAGGCGTTCTTTCTGCATCCTTTATCATAAGGTCAACGCCATCCGTGCCCATAACGTTACATATTTCGTGGGGATCGTAATATATACCCGTTGTTCCGTGAGGAATTACTGATCTGGCGTATTCACCTGCGCTGAGCATAGAGGATTCGATGTGTATATGGCCGTCCAGCATACCGGGAGCAATATACATTCCGTGGGCGTTGATGACCGTTGTACCCTCGCCTATACAGTGTGAAGCATCACCAACAAGAGCTATTCTTGAGCTATGGATGGCAACATCGGTATTTTCCATTATCTCCTTCGTGCAAACATTAATAAGCTTTGCATTCTTTATAACAGTTTCGGCAGGAATTCTGCCCATAGCAACTGCAACAAGCTCCTTTGAGCATTCCCAAAGCTGTTTCTTACAGAATTTATTGTACATAATTTTACGCTCCTCTTTTGATTTTACATAAAAAGATATGAAACTTATATAATTTTAAGGTTATTATACCATAAAACACGGATAAATACAAAGAACGACAAGCTCTGTTAAAGCTTGTCGTTCTTTGTTTGTCTATGAGCTATGAAAAAGATATTTTTGCTGTTTTTGCATATGAATTCGAACTCACCTCTGAATGTGTTATATCATAATTCGTTATTCAAATCAATGCTTTGCGGAGCAAAACTACCTTTTCTCTTCTCTTTTCACTCTTATCTTTTCTCTGGAAACGACAATTTTAGAGAAGAGAGAAGAACGAATAGAGAAAAGTGAAGAGAACAAAAGAAACGACAATCTTCTATCGAAAATTGTCGTTTCTTTTTGGTGGGAAGGGGTGGATTCGAACCACCGAAGCCGATCGGCAGCAGATTTACAGTCTGGCCCCTTTGACCCCTCGGGAACCTTCCCATAATATTTTTTCAAGAATGGTGCCTCGAGCCGGAATTGAACCAGCGACACGAGGATTTTCAGTCCACTGCTCTACCAACTGAGCTATCGAGGCACTTTTGGCGACCTGGAAGGGGCTCGAACCCTCGACCTCCAGCGTGACAGGCTGGCATTCTAACCAAACTGAACTACCAGGCCATCTTATGCACAAACCGCTTGAGAACTAACGTCGCACGGCCATTATACACTATTCTCGAAAAAATTTCAATGTTCATTCCAATTACTTGGAAAACTGGTGGGCCTTCAAGGACTTGAACCTTGGACCGACCGGTTATGAGCCGGTTGCTCTAACCAACTGAGCTAAAGGCCCGTTTTGGTGACTCCTAGGAGAATCGAACTCCTGTTACCGCCGTGAAAGGGCGATGTCTTAACCGCTTGACCAAGGAGCCATGATCAATAAATATCCAGTAAACTCTTGGTCGGGGTGAAGGGACTCGAACCCCCGACCCCATGCTCCCAAAGCACGTACGCTACCAACTGCGCCACACCCCGGTTAGGTTCACAAGACTTGTGTATTATACAACATAAGAAATCTTTTGTCAACACCTTTTTTCTATTTTTACAAAAAAAATTCAGCGCACAACCCTCCTCTGCCCTTTCTATTGACAAGTATAATTTCAAGGTATATAATTTATATAATATATACAGGAAGCAGAAAATTATTATGAAAATATATTCAAAATCCACAAAGCTTGACAACGTTTGTTATGAAATCCGTGGGCCGGTAATGGACAAAGCAAAGGCTATGGAGCAGAACGGCTATAAGATACTTAAGCTGAATATAGGCAATCCCGCCCCCTTTGACCTTAATGCCCCTGACGAGATTATTCACGACGTTATTTATAATCTTTCCAACGCGCAGGGTTATGTTGATTCAAGAGGTATTTTTGCAGGCAGAAAAGCCATAATGCAGTATTATCAGACCAGAAACGTAAACATCGGCATTGATGATATTTACATCGGAAACGGTGTAAGTGAGCTTATTATGATGTCTATGCAGGGTCTTTTGGATAACGGAGATGAAATTCTTCTTCCCGCACCGGACTACCCCCTTTGGACTGCCGCTGTAACTCTTGCAGGGGGCCGCGCCGTACATTATATGTGCGATGAAAAGAACGACTGGCAGATAGACCTTGATGATCTCCGTAAAAAGGTTACGCCCAAAACAAAGGGTATCGTTATAATCAACCCAAACAACCCCACAGGTGCTGTATATACAGAGGAAACGCTTAAGGGTGTAATAGACATCGCAAGGGAAAATGAGCTTATTATTTTCTCTGACGAGATATACGACCGTATACTTTACGATGATACGAAGCACACCTCTATTGCATCTCTTGCAGACGATATTTTTATTGTAACATTGAGCGGCCTTTCAAAATCACACAGAATTGCCGGCTTCAGAGTAGGCTGGATGGCGCTTTGCGGCAGAAAGGATAACGTTAAGGGCTACATCGAGGGTATCAATATGCTTGCAAATATGCGTTTGTGCAGTAATGCCCCCGCCCAGTTTGCTATACAGACAGCTCTTGGCGGTTATCAGAGCATAAACGACCTTACGTGTCCGGGCGGAAGGCTTGAGGTACAGCGCAACTACATCGTTGAAAGGCTTAACTCCATAGAGGGCATTGAATGTACAATGCCAAAGGGCTCCTTTTACGTATTCCCCAAAATAGATACCGAGCTTTATCATATTGATAACGACGAAAAATTCGCCCTTGATTTTCTTTGCGAGAAAAAGGTGCTTATAGTTCAGGGAACCGGATTTAACTATCCCACTCACGACCATTTCAGAATAGTATATCTTCCCCGCATAGACGATCTGAAGGTTGCTATGGATCGCCTTGAGGAATTTTTACACGACAGGAGAGGTTAATTTATGTACAGCACGTCAACTGACCCTACACATCTTCGGTTCGCAGAAAATTTCCGCAACATAAAGAAGGTATTTAAGCTTGATTATGCATATATGTCCCTTGCCGCCTCCGGAATTCTTTCCGTTAACGGAGTTGACGCGGATATCACTGTGCTTACAGAGCTTAAAGGTCAGTTTAACGACAAAATGTCTTCATTTTCCGTATTCAAGCAGGAGCTCAGGCCTGTTGCTGTTGCTATGATGAATCTTTACGGCGACCATCAGCGTTTTCTCGACGAGCTTGCCGAGGTGTATTCAGCATATAAATCCGTATTCAGACGATCACTCTATTTAGGTGTTGCAGCGCTTATGACGGTAAGGCACGTGCCTTATGAATTCCGAAACGACGTTATCCACCAAACAAAGGAGCTTTACACCATTATAAAAAAGGAGCATTCCGTTATTACGTCAGACGAGGATCTGCTTTCTTATTGGCTTATGGCAATTATAAGTAAATCTCCGGAGGAAATATTTAGGGAAACAGAGCTTTATTTCGAGCTTTTCAAGAATGCAAAGCTTACAAAAAACTCAATACAGGCGTTAGGTAATATTTTAACCGTATACAGCGGTGATCCTACAGAAAAGGCAAATGCAGCTGTTACAATGCTTAATGAATTTAAGGCCTCCAAGCGCAAATACAGTACCTCACACCACGAGATACAATCACTGGGGCTTGTTGCATGCAGCTGTGATAATATAAAAACCTTCGTAAGGCAAGCCGTCCGTACAGACAAGGTGCTTTTATCACAAAAGGGATTTTCAGTTTTTTCCGTACCAAGCACACAAAGACTTATGTACGCAAGTCTTTTAACTCAAAAGGAAAATGAGGATATGGGCTTTTATACGTCTCCCTCTGCATTTAACATACCAAATAACATCGTAAATGAAGCAATAATATGTAACAGCGCAACAGCCCTTACAATTGCCGCACGTACAATGATATTAACAACGTAATACATACTATAGATTAAGCGGCAGCCCGCAAAGCAGGCTGCCGCATTTCATTTTTAACGCTATAATAATCAGTTGCAGCCACAACCTGAATTACATCCACAGCCACTCTCGTTGCCTCCGCAGTTGCTGAAGAGAACAACCAGAAGAAGGAAGAAGAACAATAAGCTTTCGCCGTCATCGCAGAACAAATCGCTGTTCATAAAAATAATTACCAAAAGCAAGAAGAAAAAGAGAAGAGAGCTTCCTTCCATACCGTTGAAAAGATTGTTGAAAAACATATAATAATCTCCTTTATACTTTATTCAGGCTTCAAGTTTTTTTACTTGCCCTGACAGTACCAGAGTATTCGGTTATACGTTTTTTGTTACGGATACACCCTGTTTTTTCAGTACATTTTTATCAATATTTTTTTATAAATACTTGCATTTTCCAAACAGTTATGATATAATGCCATGTAGTATTTTTCGGAGGCATATTAATGAACACATTAAAAACTATCGGTATGATTGCTCTTTTGGTTATTGACCTTGTAATAATCATCGCCGTTCTTTTACAGTCTGCAAAATCTTATGGCCTTTCAGGCTCTATCACCGGTAATGCAGATACTTATTTTGGCCAGGGCAAAAACAAGAGCTCAGATGTAAAGCTTAAAAAATGGACAAAAATCGGTGCTATCGTATTCCTTATTGCAAGTCTTGTTCTTTCAATACTTATCAACAGACTTTAATTTAAGAATTAAAAACGAAACAACAACACCCGCAGGTAATACCTTGCGGGTGTTTTTTTGTATTCAAATTCATATCAAATTTATCTTAACTCATTTTTATTTTTAACAAGGTATATTATTCTGCAGGCAAGCATAACAACCTCTGTACAAACGCGGGCTATTGCCATTGTATAAACAGAAAATATTCCTGTTACAAAAAGCAGAGATAAGCTTACAACATGAAATGCCGCTGAAATCAACGTTGAAAAGGTAACATATTTTTCCTTCCCTATGGCGCCAAACACAGGAAAGCCTATAAGATTTGCAGGGAATGCAGTAACAAGCACCAATACCAATATCCTGAATATGGGTACCGCTCCGCCATACCCCTCGCCACTTATAATTCCGATAAACGGCTCTGCAAATATAATAACGAGGATTGCAACTGAAATTATCAGCGGCATCATTACAGCAAGAACTGTTTTTATAAGCTTCATATCCTTCTTTACTACCATATGAGGATATATACTGTTGTATATAGGCGTAAAGAGCATATTTGCCATATTTATAAGATTAAAGGCCACACCCCAGTTTGCAATATCTGCGTTAGGCATATTCAAAACACCCAGAATAAACGTATTGGTTGCGCCAAAAATAGTACCTGCAGCGCTTGATACGAAAAACACTACGGAGGACCTTATTGTCTTAAATATATCCTTCAGCTTTACAAATACGAACCTTATCTTGTATCTGAAGAAAATATCACTCCATACCGTAACCACAGCTACAAACGTTCCTATTATGTAAAGGAGAGGTACCCAAAAGGCATCCTCAGGACCCTTTACAAATACAAACGTGAGGGCAGTTGAAATGCCCTTTGATATAATGTACCTGAAGGTAATGGCCCTCATCTTTTCCATACCCTTGAAAAAGAAATCCGGCAGAAAAACCTCCAGAAAAACACATCCGAAATAAAGAAGCGTAACCGCGAGATTATCCCGCATAATCTGTACAAAGGGAATACAGCAGGCAAAAACACCTATACCGAAAAGTGCAAGATAAATTCTGGACTGTATAGTTGCACAGAAAATATGCTGAACTATATTTTTATCATGCCTGTTTTTTGCAATCTCACGGGTAGATGAATAATCAAATCCAAACGTAAAGAATACTCTTATATAGGTTATAACCGCAGTCATATAGGTAATGGCTGCATAGGCATCAACCTCTAATACACGGGTAATATACGGAAACGTTATAAGCGGAAATACGTATCGGGCAAAGGTCATAAGGTAAAGCATAAAGGAATTACCTATAAAGCGCTTTCTGCCCTCCCCTATTGAATCCGGTATATTGACGTTTTTTTCGTTATTATTCATTGTTACCGGGCAACCTTTCATCTTCGGTTGTACCTTCTATAAGTACAGCCTCTGCCATATCGTTGGTAAACAGAATCTGCTCTTTCTCTTCTGTATCAAGTTTGCTTTGCTCTGAAAGCTCCTCCATACGCCTGAATGAGGGAAGCAATCTGCTGTTATAGGAGCTCATAGCCTGATTATATCCCTTAACTGCAGCATTTAAGCCCTTGCCGATATTTTCAACGTGGGTAATAAATTTTGTAAAGCGCTCGATTATTTCGTTGCTTGCCTGAGATATTTTTTTGATGTTTTCTGTCATACGGACTTCTGTCCAGCCTGAGGAAACAGCCTTTAAGAATGCGTAGAAGGTTACGGGAGATAAAAGCAATACGTTTTTATCCGAGGCATACTGAAATATGTCGCTATCCCCCTCAAAGGCTGCGGAAAGACCGGATTCATAAGGTATAAACATTACAACAAAGTCAACAGGTCCGTCCAGCTGTTTCCAATATTCCTTACCCGAAAGCTCGTTAATATGCTTTTTTAGGCTTCGTATATGGCCTGTGAGGTACTCACTGCGGCGCTGAGCATCATCCTCAACACTGTAACGCATATATTCATCCATAGGCACCTTGGAATCAACAGGCACATCTCTGCCGCCTGAAAGATGTATTACCATATCAGGACGCTTTGTTGATTCTGCACCGCTTTGGGTTACCTGGGTATTGAAATCAATATGCTCCACCATGCCGGACATTTCGGCTATACGCTTAAGCTGCTCCTCGCCCCATTTACCGCGGCTTTTACCTGAATGGAGAACGTTATTTATATTGTTTGTAGCCTCTGTAAGACGTACGCTTTGCTCACTTAAGCCCTTTACCTGCTCTGTAAGGCTTCCGTATGCCTGCTGACGCTTTGCTTCAAGCTCCTTGATTTCCTTTTCAAGCTTGGTAAGATTTTCACCTAAAGGGTTGACTATGGAGCCCATTTTCTCACTGTTACTTACCATATCCTTGTTCATCTGCTCAAGGAGAGTTTTGAACTTATCGTTTGCGGTATTAAGGAAGGCTGTGGAATTCACCCTCATAACGTCGTCTGAAAGGGCCTTAAAGGATTCCTTCATCCTTATTTCTGCAGTATCCATCCACTGCTTTTGCGCGGAAAGCTGAGTTTTAAGTGATGAGTTTTCCTCAAGGAGTGTAAGCTTTTCGCTGTTAAGCCTTGATGAAATGCTTTTTTCACCTTCTGCCTGCTGCCTTAAAACGTCGGCAAGCTGCTTTGCCGTAGCCGCGTCGCTTCTGGCTGAAGAAAGGCGTGAGGAAAACACCCCGTACATTACACCGATGCCGAGAACGAGGCCTAAAGCGCTACATAATACAACTATCCACCATTCAACCATTTTACACCGCCTGTTATTTTAAGCTTATTAAGCCCTTTTCCACCTTACGCCCTGGGGAGTGTCCTCAAGAACTATACCCTTTTCCTTAAGGATATCTCTTATTTCATCTGCCCTTGCCCAGTTCTTTGATTTTCTTGCCTGTGTTCTTTCTTCAATAAGGGCTGTTATTTCATCATCCTCAGATATTTCGGCATCCTCCTTGTAAAGAATACCGAGTACGCCTGCAAGCTCCATTAAAAGCCCGTATGCAGCCTTTGCATCTGCTATGGGCATATTACCTGCAACTGCAATATTGATTTCTCTTACAAGGTCAAACATAACGGAGATAGCATCGGCAGTATTAAGGTCGTCGTCCATTTTCTCCTCAAACGTTGCCCTAAAGCCGTTAAGCTTTTCCGCCCACTGAGCACTTACATCGCCCTCTGCGGTCTTATCCCCTATATAATCCTTCAACAGACGCTTGGAGTTATAAAGGCGCTCAAGGGCGTTTTTATTATCCTCCATTATTTTGTCGGAGAAGTTTATGGGATTTCTGTACTGAACAGAAAGGAGGAAGAGCCTTGCAACCTCTGAATCGTAATGCTCACTGATTTCTCTCATTGTGAAGAAATTACCCAATGATTTAGACATCTTCTGGTTATCTACGTTGATGAATCCGTTGTGCATCCAATATTTTGCAAAAACGTGGCCTGTGCAGCCCTCACTCTGAGCAATTTCGTTTTCGTGGTGGGGGAATATAAGGTCCTGACCGCCTGCATGAATATCAAAGCTTTCACCTAAATATTTCATAGACATTGCGGAGCATTCAATATGCCAGCCGGGCCTTCCCTCGCCCCAGGGGCTTTCCCAATAGGGCTCACCTTCCTTTTTGCCCTTCCAAAGAGCAAAGTCCATGGGATTACGCTTAATATCATCTACGTCGATTCTGTTGCCAAGATCAAGGTCCTCAAGATTCTGGCCGCAAAGCTTGCCGTAGCCGGAGAACTTTGTAACGTCGTAATAAACATCGTTACCTGCCTGGTATGCAATACCCTTTTCTACGAGGCCTGATATAAGTGCAATTATTTCGTCAATATGCTCTGTTGCGCGGGGATGAACGGATGCCTTTTTTACGTTAAGGCTTGTGGAGTCTACAAAGAATTCATTGATATATTTATCACCAAGCTCCTTTACCGTAATACCCTCTTCATTTGCGCGCCTAATCATTTTATCGTCAATATCTGTAAAATTCTGAACATAAGTAACCTCATAGCCCTTATATTCAAAATATCTTCTTAAGGTATCAAAAACAACCATAGGCCTTGCATTACCGATATGGAAATAGTTGTATACCGTCGCGCCGCATACGTAGATACCTACTTTATTGGGGGTAATCGGTATAAACTCCTCTTTTTTTCTTGTCATCGTATTAAAGATTTTCATATATATACCTTTCTATTAAACGGTTTTACCTTTATTGCGTATTATAATATACAGATTTACTGTATTATAGTATTATAACACAACCGCATTTTTTTGACAACGAAAGAAAGACATAAAAAGACCGTATTTTTTCAATACGGTCTATATTATATTATCTCATTTTTGAATTATAGGCATCCTCGATAAGCCTTGATATAAGGCCTTTATACGTCATACCGTCTGCTATCATCATTTTGGGATACATGCTTATTTTTGTAAAGCCCGGAAGCGTATTTATCTCGTTGATAAGGATACCGCTGCCGTCCTTCTTGTAGAAAAAATCAACCCTTGAAAGCCCCGCACAGTTAAGGGCCCTGTACGCCTTGACCGCAAGTACCCTTATAGTTTCTATTACATCACAGGGAAGCTGTGCAGGTATGTTGATAAGTGAATCGAAGTTATCATCATACTTTGCCTCGTAATCATAAAACTCCTTGGCAGGAATTATTTCACCGGGTGTGGATGCGTAAACGTTATCACCATCACCTATAACGGCGCACTCTATTTCACGGCAGTCCACGTTTTCCTCAACAACAAGCTTATCATCATACTTGAATGCCTCCACAAGGGCTTTAACAAGCTCATCCTCTGCATTAACCTTTGAAATGCCTACGCTGGAGCCCATATTGGCAGGCTTTACAAACATAGGATAGCCAAGATGAGATGAAAGCCTTTGGCATACGCCCCTTGGGTCCCTCTCATATTCGTACAGCCTTACCTCCTCAAAAGCGCACTGGTCTATGCCTGAATAGGAAAATATCTGCTTTGCAACTACCTTATCCATTGCCACGGCAGAGCCCAAAACCTTACTGCCAACGTATTTTACCCGGGCAAGCTCAAACACACTCTGAACTGTTCCGTCCTCTGCAAAGGGACCGTGCATAACAGGGAAAACCACGTCCAGCTTAACAGCCTCCCCTGTTGTTATATTGAGATATCCGCCGTATTTAGGGTCCGGAGGGAAAACTATATCATCGCTCTGACTTTCCCAATCTCCGTCTGTCATAAGAGAAAGCTCACCCTTAAAAAGCTTCCATGAGCCTCTTTTTGTTATACCTATTTTATGTACGTTATATTTTTCGTTATCTATATTTTCCAACACACTTCTTGCAGACATAAGAGAAACATCGTGTTCTCCTGAACGTCCGCCAAAAATTATACCGACCTCGAGCATAAATACACCGCCAAAAAAATTTTTTCCTGAATAATTCTAACACAGTCCACATAGTAAGTCAATCGGGAAATAGGCCCTTAAAGCCTATTCCCCGACATTACACTCACAGTAAAATATACGCTGTATTGGCGTCTTATATTACAAAATCTCCGTCCTCGGTGGAAATTACCTTGAACACCTCTGCCTGCCTTAAGGTGTAGGCGTCGTAGTAGAGAATATATACCTCCTCATCCTCCTTATCCTCGCACCTGAATTCCCAGCAAAGAAGCTCCTTGCCGTTATCCCGGGGTATAAGAGCAAGGGATATTTCCTCTATACTCAAGCCGTCGCTTACAAGGCTCATAGCCTCCTCCATAGAGGCTATACCCTCCTTTTGTTCATGTTCCCTTGAGGTATGGTTTATAACGTAATTCATACCCTCGAAGCCGTTTATTTCACCTGTATCGCAGTTTACGCGTACCTTTACCATATCTGAATAGTATTTTATTCCCTGGTTTTCATAAACGAAGTTTATAACTATATTACCGTTATATTTTTGGAAATACTGAGGCGCCATAGAGATATAGCCTGCGTTTTCCAAAAACTCCTGCGCCCTGTTAAGCCCGTCCTCAACAGATAATTTTTCTCTGTTTGACGAGCCGTCCCCTGTAAAGCTAACGATATGCCCGCCCTCCTTTGTTACAAGGGCAGAATACATTTTTTCTCCCTTTTCAAAGGCTACACACCAGCATTCAACGTCGCAGTGAAGCTCCTGCCTCTTCATAAGCTTATAATCATCGGATAACGAAAACACCTCTCTTACCTTACTTGCAGCGTCAAGATAGCTTATCTCCTCTCCCAACGAGGGCTTATCTTTTCCGTCCTCCTCGGGAAGAGCATCGGAAAAGGGACCGTCGTATATCAGGGTAGGATATTCAACAGATTCCTCTGTTATACTGTCAAAGCCTGAAAAATACACGTTATTGCCTGTTTCATCACTGCCCATAGCAATATTCGACAGCTCGTACCATGAGGATTCATTTGTAAGAGCGTCTTCCCTCATAGTATTGAGCCTTTCATTTATTTTAAGAGTACACGAAAGCATTGAGGCGAGGTTTTGAGAATGCTTTTCCTTAAATTCATCAACAGAAGCCTTCACCATAAGGGCAGACTGTGCGTAGTCCGACACCTGATTGAGATACTTTTCCAGGGAGCTTACACCTGACATATTAAGAGGCAGAAGGGCAAGATTATCTGCCGCGCCCTGTGCGTGGCGCATTATGCTTGCAAGTATTACAGATGAGTATTCCCCGCCTCCGGATGCCTTGAGCTTGTAAAACTCCTGCTCAAGCTCGTACATATGGCCTGTCATTTCCGAAAACGCTTTGGAATAGGTGCTTTCGTGTTCAGCAGTCATATTGGTTATCCGGACGTTTCTGTCTGTAACCCACATAGCAAGGCCTATATTTGCAACTAAGGACAAGGTCAGCACCATCATAAATATTCTGTTATTAGTTAATCTTCTTATCATAGAATATCATCCCCCTAAATCATCTTGCAAAAACGTGATTGCCTATTGTCATATGCACGTCAAGCTTTTTAATCCACGAGCTTGTGGCTGTTTTGGGATTATAGTAATAAAGAGCCCCGTAGGTAGGGTCCCAGCCGTTTAGCGCATCTCTTGCAGCGTTTATAGCCGTTTGGTCCGGAGTATAATTTATCTGTCCGTCTGCCACGCAGGTAAACGCCAGGGGCTGATATACCACGCCTGAAACTGTGTTTGGAAATTGGGATGACCGTACTCTGTTGAGCACAACAGCCGCAACAGCGACCTGCCCAACGTAGGGCTCTCCCCTTGCCTCGCCGTAAACAACTCTTGCAAGAAGATATAAATCTCCACTTGTAGCGCCACCGCCTGTACCTGAGGATGAGCCACCTGTACCTGAGGACAAGGTTATGCCTAAAGCTCTTGCAGTTTCCTCTCCTACAATACCGTCTACCTTAAGACCGTTTCTGCGCTGAAAATATTTTACAGCCTCCTCTGTTTGGGAGCCAAATATACCGTCTACACTTCCGGAGTAATACCCCCAATTTTTAAGCTTAGTCTGTATTTTTCTCACCGTTGAGCCAGTGGAGCCTCTTTTTATAACTGTTGCCGCCTCTGCCCTTGGCGTAAATACATCTGTACTGTAAGCACCTGCAACAACACATACCAAAAGCACGGCAACGGTAATGAAAATACCTATACGTCTTTTCATATACTTCTCCTTTTGTTTTACAGTTTATGTGCTGTTATTATTTAACAAAATACTTATCAATATACTCTGTATACACAAATTTGTGATGCTAAAATTTCGTGAGCATAATTCAGGACAAAGTACAATACATTTTACATACCACCCCACAATAAACGTGAAAGGAAAAAGTAATGAAAAAGCAACCCTATAAAAAATATTTGATTCTTATTTGCGTATGTATCGTACTTATAATAGCTGCAACGCTGATATCAAAGGGAAACAGCGGTACTACACCGCCCGATACGCCCCCATCACCCACGTTATCTCCCGATATGCCGCCGTCCCCTACACCCACGCTACCGAACAATAACGTAGATACAGATATATTGGACACTATTGACAACACTCCCTACGGATGGGGCGTTGTAAGGAACAAAAACCACACTACACCCCGGATATCAGCTGATGAGGAGCGCATATTATCCACCTACGACGGCTTATATTACGTAGAAACACAGGAAAAGGTACTCTATCTTACGTTTAATTTGGGATATGAATCAGGAGCTACACAGAACGTCCTTGACAGACTTCGTGAAAGAAATATAAAGGCTGTATTTTTCCTTACGGGGGATTACGTATGCGATAAAAACAACGAAGCTATAATAAACAGAATTGCGCATGAGGGGCATCTCTTTGGCAATCACGGCTTTACGCACACAGACTATACAGAGCTTTCTTCCCCTGCCATTGTGGAGGATTACAACAGGCTTTCAAATGAGCTTTACGAAAAATATTCCGTTTCCTGCTCATACGTGCGCCCGCCCTACTGTAAATACAGCGAAAGAGTAGTTGCCGCAGGAAGCCTGCTTTCATACAAAACAGTTTTCTGGAGCATAGCCTTTGATGATTATGGGGCAAACAAGGGTAGGGATTACGCATATAATACGCTTATGGATAACCTGCACCCCGGCGCCATAATACTTATACACCCTACGTATTCGGGAATAGACGATTATTTTGAGGATTTTCTTGATGCCGCAATGAGTGAGGGCTACAAATTCGAGCTTTTACAGGAATAAAAAAACTCTCCTTTTTTATAAAGGAGAGTTTTATTTTATACCTTACTGCTTTACATACTGTGCGGCAGCTTTTCCTGCTATATTACCTGAGGTCCACGCCCATTGGAGATTATAACCGCCACATTCACCTGTAACGTCTATTGCCTCTCCGCTGAAATAAAGGCCACTATGTATTAAAGAGGACATTGTGTATCTGTCTATCTCTAAAACCGAAACACCGCCTAATGAGCCCTGGGCGTATTCAAAGCCGCGTACACCCACTACCCTGCGGCGCAACGAGCATATAGCCTTTGCAATACCCTTTGCGTAGCTCATATTCATTTTTTCTACGGGCATCCCCTCACTTATGCCTATCTCTGAAAGAATTACGGCAACTAGCTTCTTATGTGTAAAGCAATTTATAACCTCGTCCACAGTACTATAAATGCCGGACCTGCAAAGCCTTAAAACTCCATCTGCAATACTGTCAAATGAAACGCCGTGAGAAAGGTTGAGAGATATATAAACATCCTCTTCACCGCTATCAAGAGCCTTTATAGCATCAAGGCTTGCGGAAAAAGCAGGCGGGCCTGAAATACCATAATTGGTAAAGAGTATATCCCCATTATATTCCCCAACAATTTTTCCACAGATTTCAAGGCTTAACGTGCCCTCTATCTTAACTCCGTCCACACGTTTTATAAAGCCGTCCTTTGTAATAAGGGCAGATATTACAGGTAAATATTTATTTGTACTATGCCCCAGGGACGATGCAATTTTATTTGAATATCCGTCTGAGCCGCTATCCGGGGCGGCGGCACCTCCTGTGGCTATTATAACTGCCTTTGCCCTTATATCACCGTTATTTGTTTCTATATTAAATACGTTATTCTTCTTTTTTATATCGCCAACCTGTGTTGGATATTTTATATCTACACCCGCCTTTTTAACAGCGTTTGTAAGGGCAGAGCAAACAAATGCCGCCTGAAAGGACATAGGAAAAAGCTTCGAATCCTCATCCTTCACCACTATAATGCCGATACTCTCAAAAAAGCTTACTGCATCGCTAACTGAAAACTTCTTTAACGCATCCCTCACAAAGCTTATATCTTCACATCTGTAATGGGTGGAGTCGTCTGCCTTCAAATTGGTTATATTGCATCGCCCGTTACCTGTACGGAGAAGCTTTTTTGCAGACCCTTCGTTTTTTTCCAATATACAGACGCTTGACGCGCCCTCCTTTACAGCGGAATATGCCGCCATAAGCCCTGATGCGCCTGCGCCGATTACAGCAATATCGAAGATTTCGTGATTACTCATTATGAGCTCCAATTATAAATAATATATCAGTTAAGTATACCGTATTCCATTTTAAGCTTTAATATACGGTATACGCTTTCATCAATTCTCTCTATGGATATATCCCCATTTTCGACTGCAGATATTACACCCTCAATAGCGCCTACGTGATTAGCCGGCAACAGTAATATATCACACCCTGCCTTAATTACGTTTACTGCCGCCTCGGCAGATGTATAATTATTTGTAATAGCACCCATATCAAGAGCATCGGTTATTACAATTCCTTCAAACCCGAGCTGCCCTCTGAGCACAGTTGTAACCATATTGTACGACATAGTAGCAGGAATCATATCACCGTTTATATTCGGTGTGGCAACGTGGCCTACCATAACCATATCCCCTGCCTTTGCCTCCATAAACGGCAACCATTCACAATTGAGCATTTCATCTGCCGTTTTGTATGATACGGCTATCCCCTCATGGCTGTCCTCCTTGGTGTCCCCATGGCCGGGAAAATGCTTATACGTTGCAATAATACCCTGTGAATTAAACCCCTGTGTTACGGCAGATACCATCTGTGCTACAACCAAAGGATCGTTCGAAAACGCCCTTGTACCGATAATAGGGTTTCTGGGGTTTGTATTAACATCTGCAACAGGAGCAAAATTAAGGTTAAATCCGTATTTCTTCAAATATCCGCCGATGGCGCTACCCATCTGAAGAGCGTTTTTGGTATCCCCCGTTGAGCCTACGGAAGCAGCATTTTTATATTTCGTAACATTGAAATTTTTGTTATTTGCAATTCTGGCAACCACTCCACCCTCTTCATCAACTGAAATGAACATAGGAATATCACCTAAATCGGTAAAATCCTCATTGAACCGGGTTACCTGTGAGGGGTCGATTATGTTTTTTGCAAAAAGTGTTACACCGCCAACAGGATACAGAGCATAGTTATCCCTCATTTCCTGAGTAAGAGAGGTTGCAGTGGTAGATTCCGTAAGAGCCTCGGGACTCACTATAAAAAGCTGACATACCTTTTCCTTAAGTGTCATACCATCCATAAACACAAGAACAGGGTCAGGGGTTGGCGTGGGAGTAGGTGTAGGTACAGGCGTAACAACAGGGGTAGGTGTGGATACTGTGGCAGAAGGCGTACCTACATCAGGCGTGGGTATTACACTACACCCTGTAATCCAGCACAATACCAATAAAAGAACGACACCTATAAAACGCTTTTTCACAAACATCTTACTCTCTGCTACCATATTTTTAGAACATATAATGATATAATATCAAAATAACCCTTAAAAATCAACACCGTTACAACATAAAAAGCGCCCGGACAAATATCCGAGCGCTTATATCATTTGATTTTATATCAATGCTTGAAGTGGCGCATACCTGTAAATACCATTGCAATACCGTATTTATTACATGCTGCAATAGATTCCTCATCTCTTATACTTCCGCCTGGCTGGATAATGGCTGTGATACCTGCCGCAGCAGCAGCCTCAACACAGTCTGAGAATGGGAAGAATGCGTCTGATGCAAGAACCGCACCCTTAACCTTGTCGCCGCTTCTTTCAATAGCGCCTGTGGTTGCCCATACTCTGTTAACCTGACCGGGTCCGATGCCTAAGGACTGCTTATCCTTACCGATAGCAATACCGTTTGATTTGGTATGCTTTACTATCTTCCACATAAACTTAAGGGATTCCATTTCCTCAGCTGTGGGAGCGCGGTCTGTAACAACCTTAAGGTCCTCCTCAATAAGAAGCTTATCGTTGTAGCCCTGAACAAGCATACCGCCAACAACCTTCTTCATATCCCAGATAGGCTTTTCGGGCTTCTTGGATATGTTTTCGTTTACCATAACGCGGATGTTCTTCTTCTGTGTAAGAATTTCAAGAGCCTCAGGGGTAAATGAAGGAGCAATAACGATCTCAAGGAAAATCTTGGACATTTCTGTTGCTGTCTGAGCATCAATTTCGCGGTTAGATGCAACGATTCCGCCAAAAATAGATACGGGGTCTGATTCGTATGCCTTCATATATGCCTCGTAGATAGTATCTGCACTGCCTACGCCGCAGGGATTTGCATGCTTTACTGCAACGATAGTGGGCTCGTCAAACTCTCTCAAAAGGTCCAATGCGCCGTTTGTATCGTTGATATTATTATAGGAAATTTCCTTGCCGTGAAGCTGCTTTGCATTTGAAAGGCTGCATGCAGGAGCGTTGATCTCTCTGTAAAAGGCTGCGCTCTGATGAGGATTCTCGCCGTAACGCATTTCCTGAACCTTTTCATACGTAAGAGTAAGAAGCTCGGGATATTCTGCGTATGTGGGAACCTGTGCACGCATATATTCTGCTATCATAGCATCGTAGTTTGCCGTATGCTCAAATACCTTTGCGGAAAGGTAAAGCTTTGTTTCAAGGGAAACCTCGCCGTTTTCCTTAAGCTCGCTTAATACCTTGGGGTAATCAGCAGGGTCTACAAGAACTACAACGTCCTGCCAGTTCTTTGCAGCTGCACGGAGCATTGAGGGGCCGCCGATATCGATATTTTCGATAGCCTCTTCTCTTGTAACGCCCTCCTTAAGTATTGTTTTTCTGAAGGGATAGAGGTTAATTATTATGAAATCTACGGGAGTAATATCAAGAGATTTTATCTGCTCCATATGCTCCTTATTAGAGCGCATAGCAAGTATGCCGCCGTGAATCTTGGGGTGAAGCGTTTTTACACGACCGTCAAGACACTCGGGAAAGCCTGTTATATCACTTACTGCAGTAACCTCAAGGCCTGCCTCTGTAAGAGTTTTTGCTGTACCGCCTGTGGAAACGATTTCCACAGAATACTGTGCAAGCTCCTTTGCCAGCTCAACGATACCCGTTTTATCTGAAACGCTGATAATTGCTCTTCTCTTTTTATCCATATATATTGCCTTTCTTTGAAATGGGCCTTGCCCTTGTTCTTTACTTTACCTTTACTCTTGAGCCTATAACCTCAAGCCTGTCCTCACAGAAAAGCGCCACTGCCTTGGGAAGCATCTTATGCTCTATCTCAAGCACGCGGGACTGTATTTCCTCGGGAGTATCCTCGTAATAAACAGGAACGCTTTCCTGAAGTATTATTGCGCCGTGGTCTGCAAGCTCGTCAACAAAATGGACAGTTGCGCCTGTAAGCTTAACACCGCTTGCCTTTACGCCCTCGTGAACGTGGATACCGTACCAGCCCTCACCGCAGAAGGAAGGAATAAGGGCAGGATGAATATTTATTATCCTGTTTGTATATTCCCTTGTGATTTCCCCGGGAAGAATTTTTATGTAGCCTGCAAGAACGATAAGGTCGGGAGAAAGCACCTTAAGCTCTCTCAAAAGCTCCTCGTTATATTCGCCGACGCTGCCGTATGATTTATAATCCACCGAAACAGCCTTAATGCCTGCAAGCCTTGCACGCTCCAGGGCGTAAGCGCCGGGATTATTGGATATTACACCAACAATATCTCCGTTTATTTCGCCATTTTGCCATGCATCTATAATGCTCTGAAGGTCAGTGCCTCCGCCGCTTGCAAGAACAACTATACGCTTTTTAATCATATAAACTCTACTTCTTTACCTGTATTCTTAACAACATCACCAATTACGAAGGGCTCGAAGCCGCCTGCCTTAATTGCTGCGCATGTTGCATCGCAATCCTCGCCTGCTACTGCAACAACAAGGCCGATACCCATATTGAATGTGTTGTAAAGCTCGTCTACACCTGTACCTGCCCACTTAGCAAGTAAGGGGAATATAGGATCCATATCCCATGACCCAAGGCGTACGCGCGCCGCAAGACCCTCGGGGAGCATACGGGGAATATTTTCGATAAATCCGCCGCCTGTGATATGTGCCATACCCTGAATATTAAGGGTTGTTGCAATATTATACATCATTGAGGAGTAGATATGAGTGGGTCTCAAAAGAGCCTCGCCAACCGTCATAGAAAGCTCGTCTACGTACTCGCCTAATCTGTTCTTTTCCTCAATAGCAAGCCTTCTTACGAGAGAATAGCCGTTACTGTGAACACCTGAGGACTTAACGCCGATAAGAACACTGCCTTCTTTAATAGCCGAACCGTCAATAATGCGTTTCTTATCTGCAATACCTACGGAGAAGCCTGCTATATCGTATTCATCCTTTGTATAGAAGCCGGGCATTTCCGCAGTTTCACCGCCGATAAGTGCGCAGCCTGCAAGCACGCACCCGTCTGCAACGCCCTTAACGATAGATGCTATCTTTTCAGGCTCAAGCTTTGCAGTTGCGATATAGTCAAGGAAAAGAAGAGGCTTTGCGCCCTGACATGCAATGTCGTTTACGCACATAGCAACACAGTCCTGACCTATCGTATCGTGCTTATCAAGCATAAATGCAATTTTAAGCTTTGTACCAACGCCGTCTGTACCTGCCACAAGAACAGGCTCCTCGAACTTGAAGGGGGCTATGGAATAGAATCCGCCGAAGGAACCTATACCCTTAAGTACGTTTTCATCAAATGTTTTTGAAACATGCTCACGCATGAGCTTTACTGCCTGATAACCGGCGGTTACGTCTACACCGGCATCCTTATAGGTGATACCCATATTATTATCCCTCTCAAATTCTATTATTTTGAAATAAGCTCGTTAACGGCTTTATCTTGTTTTTCTACGTCCCTTGCCATTGATTCCTTGTATTCCTCAAGCTTGACTCTGAGACCCTCATCTGAAAGCGCTATCATCTGTGCTGCAAGGATAGCCGCGTTTTCAGCGCCGTCTACGGCTACTGTTGCAACGGGAATACCCTTTGGCATCTGTACCATTGAAAGAAGTGAATCCATGCCGTCCATAAATGAGGACTTTATAGGAATACCTATAACGGGAAGCACTGTATATGCTGCAAGAACACCGCCTAAATGCGCAGCCTTTCCTGCTGCTGCAATAATAGCGCTGTACCCGTCCTTCTGTGCATTTGATGCTACCTCTGCTGCTGCAGCAGGTGTTCTGTGTGCGGAAATAACGCGAATTGTATAATCAATAGACAATTTAGAGAGCATATCCGCGGCCTTTTTGACAACGTCAAAATCGGACTGGCTGCCCATAACAATCAAAACCTTACTCACTTTTTTCTCCTGTTTGCGCTCATTAAATATATAAAGACATACCTCTACATATACGTTGATATTTTAATATACTACCCGATTTTTGTCAATGTTTTTGCACATTTATCTGGATTATAGAAGTTTTATTCGAAATAAGGCGAATGTTTCGTTTCCCAAACCTCTGCTTGTTTGTTTTTTTACCGCATTTTATAGAATGAAACAAATTATTGTTCACAACGTAAGGCAGTGCTTTCACAAATGAAAAAGGCGGCCATTTTACCGGCCGCCTTTCTACTGTAATTACTTCATTCCCCATACTATGACGTAGGTTATTTATTTTGCTCATCGCAGATAAGAATATTTTTCATATATTTCCTCCTTTTGGTTTTCACCTTTATTTTATTGATTTCACTATGAATATTCAATGCGCAACGGGATTAAGATTTGATTAAGACGAACAAAAAAAGCCTCCCCTTTTTTAAGGGGAGGCAACAAGCATTAAAGCTTATTTCTCTGGATTTTTCCACTTATTGTTTTGGGAAGCTCATCACGGAACACAACCACGCGGGGATACTTATACGGGGCTGTATGAACCTTTACGTAGTTCTGAATTTCCTTTTTAAGCTCCTCCGTGGGCTCTGTGCCCTTTGTGAGGACTACGCTTGCCTTTACCACCTGGCCTCTTAATTCATCAGGTGCCGCAGATACACCGCATTCAACAACGTAAGGAAGCTCCATTATTACGCTTTCTATTTCGAAGGGTCCGATACGGTAGCCAGAGGATTTGATAACGTCATCTATACGGCTTACATACCAATAATAACCGTCCTCATCCCTCCAGGCAGTATCGCCCGTATGATACATATTGTCGTACACAGCCTCATTGGTAAGCTCTTCGTTAAGATAGTATTCCTTGAAAAGACCTGCAGGTATGCCATCGTCAAGCCTTACAACTATCTCACCTACCTCGCCTGTTGCAACAGGCTTACCTGCGGCATCAACAAGGTCGATATTATACTGGGGAGAAGCCTTACCCATAGAGCCTATCTTCGGAACCGTTCCGCAGAGGTTAGCAATAGTGAGGGTGGTTTCCGTCTGACCGAAGCCTTCCATTATATCAAGACCCGTAGCCTCCTTGAAAAGCTTATATACCTCGGGATTAAGAGCCTCACCTGCTGTGGTCATATGATGTATGGATGAAAGGTCGTATTTTGAAAGGTCGCTTCTTACAAGCATTCTCAACATTGTGGGAGGTGCGCAGAATGTGGTTATGCCATATTTTGCAAACATGGGCAATATGTCGTTTTCATCGAACTTATCAAAGTCATATACGAATACCGCGCCCTCGCAAAGCCACTGACCGTAAAGCTTGCCCCAAAGGGATTTGCCCCAGCCTGTATCTGATATCGTAAGGTGAAGACCGTCCCTCTCGCAGCAATGCCAATATTTTGCGGTTACGTAATGTCCCAGGGCGTAGGTGTGCTTATGGGCAGCCATTTTGGGGTTGCCCGTTGTGCCTGAGGTGAAGAACATGAGAGCAACATCATCACCTGCAGAGCAATTTTCTTCTCTCTGATATTTTCCGGAGAAAAGCTTGAATTCCTCATCAAAATCATGCCAGCCCTCCTTCTTGCCGCCAACCAATATAAGGTTTTTGACCTGGGGACACTGTGCCGCTGCAGCCTGGGCTATATCGGCAGTGTCGCCGTCTGCGGTACAAAGTATAGCACTTACACCCGCCGCATCGTAACGGTATACGAAATCGTGCTCCTTAAGCTGATTCGTTGCGGGGATGGCTATGGCTCCTATCTTGTGGAGGGCAACCATTGCAAACCAGAACTGATAATGCCTTTTGAGCACCAGCATAACTCTGTCGCCCCGCTTAACACCAAGGGATTTAAGATAATTCGCCGTCTGGTTGGAGTAGCGCATGATATCCCCGAAGGTAAATCTACGCTCTGTTTTGTGCTTATCAAGATGAAGCATTGCAAGCTTATTGGGGTATTTTCTTGCGATACCGTCTACTATATCAAATCCAAAGTTAAAGGTATCGGTATTAGTGAAATTTATTTTTTCAAGGGCGCCGTTTTCATCCTCAAGGCATTCTACAAATCTCTCGCATACGAGTTTTCCGCTTGTCTTAGCGGCGGCAATAGTCCTTACAACCTCTTTTTCCGCAGTTTTCTCACCGGGAAGAACTACTGCGCAGAATTCACAGTCCTTGCCGTCGATAGCTATCATGCCGTGGGGTGTTGAGCTGTCGTAATATATGCTGTCCCCCTCGCGGAGTATTTCCGTATGGTCGCCTATCTGGACCTTAAGGCTTCCCGAAAGAACCAAATCAAATTCCTGACCTGAATGCTTTGCAAGGTGGATAGGCTTATTCTGCTGAGCCGCGGAATACTCATACCTTACGTAATATGGCTCTGCAATTTTATCTCTGAACTTGGGGGCAAGATTTCTTATATCAATACCCTCTTCCCTTGCTGTCTGCTGGCCGTTACCCTTACGTGTTACGGTATAACTTGAAAGATTAGCAGTTTTACCCTCAAGAAGCTCTGTAAGCTCAACGCCGAAAACCAAAGAGCATTTGTGAATGAAGGAAAACGGAATGTCTGCGTTGCCGCTTTCGTATGCGGTATAATCATTTACTGATACTTCGGTTTTTTCCGCCATTTCAGAAACGGCAAAACCCATTACCTCTCGCAATTCACGGATACGTGTTGCGATCTCGCTTAACTGTGTGGTTGTTTTGTTTTCCATGAAAATCCTCTCCTTTTCTATTTTTTCGGCAAATCAAAAAGACTCGCCTCAAAAATTCTTTGAGACGAGCCTTGAACGTTCTTCAAATACCCGCGGTACCACTCAAATTGCGTGAAATTCACGCCACTCTGGCTCTAACAAGCCGTATGCATTTACGCAGCAATCACGAAAGACCTTACTTGGGAAAGCCCGTTTAGATCTTCAGCTCGGAAGTGATAAGTTACTTGACCGTTATTTACCGGGATTTCACCGCCCCCGACTCTCTGTGAAATTTAATCAAGACCGTCTTCGTCATAGCCTTTATAAATTGTTGTGTGTATTATACTCTCCGTTTTTTTAGTTGTCAAGTATTTTGCGCCTTAATTTTTTATAATTTTTACTCTTCCACTGTTTCAAAGAGGTAAGGTGGGAATAAATAATCCTCATCAAGCTCCGTGTATATTCTATACCAACCCTTTTCAACAGATATAACCTCGTATATTTTGTTTTTTTCAAACGCAAGCGTATCAATTTTTCCTACGTACTTCACTTTCATATATCAGTTTACCTGTTTTACCGCCATCATCTCAGCTCATGAGATTTCTTGGAGAAATGCTCCCTTGTAAGCCTTGCCACAACACCGGACAGGGCAAACAACGCTATAAAATTAGGTATTGCCATAAGGCCGTTAAAGGTATCTGCAAGGCTCCACACAACCTCAAGTGATAATGTTGTGCCAACAACTATCACAGCAGAGAATATAAGCTGGTATACCTTTGACGCCTTCGTGCCAAACAAATATTCCACACAGCGGGTACCGTATAGGGACCAGCCGAGTATAGTTGAAAAAGCAAACAGAAAAAGCGCTATGGCAATAAACAATGATGCAAATTTATCACCGAAAACAGTTGCAAATGCCGAGGTTATAAGCTCGGAGCTTACTGCCTTTCCGAATTCTATCTCAATACCGCTTACCATAATTGCAAGACCCGTAAGGGTGCAAATAACGATAGTGTCCACGAATACCTCGAAAATGCCGAACATGCCCTGCCTTACGGGATCATCAGTATCTGCCGCCGCATGGGCTATACCTGCAGAACCAAGACCCGCCTCGTTTGAAAACGCACTGCGCTTCAATCCCCAGGTTACTACCTCCTTAAACGCAATTCCGCAGGCGGCACCGCAAACAGCACGCGGTGTAAACGCCCCTACAATGATATTTCTGAAGGCATCACCAATGCTTGTATAATTGACTCCGATAACGATCAACGTACACATAATGTAGAAAATACTCATAACAGGAATAAGAAGCCCGGTTATTTTACCTATCCTCTTAATACCGCCCATAATGGATAGTCCGCAAATAATCGCAAGAATTACACCTACGATAACGCTTACCGTAAGCTCGTTTCCTTTAACAGAGGGTATAAACGAGGTAAGAGCGTTATTTACAGAGGACGAAATGCTGTTTGCCTGAGAAAGATTTCCTATTCCGAATGAGGCGGTAATTGTAAATACAGCAAACAAAACAGCAAGCCACCTCCATTTTGTTCCCATACCCTTGGTTATGTAATACATAGGTCCGCCGACCCAATCGCCCTTTTTATTCTTTTCACGGTAGTTTACGGCAAGAGTGACCTCGCTGTATTTGATAACCATGCCCAAAAGAGCTGCTATCCAAAGCCAAAAAAGAGTTCCGTATCCACCCATGGCAATAGCCTGGCTGGTACCGATTATATTACCTGTGCCCACAGTAGATGCCAGGGCGGTAGTTACAGCCTGAAAGGATGTAACAGACCCTGCAGATGCTTTTTTCTTACTGAAAACACCTCCTACCGTATTTTTCATAGCGTAGCCAAACCTACTAAACTGTATACCCTTATTTCGGACAGTAAAAATCACTCCGCCCAAAACAACACAAGGCAAAAGCACGTAGATCCACGCAAAGGTATTGAGGGTTTCGGTAAAAAATCTTAAAATTGCGTCCATAGCATCCTTTTCTTATAAATCTCTTGTATAATTTTATTAAGCTAAACTCTGTTTATAAATACATCTCAGAGGGCATACATTACATATAGCCACACAATAAAGCCGGGCTATTTTATACCTCAAGGGCAAGCCGTCTATAAAACACCGTACCATTATACCACATAATATCATTATAAAATATAATTATTGCGATATAAGATTTTTTGTTATACAATAAAGTAAGGTATTATCTGTCTGTGTGATAGATCATATCCCTTTATCCGCATAAGAAAGGTAAGCCTTCCGAAAGGAATGCTATGGTAATTTTATGAAATTCTATATATGTAAAACATGTGGTAATGTAATTACTAAAATAAACGATTCATCTGTGCCTGTTGTATGCTGCGCAAAGCCTATGGCTGAGCTTGTTGCAGGAAGCGTAGAGGCTTCTGCTGAAAAGCACATCCCCACATTTACTACAGACAATAACAAGGTTTTTGTAATAGTCGGGGACGTAAAGCATCCTATGCAGCCCGAGCACTATATTCAGTGGATTGCCATTGAAACAAAGGAAGGCTTCCAGATTAAATACCTTACACCTGATGACCAGCCTGCCGCAAGCTTCAATATGAGCAGTCAGGATAAGCTTATTGCAGTTTATGCATACTGCAACCTTCACGGTCTTTGGAAAAAGGAGCCTGAGGAGCCTGTTGTTTGCGACCTCAAGCCTCTTGACACTACGTCAGATGAAAACTACGTTGTATGCCGCTGCAACAACGTAAAATACTTTGACATTGTTAATGCCGCACGTGAACATACAAGCCTTAACGGATTGCTTTCCATATTCGATGAGGTTAAGAACACCACACACTGCTCAAGCGGATGCGGCGGATGCTACAGCAAGGTTCTTGCAATTATTTCCGAAATGATGAGCGGAAGCCTCAAATAATTTTTCATTTCAAAAAGATAACCACCTTGCCGTAAAAATACGGCAGGGTGGTTTTTTGTATCCTTTTTATTTTTCAAATGGGTATTTTATACCTATTTGCCTTCTTATTTCATCCATCTGCTTCATTATTGTTATGCTTTCATCGAGAGGCAAAATATCACTTTGCGTTTTACCGTTTATTATGCATTGAGAGGCCTCTGTGATTTCCTCCTCAAAGCCATTTAAGACAGAATACAACAAAAACCCCGCCGATTGCTCGATGGGGATAAATTGTTTATTGGTTGTGAATCAGTTATTTTGTCAATTATAACCTATAATACAATACACAAAACAGAAATTCATTGTTAAGTATACCTATATATTTACCGAATAATCCTTTTTGAACCCGTGCGCCCCAAAAATCTGCCACTTTCCAACTCCCAGGCGTTGTAAAATTGCATTTCTTTCTTCGAGGCATAATTTAGGATCTGTATCAACAGAGGTCATTAATATTGGCGCATACTGGTTATATTTTTTCTGCTCTGGTGTAAGTCCATGGGTGTTAATATAAACATCACCTGTAATAGCAATATGATTTGAATAGTCTATTAAAATGATTTCTCCCGGCAAATGCCCGCCTTTTCCTTCATATACTTCAAAATTCAGCTCACCAAAGCTATAGAACCCTATTTGTGTCAATGGCTTATCATAAGAATTGGCGCCTTCCCACAATTTTACAACTTTTTGAGGGTTTACCGACCGATATTCGGTAAGAATTTTACAAATATTAATATATGGCTTGTGTAAAGGGTTTTCTTCACGGTATCCGCCGAGTCCGTTATATTCCTTTTCCAAGCACTTTGCTGTTTTTCCGTTTGCAAACACCTCATCAAACATTGGTAAAAGTCCGCAATGATCTACATCTGCGTGGGTAATAAGTATTTTCTTTTTTATGGTACTGAATTCAGGAATAATTTCATTAAAGACGTCAATCATTTCCTTTTGATAACAGGCATATCCGCTATCAATGAATAAATACTCTCCTTTACTGTTTATGATTATCGTGTTACTGCCACAGGGCGGCTCAATTAAAGTTATTTCCGTATTTTCAGTAATTTTATGTGTACTTATACGCGGTACAAAGTTTTTTCCCTTTGAAACACTTAAAAGCTCAGCAAACTTACTTATACTGTCAAACGTTCTATAAGGCGATAAACCTTTTTCGTCCAATGTTTGCATAGCCAGATTCACATTTATTAAGAGCTCCTGTTTTGCATCTTCTGACAATCCCATCATTTGCGACAGGCCCAAAACATAGGTATTATAAAATATGCTGTTATCATATACATTTTTGGAACGGTTATAGTCAATAACCCGTACCTTGCACAACTTTTCTGCTTGACTTAAAAAATAAGCAATTTTATCAGAATCGTCAACGTATAATCCCATTTTGAAATATTGATAATCTGTTCCGTTTTCTTGTGAACTTATATAAGAGATATTAAAGTGAAATTCACTTATAAGCTTGAGAACATCTGTAACACTGCCTGGAACATCTTTTAAGCAAAACTCTAACAGAACAACGCTTGTTTTGTTGTCGCTGTCATTACCTAAGTATCCGATTTTTTTAAGCTCCAAATCTGCTTTTTTAAGCTGTTCCTCTGTACCATCAGCGTCAATAAATAATACATGAGAATCAATAGCTTTATTATAATTGACTCGGGTGATATTGATTCCCAATGAGGAAAAACACTCAC
>SVGI01000016.1 GCA_015056385.1 Clostridiales bacterium
ACCCGGAAGAATTATTCCTTTTGCGGATTTTATAACGTCCTTATCCTTGGTAACTATATATTCGGCGCCTATTTTCTTTAAGGAGGCACCTAATGAAAACAGATTACCTACACCGTAATCAACAACTGCGATCATATTACAATACACCCTTTGTGGAGGGAAGCTCCCCGTTTAATTTCTCATCTATGGCAACAGCCTCCTTAAGAGCCCTTGCCACACCCTTGAATGCCGCTTCAAGAAGATGATGTGTATTTCTGCCTGCAAGCTGCCTTATATGAAGAGTTAAACCTGCCTCCCTTGTGAAGGCGGCAAAAAACTCCTCGCCAAGCTCCGCATCAAAATCGCCTACAACGCGCTCATCAAGGTCAAGGCCGTAATCAAGATAAGGCCTTGCACTTATATCAAGGGCAACCATTACAAGAGCCTCATCCATAGGGAGCAAAAAGCTTCCGTAGCGGTTTATAGACCTTTTATCTCCAAGAGCATTTTTAAGAGCCTGACCAAGCACAATACCTACATCCTCCACGGTATGATGATAATCAACGTGGGAATCACCCTTACAGGTAACGTCTATATCAAAGCGTGAATGAGCCGCAAACAGCTCCAGCATATGATTAAAAAAGCCACAGTCTGTATTTATACTTCTCTTGCCCTCGCCGTCTATATTGAGTGTAAGCTCAATAGCGGTTTCTCTTGTATTTCTGACTATATGTGAGATACGCATTGTAATTTTTCCTTCTTATTTATATTCGTTCAGTATTGCTTCAAGCTCGTAAAGCATTTTTTCCATCTGAGCCATACTGCCTATTGTTATTCTTACGTAGGGGGCTGTCCTCTCCCCTGCAAAGTGCCTTATGAGTATGCCTTTTGCTTTAAGGGCAAGGTATATAGCCTCTCCCCCTACGGCATTATGCTTTGCAAAAAGGAAATTGGTTTTTGAGGGGAGTACCTCAAAGCCCATTTTTTTAAGGCATTCAGCCGTATATTCCCTTACTCTTATTATTTCTTCTGTGCACTGCTTAAAGTAGACCTCATCCTCTATGCTTGCGGCACCTGCCACAAGGGCAAGCCTGTCCACATTGTAGGGGTTAAATGAATACCTTATAGCGTTAAGGTCGCTTATTATGCCCTCACCGCCAAAGGCAAAGCCAAGCCTTTCGCCTGCCATATTACGGGATTTGGAAAAGGTCTGTATTACAAGAAGATTGTCATACTTATCAATAAGGCTTACTGCGCTTTGTGCACCGAAATCAACGTATGCCTCATCTATTATCACAACGTCGTTGGGGTTGTTTTTTACTATGCTCTCAACCTCATCAAGAGTTAAGGCAAGTGAGGTAGGTGCATTGGGATTTGCTATAACAACAGTGCGCCCTGAATTAAAATAATCCTCGGGAACAACCTTAAAATCCTTATCAAGGGGGATTTCCATAGCATCTACACAGCAAAGCTGTGCATACACCTTATAAAAGCCGTAGGATATATCGGGAAAGCACACGCCCTTATCCTTGCCGCAGAACGCAAGAAATGCAAATGCAAGTGTTTCATCGGAACCGTTTGATGTGAATATTCTTGAGGTGGGCACACCGTACCTTTTGCTTAATGCGCTCATCAAGGGCTCACCTGTAGGGGTGGGGTAAAGATTAAGCCTTGTCGCTTCATCATTTATAGCCTTAATTGCCATAGGCGACGGCTCAAAGGGGCTTTCATTTGTGTTGAGCTTTATAAATTCCGATATATTTTTTGGCTGTTCACCGGGAACATAGGGCTTTAAGGAGCTGTATCTGCTGTTTAAAAATCGGCTCATATCAGTTGCTCCCTTTTTTGAATCTGTTTGTTACGCTTCTTGCGTGAGCAGACAAGCCCTCTGCCTCTGCAAAATATTCTATATCATCCTTGACCCTTTCAAGAGCCTCATAGGAATATGATATGTATGATGATTTTTTAATAAAATCGTCTACTGAAAGGGGTGAATAAAACCTTGCAGTGGAGTTTGTGGGCAGTGTATGGTTTGTGCCCGCATAGTAATCACCCAATGCCTCGGGGGTATTGTGCCCAAGGAATATGCTTCCTGCATTTTTTATTTTAGGAAGATAATCCATTGCATTGTCAAGGCATATTTCAAGATGCTCAGGGGCTATTGAATTGCTTATCTCTATTGCCTCATCAATATTATCAACAACTATTATGGCAGAGGCGCTATCGATGCTTTCCCTTGTTATTTCGTTTCTGGGAAGAGCCTCAAGCTGAACCTCAAGCTCTGCAGACACCCTTTTTGCAAGCTCCTCGCTTGTTGTAACAAGTATTGCCGCGGCAGACCTGTCATGCTCTGCCTGGGATAAAAGGTCTCCCGCTACAACAAAGGGGCTTGCGCTTTCATCTGCAATAACAAGTATTTCGCTGGGGCCTGCCACCATATCTATGCCAACAATGCCGCTTACAAGAGTTTTAGCCGCTGCAACAAACATATTACCGGGGCCAACTATCTTATCAACTGCAGGCACACTTTCTGTGGAATAAGCAAGAGCGCCTATTGCCTGTGCACCGCCTATTTTAAAAATCCTGTCCACACCTGCAATTTTTGCAGCCGCAAGTATGGGAGAAGCCACCTTACCGCTTTTTGAGGGAGGTGTAACCATTATAATCTCGCCAACTCCCGCTATTTTTGCAGGGACTGTATCCATAAGCACTGTGCTTGGGTAGCTTGCAGTGCCACCGGGCACGTATACACCAACCTTTGCAAGAGGTGTTATAACCTGGCCTAAAATTATACCGTCATCATATATCCTGAAGCCGTCGCGGAGCTGCATTTTGTGAAAGCGCTCTATATTCGCCTTGGCTGTTTTGAGTATCCTTATAAACTCAGGTGAAACCTCATTCATAGCCTCCTCAATTTCAGCATCCGTAACCTCAAGGCTATCAAGGCTTACCTTGTCAAATTTTGCTGTATATTCGTAAAGAGCCTTATCCCCGCGGGCTTTAACGTCATTTACAATATCCTCTGCCGCCTTCTTAACGTCTGCGGAAAGGGGTGTTTTTCTCTGGGATATGCTTTGGGCATTCCATTCGTTGGATTTATATATCTTTATCATTTTACACCGTTACTTTTTTCTGTCTGCCAGGCATTTTGTAATGCGGTCTATCTCTTCGCTTTTAAATCTGTAGCTTCCCTTGCAGGCAATAAGCCTTGCACTGCTTTTAGCTATTATCTTTTCAACGTGGAGGTGATTCTCGCGGAGGGTGGAGCCTGTTTCAACTATATCCACGATAACGTCGCTTAAGCCCAATATAGGAGCAAGCTCTATGGAGCCGTTAAGCTTTATTATATCTATTTCTCTTCCCTGTGAAATGTAATATCTCTTTGCCGTATTCGGATATTTTGTTGCAACTCTTAATATTGATGAGGTATCCTCACACCAGCCGTCCGGGGCGCACATAGCCACAGAGCATTTGCCAAAGCCAAGGTCCAGAAGCTCGAATACGTCGTAGCCGCCCTCATCAAGGGTGTCCTTGCCTACCACGCCTATATCTGCCGCACCTCTTTCCACGTAAACGGCAACGTCTGAGGGCTTTACAAGGGCATACCTTACGCCCACCTCTTTATTTTCAAAAACAAGCTTGCGTGTATCAGGGTCATTAAGACCGTCACAGATATAGCCTATATCCGCAAGCATTTCATATACCTTGTTTCCCAAGCGACCCTTGGGTAATGCAACGTTAAGCATTTTTTACCTACCTATAATAGCGCCGTTTCTTGCAATAAATCTTGCACCCTCAACGCCTGTTCCTCTTACTGTTTTCACGCGTATTCCACCCTCGGAAAGCTCTCTCATAAGCGCAAATGCGGCGGCATCGCTCTTATCATCCTCTACGGCTATTATTTCATCTGCCTGAAGGGTTTCCACTCCGAAAAGCTTTTTATCAACCTCTGAAAAGTTCACGGCAAAGCCTATTGCCTCAAGAGAGGAATGCCCCATTTTTTTAAGAAGGTTATCGTACCTTCCGCCAACGAGTACGCTTGTCGTTACAGAGCTTATATATCCGTTGAATATAAGGGAATTGTAATACTGGGTATTACTTATAACTGAAAAATCTATACAGATATTGCCGTTATATTTCGTATGGGAGAATGCCCTTGCAATTTCCTGAAGCTCGCGTGCGGCATTTGCCATGCCCTCGTTAGCGCTTAATTCAAGTGCCCTTTGTGATGCAGAGGTAATATCGCCGTTTATATCTATTACGTTTCGGATAAGCTCAATGGATTCACTGCTTAAGGCCCCGTATTCACCAAGCAAATCAAGGTCGTGCTTGTTCTTATGCTTAAGACAATGGAAGACGCCTTTAAGCACCTCGCCCTCGGGAGAGCCTACAGCCTCAAGAAGAGAAAGTATATATCCCATGTGAGATACTGCAAGAACGTTGTTTTCCTCAAGGGTTTCAAGGGACCTTAATGCAAGATAAATTGTTTCAAGGGTTTCAAGAGTCCCTATCCTGCCCATAATCTCTGTACCTATCTGGAAAAGCTCCTTGTACTCCCCGTCCTTATCCATACGGAATATGCCCTCGCTGTAATACACTCTTTCGGGCTTATCGTACGTTGCACGGGTATTCTTGGCAATACTCATTGTAATATCGGGCTTAAGCGCCATAAGACGCCCATCCCTGTCTGTAAACGTAATGAATCTGTCCGAGGTAAGGAATTTTTTATTCTCCATATAAAAGGAGTATTCCTCGAACTTGCTCATACGGTATTTCTTATACCCGTGCTGCTCATATATCTGCTTCAGCGTAAGCTTAAGGGCCTCATCCGACACCATATTTTTACCGCCTTATATCTCGTTTTATCCTCAAAAAACAAAGTCTTTGGAATTATAGATTATACTATGTATATAGTTTATTTGTCAAATAATATAATAAAAAACAGGCAGAGCACGCCGAAAACGCGCTCTGCCTGTAATTTTTTGCAAATGCCTTAACGTTATTTTTCAAAATAATTGCTTATGTCGCTTCCCGTAATATATTTTCTCAAGGGATAGGTAAGAGCAACACAAAGCACAACCAATATTATAGTATTGGGAAGCATATACGTACCGTTGTAAAGAATTGAATATACAACGGGGCTTGTCATAGGTATATTCAGAAAATCCTCCGGCATATACTGTGCGTAAACCGTAACGCCGCTTATAAAGTGGATTATAAATCTTGCGAAAGCACCTATAAGTCCGCCGTATATAAGGCCGTTTTTTCTTCTGCAAGTAATACCTGCAAGGCCAACGGCTGCATAAGCAAGAGCATAGTCGAATATAATAGATACCCAGGATACTGCCCAGCCGTTTGAGAAGAAATACTTGAGCATACCGAATACCAGGGCTACCAATACGCCGCGTGCCGCACCCCAGCGTACTGCGTAAAGCACGAGAGGAAGCATAACGAAGCTTATAGAGCCGCCAAAGCCACCGAATGATAATCCTATGGGGATTTCAAGATAACTGAGCACCATTGCAAGTGCTGTGAAGATTGCGCCCTCTGTAAGGGCTCTGAGATGTTTGTTCATAAAAAAATCTGCCTTTCCTTATGGATATTTCCGATATTTCAGGCAAACCTCAGAAACAAAAAAAATATGCCTCCTTGGGCATATCTTATTGTGTTTTCCTACGCCGGCATTACCCGGATCAGGTTTGCGGGTCGCGGTATTTCAATACCGCCTCTCAGCCAAATGCCATCAGCTCCCCGAATATCGATTTTTTCACAGGTATTATACTCCAACACACCAAGCCTGTCAATATTTTTTCGACATTTTCTTGTATTTTTACGCCTTATATGGTAGTATTGAAATAAATAAAGTATTACGGAGGAAAAATGTACACCCCCGAGGAAAACCACGAAAAGCTTATATCCCTTATCGTTCCCGTATATAATTGCGAAGGATTTTTAGAGCCCTGCCTTGAAAGCATTATCGCCCAGGATTTTGCCGATGCCGAAATCCTGCTTATAGATGACGGCAGTACCGATAAAAGCCCTGATATATGTAAGGCCTACGCCGAAAGGGACAGCCGCATCCGTTATATACGCAAGGAAAACACAGGAGTTGCCCATACGCGCAACATAGGTATATCCCTTGCAAAGGGCAAATACCTTATGTTTTCAGACAGCGATGACACCCTGGAGGGAGATGCATTATCATCCTTCGTAAACGCTATGGAGGCTCATAATTGCAGTATTGCCGTTTCATCATTTTACAGGTGTAATCCCAAAACAAACACCTCCCAGCTTGTTGCAAACGAATTAAACGGCGTTATACCTCTTACAGAGTACGCAAGGCAGCTTATAAAATCACCTGCGGATTATTATTTCGGGGTCGTGTGGAATAAGTGCTACATCACTGAAATAGTCAGAAATAACAAGCTGTTTTTTAACAACCGCTTTCCCTGGGGCGAGGATTTTGAATTTAATATGCAATATCTTTACCACGTAGAAAGCGTTGCCCTCCTTGCGGAGCCCCACTACAATTATTACAAGCGTATGGGAAGCTTAAGCGGGGTAAGGGCATCCTTGAAAAGACCCCTTCAAATTAAGCACGGGCTTTTCAAAAGCTACAAAAGGCTTATTGAAAGGCTGGGGCTTTTTGAAAAGCACCGCCTTCGTACGTTTATGTTTTACATAACAATAGCACAGGACAGATAATATACAAAAAGCAGAGAGCACTCACACTCTCTGCTTTCATTTTGTACTTTATTATGTATCAGCCGAAATAGCTTGCCTCCTGCAAAAGGCCCTTAAAATCCTGCTGACGCATTGCCTCATAAACAACTATGGCAACTGCGTTTGAAAGGTTGAGGCTTCTTGCCTCCTCACGCATAGGGATCCTTATACAGTCCTCAAGATTTTCCTTCAAAAGCCCCTCGCCAAGGCCCTTTGTTTCCTTTCCGAAAACTATAAAAACATCCTCGGGGTATTTTACCTCGTCGTACCTGTGAGGCGCCTTTGTTGTGGAGTAATAATACTGAAAGCCCGGATATTTCGCCTTTACGTCCTCAAAGGAGGGGTGTGTTTCCACCTCTACAAGATGCCAATAATCAAGCCCTGCCCTTTTTACGTGCTTATCGTCTATAATAAAGCCCAGAGGCTCAACCAGGTGAAGCCTTGCACCAAGCGCGGCACAGGTTCTGGCTATATTGCCTGTATTCTGGGGTATTTCCGGCTCAACAAGAACTACGTGTATCATTATTTAATCTCCGTGGGCACAGTCTGTGGGTGTACCTGCATCAGCAATCATCTGGGTAAGCCTGTACGAGTGCCCTGCTCCTATTACAAGTATAACGTCCCCATCCATGGCGTTTGCCTTCATATATTCGGTTACGTCGGAGTATTCGGGAATATACATTGCTTTATATCCCCTTTTCTTCATTTCCTCCACAAAATGTGTGGAATGAATTTTATCGGTATACGCCTCTCTTGCGGCGTAAATATCAACAAGTATTACCTCATCAGCCATTTTGAACGCCTCAACGGTTTCATCAAAGAAATCTATTGAGCGGCTGTAGGTATGGGGCTGAAAAACGACCCTTACCTTACCTTTTGCAACACCTCTTGCCGCATCTATTACAGCGCGGTATTCATCAGGAGTATGGGCATAATCGTCGTACACGCCTGCACCGTTTAACATGCCATATCTGTCAAACCTTCTGCCCGTACCCTTATACGCCTTAAGCGCCCTTGCGCTTTCCTCAAGGGAAACGCCGCTGCATGCACAGCTTGCAGATACCGCCGCAAGAATGTTATAGGCGTTATGCACACCCACTATGGGTACAGCAAAGGAAACGCCCTGTGCCCCCTTGTATGATATCTTCATACAAAGCTCCTCGCCGTTCTGAACAATATCGTACCCATAATAATCAGCAGAGCTATCCTTTACCGAATAACTGAGGCATTCCCTATCTATACGGGACATTATTGAGCGGGTAATCTCGCAATCTGCGTTACCTATTACAACGCCTCCGTTTCTTGGTACAAGCTCCCCAAAGGAAACGAATGACTGCTCAAGCTGGGCCATACTCTTAAAATAATCCGTATGCTCCAGCTCCACGTTGAGTATTACGGCAACGGTAGGAGCAAAGCTCAAAAAGCTATCCTGATATTCACAGCTTTCGGCAACAAGCACATCTCCCTTGCCCTCAAGCATATTGGAGCCTATGTTTTTTGCCGTTCCGCCTATAAGGACTGTGGGATACTTATCACATTCCATAAGTATAGTTGCAGTAAGGGCAGTGGTTGTGGTTTTACCCTTTGTTCCGGATATACCTACCGCAGATTTATGAAGCCTCATTATCTGGCCCATAAGCTCCGCCCTTTTCATGCAGGGAATTCCCCTTTCACGTGCTGCCACCAATTCCGGATTATCGTCGGCAATAGCGGCTGTATATACCACTATACCTATATCTGCATCCGCAACGTTTTTTGCACTTTGGGGAAAGGTAACGTCTATACCGTGCTCTATAAGATGCTCCGCCTTTGCAGAGTGCTCACTGTCCGAGCCCTTAACGTTATACCCCATGCCCTTCAAAAGCATAGCAAGACCGCTCATGCTGCTGCCGCCAATACCTATAAAATGGATAACCTTGTCCTTGAAATTCTTGATGTCTGTCACTTATACACTCCGATAACGGATATTATTTCATTTCCTGTCCGCCTGTTACGTTGATAGCCTGGCCTGTCATATACGTTGATTCGTCGCTTGCAAGGAATACTACTGCGTTTGCAACGTCATCATACTGGCAGCCTCTCTTCATGGGAACCTGGTTGATGTATTTCTGCCTTACCTCTTCCTCCGTAATACCCTGATTCTTTGCATACTGCTTAAAGAGAGTATTTACCCAAAGAGGAGAATCAAGCATATTACCGGGACAAACTGCGTTTACACGAATATTCTGCTCTGCAAATTCAAGAGCCAGTGACTGTGTAAGGCCGATTCCGCCAAACTTACTTGATGCGTATGCTGAATTCTTGAATGAGCCCTTCTTACCGGATTTACTGTTGATCTGGACTATTGAGCCCTTGCCGTTTTCAAGCATATAGGGATAAATAGCCTTAACTGTATTGAAATAACCACAGAGGTTGATATCTATAACCTTTTTCCATGCGGCAGCCTCCATATCAATAATAGAGCCTGAAATAACGATAGCGGCATTTGCAATAAGCACGTCGATTTTTCCGAAGCGTGCAGCAACCTCGTCTGCCATAGCCTTGCAGGAGGCGTAATCGCTTACGTCAACTCTCACAGCCATAGCGCCCTCTATTTCGCTTGCAGTAGCAGATGCTGCGTCAATATTGATATCCGCAATAGCTACCTTTGCACCCTCCTGTGCCATTCTCTGTGCAAGCGCCTGACCCAAGCCCTGTGCTCCTCCTGTAATCAATACAACCTTGTCCTCAAGTCTTCTACAATTAAGATGCATTTTTTGCCTCCGATATATGTAATATATTTATCTGTTTCAGATATGTATATAATACAACATTTCAGCATTAATCTCAACTTTTTTCTTGCAATAATTCGCTCTATGATATATAATATGCGTTATACTGCGTTTGTTATGTTTTTATACTCTCCGCAGGTACATACAACACTCTTAAAGGACGTTTTATTATGCATAATTTGAAAAAGCTTGCAGTAATCCTTGTAGTTATAGCAATGGTATTTGCATGCACAGGATGCCTTATCCAGGTTAACGAAGAAAAAAACAACGCTATTGTTGTTGCAACAGTAAATGGCGTGGAAATACTCAAGAGCGAATTCATTAAGCTCTACAATATTCAGCTTTCCTACTACGAGCAGTCTTATGAGGACTTTGCAACAAGCAGTCAGTATGAAAGCGCAAGAAACTCTATAAAGCTCAGCATTCTTGATACTCTTGTTTCCGATGAGCTTGTACGTCAGCATATGGAAAAGGACGGCTATTCTGTAAACGACGACGATAAGAAAAAGGCCCAGGAGGATATAGAGAAAACTCTCGAGGAATACAAGCAGGAGCTTATTGATGCTGATATCGAGGACAAGGGCAGCAAGGACGATACAAAGGACTACGATAAGCTTGCTCATGACGAGCTTCTCAGGGTAATCAAGGCAAACGGTTATACAGAGGAAGAATACCTTGCAGAGGGCGCAATGCAGTTCTGCATGGAAAGATATAAGGACAGTCTTCTTAAGGATATAACAAGCAAAGAGGACGATATCGTTACGTATTACAACGACAATCTTAAATCCCAGAAGGATAAGCTTACTCTTACTGCAGACGTTCAGATTTATACTCCCTCCGGTATCAATTATAAGGTTGCTGTTATAAGCTTTACACAGGCACAGCAGGCTGAGTACAAGGCTCTTATTGATGCAGGTAAAACAAGCGACGCTGCCGCTTACAAATCCAACACTCTTCTTACAAAGGCAAACGCCCTTCTTGCAAGAGTTAAAAACGGCGAAAGCATAGATACAATCATCAACGAGCTTATTGCTGCTGAGATTGCAGACGGTACAGAGGAAGATAAGACTATTAACAACACCAAGGAATACAAGAAATTCAGAACTGTTGCCTCCGGTATTGCCGGCACCTTTGACGACGCTATTACCGCTATTCAGGCAGGGGACGTAACAGACGTTCTTGAATCTGAGGACAAATACATTTTCGGCTACAATGCAGGCCGCTTTGATGAAAACACACGCACCCTTGACGAATGTAAGGAAGAAATCCGCGAGCTTCTTGACGAAGAGCTTCACGCAGAAGAATGGACAGATCTTATAGAAACATGGGCAAGTGAGGCAGATATCACAAAGCATAAGAACCGTGTTCTTAAAAACTATTGATTTTTCTGAAAAATTTATAAAAAACAGTTGCAAAAGATATTATAACGTGTTATAATATCTTTTGCTTTAGGCGCAAAGGCAGTGCCCTCGATATTTCTCGGGCTGTATTGTCAGCGTCAAATAACCAAATATAATTCGTAAGCTTTTGTAATACACAAAAGTCTTCGGAAAGGAAGATATATCATGAAAGAAGGAATTCATCCTACTTACGGCAAATGCATTGTAAAATGCGCTTGCGGCAACACATTTGAGACTTTCTCCACAAAATCTCAGATGAATATCGATATCTGTTCCCAGTGCCATCCTTTCTTCACAGGAAAACAGAAACTTGTCGATACAGGCGGACGTGTAGATAAGTTCAAAAAGCGTTACGGTATCAAGGACTAATAACGAAAAGGAACTGCTTTACAAGCTATTCAAACCCCGTTGGGGTAACCAAAAGTGCAGATCGGGGGCATCCCTGGTCTGCGTTTTGTTTTTTATAAAGGAATTTTCTCTTCAAAACAGAAGAGCTTAATATAGGTATAGTTTTGCGGCCTTCACCACAGTCGCGGCGGTGATTTTACAACGCAAAACCAGCCCAATCCCCCAAGAAAGGAAGGCTTTCGACAAACGGAAGCCATAATTATTAAAATGGACAAACCCAGATCAATAGGCGGGCAGGCCGTTTTGGAGGGTGTAATGATGCGGGACGGCGCAACAGGTACAACAGCCGTAGCCGTACGTAAATCATCAGGCGAAATACAGGTAGTGGAATCCTCCTTCACACCCTTAAGCAAGCGCTACAAATTTTTCGGTATTCCTTTTATACGAGGTATGTTTGCCCTTGTGGAATCCCTTATAACCGGTATGAAAACCCTTACGGATTCTGCCAAAATTGTAGGCGAGGAATTCGAGGAGGAGTATTCCCCCTCTAAATTCGAGCGGTTTATTGCTCAAAAGCTTCACTTAAAGCCCGAGGACGTTATGATAGGCCTTGCTCTTGTGCTTGGTGTTGCCCTTGCATTCTTTCTCTTTTCTGCGCTTCCCACCCTTATTACAAAGCTTTTCGGCGGTATTATAGAAAGCTCGTTTGTTAAAAGCGCAATAGAGGGCGCTGTTAAAATAACAGTCTTCATTTTATATCTCCTTCTGGTAAGCAGAATGAAGGATATAAAGCGCGTTTTTCAGTATCACGGCGCAGAGCATAAAACTATAGACTGTTATGAAAAGGGCTTACCCTTAACCTGTGAAAACGTAGCAGGCTGTTCAAGGCTTCACCCCAGATGCGGAACGTCGTTTTTGTTTTTCGTTATTATTGTAAGTATATTCGTTTCAGCAGTTCTTCCCTGGGGTAAAACGTGGCTGAGAATAGTATTGAAGCTTCTTCTCCTCCCTGTTATATCAGGTATATCCTACGAATTTATACGCCTTTCAGGCCGTGTAAAATCAAAGGCCTTAAGAATATTGGTATTCCCCGGGCTTTTAATGCAGCGTATAACAACAGCCGAGCCCGATAACTCTCAAATCGAGGTGGCTATTACATCCTTCACAAACGTTTTAAGCCGTGTTGAGGGCAGCGCCGATACATCAGACGCATCCTGCTGCAGCAATACCCCCTGCGATACAGCCATTACGGGAGAAAACACAGATGAAGGCTTATGAGCTTTACAAGGCTCTTCAGTCCGGCACAGAAAATATACCAGCCTCGCAGATAAAGCTGCTTTTTTGCGAAATCCTTGGCCGCGATTTTGCTATGCTTATGTGCTCTGATGATGATATAAGCGCGGCCTTGGTAAATCAGTGTATCAGCGCAAGGGACGCACTTATAGGCGGCAAACCCTTAGCTCATATACTTTCTTACACGTATTTCCTCGGCCGTAAATTCACTGTTACACAGGATGTTTTAATTCCCCGCCCCGAAACGGAGCTTTTGGTGTGGACGTTGCTTGAGGAATACAAGGGATTTGAACGTCTTAACGTGCTTGATATGTGCTCTGGAAGTGGCGCAATAGGTGTTTCATTATGCGCAGAGCACCCGGAATGGTGTGTTACCCTGTGTGATATAAGCCCCAAGGCTCTTGAGGTTTCCAAAGCAAATGCAGAAGGGCTGTGTAAGGGCTCACCCGTATTCATACTTTCCGATATGTTTCAGAGCGTTCAAGGCAGGTTCGACCTTATAGTGTCCAACCCTCCGTATATAAGGCATGGGGATATTGCTACTCTCGAAACAAGCGTAAGGGATTTCGAGCCACACCTTGCCCTTGACGGCGGGGATGACGGCCTTGATTTTTACCGAATAATTGCCCAAAGCGCGCCGTATCACCTTAATAATAACGGCAGGCTTGCATTGGAAATAGGCAGAGATGAGGGTGAGGATGTAAAAAGCATATTAGCCGAAAATGGCTTTTGTAATATTGAAGTGAAAAAGGATCTCGCAGGAGAGGATAGGTTCGTATTCTGTACGTATCCTTGTAATACAAAGGAATAATATGGGATTATTTGAGAAATTAGACGCCGCATCCGTACGCTACGATGAGCTGAGCCATATAATATCCGATCCGGAGGTTATAAAGGATATAAACCAATGGAGCAAGCTTACAAAGGAGCATTCCTCGCTTACAGAGGTGGTATCTGAATACGGCAAATACAAGGAGCTTCTTAAGGAGGAAGGGGATATATCATCTCTTCTTGAGGCAGAGGAGGATGAGGAGCTTATATCCTTTTATAAATCCGAGCTTGAGGCCTTAGCCATGAAAATAGACGAGAGCAAGGCAAGGCTTACGGAATTCATATTGCCTAAGGACCCTGACGATGATAAGGGTGTAATAATGGAAATACGTCCCGGTACGGGAGGGGATGAGGCGGCGCTTTTTTCTGCAGTTTTGCTTCGTATGTACAGGCAGTACGCAGAAAACAACAAGTGGAAATTCTCCCTTCTCAATTCATCCTTCACAGATATTGGCGGAGTTAAGGAGGCTGTTGTTGAAATAAGCGGTGTTAACGTTTATTCACGCCTTAAATTCGAAAGCGGCGTACACAGGGTACAGCGCGTACCTGTAACGGAATCAGGCGGCAGAGTTCATACCTCAACAGCAACCGTAGCCGTATTCCCCAAGGCAGAGGAAGAGGTAAGCGACATTGAAATAAACCCCAACGACATCCGCATAGATACCTACCGCTCATCAGGCGCAGGCGGTCAGCACGTTAATATGACAGATTCCGCCGTAAGAATCACTCACTTTCCCACTGGTATAGTGGTGGCGTGTCAGGACGAAAGATCACAGATCAAAAACAGAGAAAAGGCCTTTATGATTTTGCGCTCCCGCCTTTTGGCAAAGCTAAGAAGCGAACAGCATGAGGAATTTACCGAAAACAAGCGAAGGCTTATTGGCAGCGGGGACAGAAGCGAAAAAATCAGAACGTACAATTTCCCCCAGGGACGTGTTACAGACCACAGGCTTTCTATATCAATGTTTGATATAGACGCTTTTGTAAACGGGGATATAGATATTATTACAGAAGCTCTTATTGCAGAGGAGCGGTCATTGAAGCTTATTGAAGCCTCAAAGGATATTTAATTTGAAAGGTAATGCTGTTATGAAAACAGTTGTAATGCCGGCTGAGGATTCTCACGCAATAAAAACCGCGGCACGGCTTATAAACAAGGGGCAGGTGGTTGCCTTCCCTACCGAAACCGTATACGGACTTGGCGCTAACGCGTTTGATGCAGACGCATGTATGAAAATATTTGCCGCCAAAAACAGGCCCGCAGATAATCCGCTTATAGTTCATATAAGCAACAGAGATATGCTTTCATCCGTAGCAGATGAAATAAAGCCTGTTGCATACAGGCTTATGGATGCATTCTGGCCGGGCCCCCTTACCTTAATAATGAAAAAGGCGGAAGGTATTCCCGAGGTCGTTACCGCAGGGCTTAACACCGTTGCCGTACGTATGCCGGATCACAAGGACGCCATTGCCCTTATTGATGCAAGCGGTGTACCTATTGCCGCCCCCAGCGCAAACAGCTCCGGGCGCCCAAGCCCCACAAGCGCTATGCACGTGTTTGAGGATATGGATACGAGAATCCCCCTTATTCTTGACGGTGGCGCATCCTATGCAGGTGTAGAATCCACAATATTGGATATTTCAGGGGATACTCCCACACTGCTTCGCCCGGGAATTATACCTCCGGAGCTTTTAAGCAAGGTTACAGAGTGCGAAATACTTATAGATAAGGGCATTATAGCCCCTATTCAGGACGGCTCCGCCCCAAAGGCACCGGGTATGAAATACACCCACTATTCTCCCAAGGCAAACGTTGTGGTTTGTGAATCCGAAAACAAATTTGAGGTTATCACAAACGCCGCATCAGGCCTTTGCGGAAACGTTGCCGTGATATGTCTTGAAGAAAGAAGGGAGCTTTACGAGGAATCGGGACTTTTTGCATATATCCGCTCTGCAGAGGATGCAAGAGGGCTTTGCGCCATACTTTTTGACGCATTAAGGTCCGCAGACCTTCTGGGTGTGGAGCACATATTCTGCGAGGGCATTTCTGCCAACGGAATAGGCCTTGCGTATATGAACAGACTTCTAAAGGCCGCAGGCTATCAGACCATCTGATGTCTGCTGTAATACGGTGAAAACACAGATGAATATAGTTTTTATTTCCAATGAGGATACGGCCCGCGCCCCTATGGCCTGTGCCTTTATGAATCAGCTTGCAATAGATAAGCATTTAGACCTCAACGCCGCCTCTGCAGGTATATACGTTTCCGATGATGAATTTCCGTCGGAGGAGGCGTCCTACGCCGCAGAGCTTCTGGGGGTATCTATAAGGGCGCACTCCTGCTCACTTATGAATGAGGATATTTTAAGCAAAGCTGACCTTATACTTACAATGACCTCCATGAACAAGACCTCTGTACTTAATATGATTCCCGACGTATATAATAAGCTTTACACCCTTAAGGAATACGTTTTCTCGTTTAAGGAGGATTTACCTGCCGATTTTTATGACGGTACCTCCGATATTGCCGTACCCAGGACAGGGGACGTAGGCCATAACATTAACTGCGCCGCACAGATTTATTATCTTGTATGGTCTATTGCCAGCGAATTAAGCGAGCATGGCGAAATCGTTATGAAAAACACAATTCTTCAGTAAAAAAAGGAATATACTATGCATACCATACACTTGAAACGCTTTAACATGGGTGTTGCTGTTGCTCTTACGGTGATACTTGTTGTTTTTACATTACCCCTTACGGCCCTTGCAGAGGTTACGGCCCCGGTAATCCCCGATACAAGCCTTTCTTCCCTTTCCGTAAGCGGATACAGTATATCTCCCGAATTTTCCAAGGACGTTACAAAGTATTACGTTGATATTCCCACGGGAACCTCCTCAATTTCGGTTACCGCCAAGGCAAGTGATTCCACAGCCACAGTTACCAAATCCAAAACCTCGGGCTTTTATTACGGTATCAACGTTGTTACAGTAACCGTTACGGACCAAAGCGGAGAGTACAGCACAACGTACCGCCTTTACGTAAACAGAAAGGACCAGCTTATATCCACAGAGCTTTCCAAGGACTCCACTCTTAAAAGTATTACGGTAGATGAAGATGGGCTTTCACCCGAATTCAGTAAGGACGTATATCAATACGAGCTTGAGGTAGATACGGAGGTTTCCAAGGTTATTACTACGGCCACGGCAAGCCATTCAAAGGCAACGGTTTCCGTAAGCGGTGGCGAAAGAATACCCTACGGCTATTCTCACATAATTATTCTCGTTACGTCACAGGATAAGGCACATCAGACCCAGTACGTTATTACGGTGTACAGGCCTCACCCGGAGGGGTATAAAGGATACGTTACAGAGTACGAGGCACAGCTTAAGGCTTACGAGGCACAGCTTAAGCTTGAGCAGGAAATGAATGAATACTATAATCAAAAAATCAGTGAATTAACAGAGGCCTTTCAGCAATTTATAGACGAGCAAAACAATACAAAAACAACGTATTGGCGCACCGTTTCATTTATATCCTTCGGCGTTATCGGAGCTATTATAATAGGCTATTTTGTTTACAGCCTGTTTTTCAGTAAAGGCTCAGCCCAAAAGCCACGGTATAAAAAGCAAGACAGTTAATAATATCCAAATACAAAAAACGGCAGAAGCATTACACCTCTGCCGCTTTTGTTTTATTCTGATTATCTTCTGTTGAGTACCCTTCTCATCCTGTCAAGCAGGGTGTTTGATTTACCCGTAATCTTTTCGGTAAGGGTTACTGTGGCTATAATAATCCCAATCAACGCAAATACGCCTAATACTATGAATACAATCATAAAGGTTATTTCAACGGCGGAACCCTTTACCGCGCCTGAGGGGTCCTTTTCTATTTTATCCAAAAGCCTTATACTGAAATCCCTTGATAGGCTGACAGCCTTATTGGTTTCGTCCGTGCCGATAAGCTCTACCTCAAACGTACCGCTTTCCCTGGGAACAAACCTTACGGAAAACTCATTTGTATCTCCTGCGCGAAGCTCATCTATTCTGCCGATAAAAATATCGTATTCCTTAAGGCTTACGGAAACGTCTTTAAGAACTCCCTCGCCCAGGTTTATTATTCTTACGGTAATAGCAACAGCCTTATCGGGTTGAACTGCGTTTTTCTCTGCACTGACGTACATTTCAACATCGCTTGAGTACACAGCGCCCATAACGGCGATTTTTTGTTTTGCAGACGCAGATACGCTATCCTCAAAGCCCCTGCAAAGGGCATTTACAACAGGGTGCAGGGATATGCTTTCTTTAGCAATGTGGGTATACCTTATCTCCTTGTATTCACCCGGCAGAAGGCTTCCCATATTCATAGATATTCCTGTTGCCACGTCATTAACGGTAACATTCTCAAGGAATATAGTACCCGTATTTTTCACCGTGTATATTATTTCTATCTCGTCAAGATATTGGCACTGTGTATTGCTTACCTCACACTCAACCACGCAGCCCGGGGCGTAACGTAAAAACTCCAGCACCGTTGTAGCCTTAACCGCCTTTACCGAGCCCTCCACAAAGCCGATAGCCGAAAATTCGTATTCTGTTGCAGGAGAAAAATACTCCTCCAGTATATATACGTATTCCTTCCCCGGCTCAAGCCTGCCTGCAACGGCAATATTTTCACCCTTTGCGTCCTTAAGCATTATCTCCGTAAGTGTAACCTCACCCGTATTTTTAACAATAAGCTTTACAGGGTTGTAGGCGTAGCTTTCAATATAATAATTATCCACCTCGGCAAACATTGCCAGAGAGTAGCTTCCTTTTATTTCAGTAACGTTTATTTTGATTTTCTTTTCCGTGTACTCCCTTGTGAAATACGATTGAGGTATTACGGAGGTATTACAGCTTAAGGATACGTAGGTATCAGCAGATTCCTTTGCTGTAAGATAGTTTTCAAGCACAACCGTTTCGTTAGGTAAAATACGGTCCACAGCGCCTATACGGCCAAGGCCGTATACGTCTGCCGTAACGTTTGTAACCTCAACAGAGGAGCGGGAGGTTATGCTTACTCTTACCTGTACGGCATCACCTGTTTCAAGCCGTGATATTTCAGAGAGTATTTCGTACTCAATATCAAAATCAACGTAGAGCTGATTTAACGTAACCGCCTTATCCTCATCAAACAGAGCATATTCGTTATCATCCTTATCAGTAACTATAACGTTATACGAATAATCATAGGGTACAGCGGACATTTCGTAAAACATAACGTCATTACCCGAAAGGGATATAAGCCCCTCCGGAGTAATAGCTACATCCGTATATACGGTATCTACCTGTACCTGTGGGTGGACAGCGCTTGTAAGGGTTTCCCTTATTACAAGCTTTTTATAAAAAACCTCTTCCTGGGTGGAATTCTTTATGTTAAATTTATTAGGCTCGCCACCGTCATTATATATGTAATACTTCGACCCATAGCTTTTGAATACAGAATTGTTCATTACAAGATACACGTCAACCCCGGGCGTAGCGGCATACACCACGCCCACGGCAACAGCCGCTACCATAACGCATAAAAGCATAATGAATACAAGAAGCCTTTTTTTCATATTCTTCCTCATTTTATTCTGTATAAGTATATTATATATTCTTTTTTGGATTTTAACAAGTACATACTTTATATATAGCATTAAACTCTCTTCATTGACACAAATCCGCCTAAGTGCTATAATTTTCCCTATGAAATACTTTATACTTCTTACAGACGGCTTGGCAGACGAGCCTATAACAAAATTAAACAATGCTACACCTCTTGAAGCGGCAAGCACGCCTTATATGGACCTTATTGCTTCCGCAGGTCATTATTCAATGCTTTCCCCTACACCAAAGGGCTGTACAGGCGGAAGCGAGGTTGGTAACCTTACAATTTTAGGGTATGACCCAAGGGTACACCTTACAGGCAGAAGCCCTATTGAGGCTGCCGCTATCGGTATTGATATGGCGGAGGATGACGTTGCCTTAAGATGTAATTTTATCACCCTTTCCAATGAGGCAGATTACTCCCAAAAGCGTATATTGGATTACAGCGCAGGGGAAATAACCACCCAGGAGGCAGGCGTCCTTATAGACGCACTTAATAACGCCTTTGCAAATGAAAAGCTGGATTACCACCTTGGTCTTTCATACAGACACTGCCTTATACTTCACCACGAGGGCGTAAATATGACACTTACCCCACCCCACAACGCATTGGGAGAAAGGGTGGAGAACATATCACCAAAGGGGGACGCAAGTAATATTCTTTATTCCATGATGGAAAAAAGCTACGATATTCTTTCAAACCACCCAATTAACCTTGCCCGTATAGAAAAGGGGCTTAATCCCGCCAACTCCGTATGGTTCTGGGGTCAGGGCAGGCCAATGACTCTTCCCTCCTTTAAGGAAAAATACGGCATTAGCGGTGGTGTAATAACTGCCGTGGACCTTGTAAGAGGAATTGCCAAGTGCGCTCAAATGAATATTTATTCCGTAGAGGGCGCAACAGGTACCATCCACACCAATTTTGATGGTAAGGCCGCCAAGGCTATCGACGCCTTCAAAAACGGCGAGGAGCTGGTATATCTTCACATTGAGGCGCCCGACGAATGCTCGCATCAGCTTGACGTTCATTCCAAAATTCTTTCGGCAGAATGTGCAGACAGCAAGCTTTTAAGGCCTGTTCTGGATTATCTTGTAGGCTGCGGTGAGGATTACGCAATACTTATTGCATCTGACCACCCCACACTTTCACAGTCCGGCAAGCATTCAAGCGCAGACGTTGCCTATGCAATGTATTTCGGCAAGGCAGGGGTTTATCCCACGTCAAGCACCGTCATAAACTTTTGCGAGGCTACTGCCACACAGAATTCTAACGGTAAGGCAGCAGACGGTCTTAAGCTTATGGAGAGCTTTATCAAAGGCAAATACATCTAAAAAAGAGGCGGTGTTACCCGCCCCAAATATAGAGGAAAGTTAAGGTGTCGTTTTTGACGTTATCCTGCACGGGCCCTTTCCACCCTTGCACAGATAACAAGCATATCGTCATTTATTGCTCCGTCGCTGAGCTTTATGGCATCGTCAACAATAGCGTTGCAGATGCTTTGCGGATCCATTTCGCCTCTTGATTTAAGCAGGCTGCAGATCCTTTCAGCAGGACGGAGCTTTTCCTTATCTGCATCCAGAATTCCGTCTGTCATCATTACCACTGTATCCCCACAGCACAGCTTTATTTTTGCCGATTCGGTATAGGTTTTATCCAATATTCCCAAGGGTGAGCTTTGAGCGCTTACCGTGTGAACCTTGTTTTTATGTATTATAAACGTGGGTACTGCGGAAAGCTTGTATATTTCACCCTCCCCTGTTTCATTATTAAATATAAGTATATCTGCGGTGGCGTATGCGTCGTCATCATTTTCCGCGCCCATAAGGGCATTAACCAACTCTATTACAGAGGTCATTTCAGCCCCTCTTGAAATAAGGCTTTCAATAAGGCGTACCGCCCCGGAGCTTTCCTCGTATGCTCTGAGCCCCGAGCCGCAGCCGTCCGACACTATTATAGCCGTTTTATTTCCGGGCACGTCTGTAATGCTCCCCGTATCTCCACATATAGGAGATTCATAGGTGGGAATAGATATTCTTGAGCATTGAAGCCTGTACAAGGGCTCTTTTTGAGTCTCTCCACCTGTTATCCTCTCCATAGAAAGCTCTGTGCTTTTGGATATTACGTCTGCTACCGCAGTAGGAACTGTTTTATATCTGTCCACTCTGGAAAGCATTTTACGGCTGTTATCCTCTACTCCCCGCATGAGCATAGCTATAACACATTCATCCTCATTGGCGTCAACTATAAGCTCTCCTGCCGCATCCGGCTCCTTTATTCCCGCTGATGCTCTGTAGCTTTTTAAGGCAGAGCAGGTTCTGCATATAGCACAATTAAAGCATATACCCTGTACAGCCTCGTTCATCACCTGGGAAACATATTCCATACCCCGCCTGTTTCCCAGCCTTTCAAAGGAAAGCTCCTTCATGCTGTCCGCGGTTTCCTTTATTTTCATAAGCTCTGCCCTTAAGGCCTCATTTTTCTCCTCCTTATACGTCTCCTCATTTACCTCCGACGTGTAAAAAACGTAGCTTTCACATTCTCTTCTGTATGATACCACCCTTATTTGCGGCCCTATTAAAACGTAGGTAAAGCAGGCCAGAAACGCTTCCAAAAGTGTCTCAAGTACTCGAATACTCGTACCTGCGGAAAGCTTGAATATAAGTACAGTTACAAACGCTCCGCTAACTACCCATAAGCGGCTTTTATTTTTCAAAATACCGGATGCCGCCCCCATAAGCGTAAGAAGCACCATAACGTCGATAGGAAGTGATAGCGAGGCATACCCCACCACACCTAAAGCCGTACCTGTTGCCGCTCCCACAGCCATTCCAAGGCCGCCTCCCATTGTAACGGAAATATACATCATTATTATATAGACGCAATTTAATCCTGCAATCTCGATGTTTCCAAGCCCAACAACACACAGCACACATATAAATATTATCCCCAATATCTGGGATATGCTTATTTGCGTCTGCGTACCGTCATATTCCCTTACGTCATTCCTTAAAAACGAAAATCTTACTATACTTTTCCAAAAGCTACTTAGCCTTGTTATGCCTGCGGAAAATATAGGCGTAAGTAACACCAGCACAACTGTATTAAGGATGATATATATTATTGAATACGGGCTTTTATTCGTTATAAGGTGAACCACTATACCGCTTGAAATATAATATACACCGGATGCAACAACGTATTTTAAGCCATTATCCCAAAGCCTTATTTTCTTTATCGCTTCGAATATCAATACGCCGCCTATCACTACGCAAATGCTTATAATACCGTTCTCACCTGTTGTTAAAAGAGAGAGAATTATACCTGTTATTCCTCCGTACGCCACTGTGCCGCTTATGTAAAGTCCCGCAACGTATGCCAAATAGAATGAATCTATCACACCAAAAAGGGAAGCACGCCCCAGTAGCAATCCCAAAAAAGCAAAAAGGAATATGTCCTTTATTTTTTCCCCCCTGCTTGTTATACCGTAGGTATACTCTCTTAATTCTCTGTTCTCAAGCATATTTTTCCGTCCCCTTTAATACAATTATACTCACCCTTACAGCTCCATTATGTCGTTTTCACGCTGTGTTTTTTTGTTTGTTTATGCTGTTTTTTCGTTTTTTAATTTTTTTCAAACAAAAACAAGCCTGATGTTGATAACTCATGTTAGTTTTCAACATCAGGCCCACTCTCGATTACTTTTTAACGTTTGTTAGCCCTCTTTTTGCGTTGAATGTTCAAAACTAAGGGACTTTTTCAACAAAATTGTTGAAAACCTGCATAACCGTTAATTTCAAAAAAACATAAAATACTGCATTTTTCCATTAAATTACGCCTTCGGAACAATAATAGTGTAATGAATACTGCCCTCTACCTCCACCTCAACTGTCTTTACAGGCATACCCATACCCGTCATATCCCCTACAACCTTGCGTATGGAATTAAGCACAAGCCTACTGTCTGCGCGGGCAATTTTTATCCTCGGCTTCTTTATTTTCTTAGCCTCGGCCTCCCGTGCAGCCTCTTCCCTGTTGTTGCCCTTTAATATCTCCTCTATCATAAGCTCTGTATCACGGACGTTAAGAGAATCCTCTACAATCATCGATATTGCCTTTATTTTGTCCTCTTCCTTCTCAAGAGCAAGAATTGCTCTTGCGTGGCGTTCCGTAAGATTATAGCCCACTACAAGCTCACGTACGTGGTCTGAATGCTTAAGCAGACGCAGCTTGTTTGCTACTGTGGATTGGTTTTTACCAAGCTTTGACGCAATGTATTCCTGTGTAAGAGAATACTTGTCCATAAGAGTTTTATACGCCATTGCCTCCTCGTAAAAATGGAGATTTTCTCTTTGAACGTTTTCTATAAGGGACACCATTGATGCGCTTTCATCCTCGTGTGCGGTTATCATTACAGGTACAGTTTCCAGGGCGCATGCCTTTGCCGCCCTCCACCGCCTTTCTCCCGCTATTATAACGTAATAGTCCTCCTTCACCTTTCTCACAGTTATAGGCTGAATAATGCCGTACTGCTTTACGGACCTCGTAAGCTCATCCAGCTTCTTCGGGTCGAAATACCGCCTTGGCTGATTACCGTCCGGATAAATATACGCCGTAGGTATATTTACTGCCATATTATTTTCTATACTCTTCACCTGAGGAGCCCTTCTCTTAAAAAAGGTATTGCTCCGTACGTTTTCCTCCTGCAGACTTGCAGCTGCTGTCCTTTGTGTGCTTGCCATATTTTTCTTCCTTTATGTATTTTTTATGAGAAATATACATAAGCCCCCTTATGTTATGACTCGTATATCTATTTTCTGCGGCAGGAAAATATTTCCTTTGATGAAAAATATAATATAATGTCTTATTTCACTGTTTATCTCCGTTTTCTTCGTTATTGACTACGTTCACAGGTTTTGGTATAATAAAAAAGATTATATAAAGTGTATTAAACCGTATTTTGAAGCTCATTATACATTCAGGTTAACACGGGAAGGAGTATATAAATGGCAGTTGAATTCGATTTTGACGAGTTTTTATTATTAGCAGAAGAATCAATGGAAAAAACCATTATAGTTCTTAAGGATGAATTATCCGGAATACGTGTAGGCAGGGCTAATCCTCTTCTTTTGGAAAAGGTAAAGGTAGATTACTACGGCTCTATGACTCCCATTACTCAGGTAGCAAACATCAGCGTTCCGGAGCCCCGTATGCTCACCATCAGCCCCTGGGAAAAATCAATGATATCCGTTATTGAAAAGGCCATTCTTACCTCTGATATAGGCCTTACCCCTTCTAATGACGGCAAAATCATTCGCCTTATATTCCCTGAGCTTACAACAGAGCGCAGGCAAAACCTTGTAAAGAGCATCTCCAAAATAGGTGAGGAATCAAAGATTGCTATCCGACAGATCAGACGTACACAAAATGATATGATAAAGAAGCTTGAAAAGGATTCCACAATTACAGAGGATGATCAGAAGGATCTCGAAAAGAATATTCAGGACCTTACAGACAAGTATATAAAGAATATTGACAGCATATTAGCCATAAAGGAAAAGGAGATTATGGAAAAATGATGCCTTCAGGCCTCATAGCCCTTCCCTTGGATATGGCAATAAAGCTTTGTGAGGAAAATAACGTTAAATACAACGTAATACAGTGCCCTGATGAGCATAAGAGGGATTCAGGTATTCCGGTTGTAGAGCGTGTTTTAAGCGTTACCGATAACGGTGGTGCCTATACGATTCTTACAGCATTTTTCTCTGAGCTCGATATTCAAAATCAGTAATTTTTGTTAAAGCAAAAAAGCACGGAACAATTCGTTCCGTGCTTTTATTGTTTGTACTCATTATATTAGAGGCGTTGCCTCAGGCGTTGCCTCGGGTGTAGCCTCGGGTGTAGCCTCGGGAGTTACCTCGGGTGTAGGAGTTGGCTGATTCAAGCCCAGCTCATCGTCTATTCTTTCTTTAATGCCGGCTACAGCCTGCTCGTAGTTGAACAACGCAATATTAAAGCCGCTTTCATCAAACTTAACCTCTATGGGCTTGCCGTCCTCACCAAGAATGGGATTACCCTCCTCATCAACGGGAGGATTGTTTTTTGCATACTCGTAATCCGTAAATATCTTCCATATAGCGCTTTCAAGAGTGGTTACAGTGTTCTTTTCTGCTTCAGTCAATGCAGATTTGTAAGGCTCTGCACCAAACAACGCATTTGTAACGTCAACGGAAAGCTGCGCCTGGGCCTTTGAATCGGCTATAAGCTTGTTCTCGGGAGTATGCAGGGTACAATACTGCCTCTCGTATTTTTCTATATCAGGGGACATAACACCCTCTGTTCCGCGGATTATATACGTGGGGTAAATATAATCAAGAACATTGGTGTAATTGTATATTGTTTCACCCTCGGGATTTTCCTCTGTAATATCCTCTTCGTCGTATACTCTAACCTCTTCAAGAAGCTTAAGATAGTCGGAATTTGTATCAAGGACTACTACTGCCTTTTTCACGTGACATTCCTCAGGGCAAAGATCCCGCGCAAGCTTTTTGGTATCCTTACAGATAGTTGCCATTACGTGGCAATCGCACACCTCCGTAGGCTCTGTACCCTTTACGAACCATTCCGTTACAAGGGCTCTGTTGTTAAGGTCGTTAACACAAACACCTGCCTTGGGAAGCTTGCCTGATACAGGGCAAACCGTTACCTGTACTACGTTTTCGGGAGTTTTGTCAAACAGCTTCTTTGCCTCCTTACCCTCGTGTACAGCCTCCATCAGCTTTTTGAATATAGGTGAACAGTATGTTGCAGATGAAACGGAGCCGGAGAATTTGGGGCCGTAATCGTCATGACCAACCCATACACGGCACGTATAATAGGGTGAGAAGCCAACCATACCAACGCTTCTTTCCTCGTTTGTACCTGTTTTAACGGCGAACTGAATACCTGAATTGTAGGAAAGCTTAATGCTGTTCATGTTGGCGACTCTTACCATCCACTGAGAAATAATGAATGCTGTAGATTCGCTGAAAACCTCGTGCTTTACGGGAGTTTCATTATTCAGGATCTCGTTGCCGTCTATATCCTCAACGTAGCGTATGGAGACAGGCTCGATGTATGAGCCGCCGTTTGTGAAGAGTGTATATGCCGCTACAGATTCAAGAACAGAGGTACCGCCTGAGCCTAATGAAAGGTCTGAAGGCTCGCTGGGGATTGCGTTTTCCGAAATACCCATTTTCCTCAGATAATACTGGGAGTTTGCAATGGATACACGCTCCAGAAGCACTCTTGCCGCAGGAATATTAAGTGAGTTTACCATTGCGTAGGATATAGACGTGGGGCCTGTGTACTTACCGCTTCCGTGGTTGTAGGGAAAGCCAAGCTTTGACCTCCAACCCTTAATAGCCGTAGGAATATTGTTTATAACCATACCGCCGGGGGCGCCCAATTCAACGAAGGGACCGTATACGGCAATAGGCTTTATAGCTGAACCCATGGGCAGCAGGGAGTTGTATGCTCTGTTGAGGCCCATCTGTACCTCGGGCTCCTGCTTACCGCCTACAATGGCAACAAGATAGCCTGTTTCGTTATCCATTATGACACAGGTCATCTGGGGCTGAGGAATACCGTTAACGCTTACAGAATTACCCTTATTTGAATATGAGGGAAGCTTGGACATAGGATAGTTATACACTACCTGCTCAACAGCCTCCTGCTTTGATATATCAAGAGCCGTGTATATTTTAAGACCTGAGGTACGTATAAACGTCTGGGCCTCTGACCTTGTACATTCATTAAGCTCCATTATCTGTGAGATAAGGTCGTTTATAGCGTAATCCAGATAATACTTACAGGGATAATCGCTTGTCTTACCCTCTGCCTTAACCTCGAACTCTATTTCCTCAATGTTGCCTAAATCGAAATACGCCGCTTCATACTCCTCCTGAGTTATGAAATCACAGCTGTACATCTGATACAAAACGTAGTTTGCGCGCTTGTAGTTTCTTTCAGGCTCTTCCCTGCCGCCATCCTCAACAGAGGTAAAATTCTTTCTCAAATGGTAGTAGTCCGGGCTTTGTATAAGGCCTGCAAGCATAGCGCACTCTCTTAGGTCAAGCTCGCTTAATTCCTTACCGAAATAATCCTCCGCCGCTATCTTAACGCCGTATATAAGTCCGCCCATAGGAACCTCGTTAAGGTAGCACTCAAGAATCTGGTCCTTAGTGTATTCCTTTTCAAGCTGGGTTGCAAGGTAGATTTCCTGGAGCTTTCTTTTATAGGTTTGCTCGGAGGTAAGCACAGTCATCTTCAAAAGCTGCTGTGTAATTGTACTTCCGCCCTGTACGTTGCCGCCTGTAAAGGTCTGAATAGCAGAAGCAACAAGACGTCTTATGTTAAATCCGGGATGCTCGTAGAAGCTTTCGTCCTCGGAGGCAATAAATGCATTGATAAGTGTCTGAGGAATTTCCTCAAGGCTTACCCATTCCCTGTTTTCAAGGCCGTAATAAGGGCAGATAACCTCACCGTTAATATCGTAAATATACGAGGTTTCCTCTACGGAGGTAAGGTCGTCTATATCAAGCTCAGGGGTAGATGAAATATAGGCTCTCAAAACACCGCCTGCAACGCCTAAGCCTACAAAGCCTGCAATAAACACCAGTATTACACATACTCTGATTATGGATACAAGTATTGAGGATACGAAGAACGGCCTGCGATTCTTGTTCCAAAGGGCAGAGGAATCGTCAGAGCTTATTATTTCTACAACCTCTTCCTTTTTACGGGCAAGCGATTTCTTTTCCTGTTTTTTCTTTGGTTTGTTCATTATGCCTTCTTTTTCTTCAGGTAATGAAGGTTGAGGCTCCTCCGGGGTTACTGCCGAGACCTCATCATTATACGGAAAATCCGTATCATCACCTATAAAATTCAGCCCATCAATGGCAGAGGCATCTGAAGCCTCCCTCCTATGGCTTTCCTCTGTATAGGACACGTTATCAAAGGCAGGCTCTTCCTTCTTCGGTAATGCCTTTTCTTTTTTGGAATCGGCCTTTGATTTTTTATAATCGGCAAATCTTGCCTTCGTTTCCTTTAAGTACTCAGCAACCGCCTTATAGCACCTTGCAAAAAAGGCTCCGCAAGGAATAAATACAGCCTGCCATACCTTATCGGCAGCCTTTTTAACCCATGCCCATACCTTATCGGCAGCCTTTTTAACCCATGCCCATACCTTAACTGAATTCTTTTTTATCCATGCAATAGCACTTATAGAATATTTTTTCACATACGCAAACACGTTAACAGCAGTTTTTTTAATCCACTCTGCAGCCCTGCTTACAGTATCCGTAAATTTATTTTCAGGCTCTTCCTTACGGACAGCCTCCGCCCTGCGTCTGGGCTTATTGTCTGAACCGTTTGATGGCGGGAAGTTTTTGTCCGACACTATATATTCCTCCAAATCCAGGTTGAGTTATTTACAATGGAAATTCCGACTTTTGTATATCCAAAATGATATACCGTGTATAAAACACAAACAACTCCGATATTGATTATACTAAAAATATAGTCAACATCGCAGTAAAAGTCAAATTAAGAATCTATAAATTCTGCCTTAATACCGCAGGACAAATAAATCATCCTGCGGTATTATAGCCTATTAACAATCAGTTATCTGATACAGGCGCCTCGGCAGATACTGCTTCCTCTGTATCAAAATCAGCTTCGTCTGCCTCCTGTACAAGCTCTGCAAAGAACGCCTTGAATTCTTCGCCTGTAATCTTTTCCTTCTGAATCAAAACAGCCGCAATCTCGTGAAGCTTGCCTATGTTTTCTCTCAAAATACGCTCTGCCTCCTTGTAGGAATTGGAAACGATCATTTTGATTTCTTCATCAATTCTGGCAGCAGTAGTTTCGCTGTAGCTCTTTGTTTCGCCAAAGGATCTGCCTATAAATATCTCGTGAGCAGAATCGTCATAATTGATAGGACCGATATCCTCACTCATACCGAATTCCATAACCATTCTTCTTGCTATGCTTGTAGCCTGAAGAATATCGTTTGATGCGCCTGTGCTTATGTCGCTCATTGTAAGAGCCTCGGCAACACGGCCGCCCATGCAAACTGTTATCTTATCAAGAAGCTCACTCTTTGAAATAAAGCTCTTATCCTCCTCGGGAAGCTGAAGAGTGTATCCGCCGGCAGGGCCGCGGGGCACTACTGAAATTTCAGCTACGGGATCTGCATACCTGGAGAATCTTGCAACGATAGCATGGCCTGCCTCGTGATATGCAACAAGCTTTCTGTCTCTCTCTGTAACAAGCTTACTCTTCTTTTCAGGTCCGATTTCAACGCGCTTAATGGCCTCTTCAATTTTAACCATTGAGATTGTTTTTTCGTTATCCCTTGCGGCAAGAATAGCAGCCTCATTCATTATGTTTTCAAGATCGGCAGGTGTAAAGCCGGGAGTCATTCTTGCCAGAACCTCCATCTTTACGTCAGGCTCAAGAGGCTTGTTCTTTGAGTGAATGGACAATACCTTTTCACGTGCCTTTACGTCGGGAACGTTTACGTAAATCGTTCTGTCGAATCTTCCCGGGCGTGTAAGGGCAGGGTCAAGAATGTCCGCTCTGTTTGTAGCGGCAATTATAATAAGACCGGAGTTAACGTTAAAGCCGTCCATCTCTACAAGGAGCTGATTCAATGTCTGCTCTCTTTCATCGTGTCCGCCGCCGAGGCCTGTGCCTCTCTGTCTGCCTACTGCGTCAATTTCGTCAATGAAGATAATGCAGGGCAAAAGCTTCTTTGCCTGCTGGAAAAGATCTCTTACTCTTGAAGCGCCTACGCCAACAAACATTTCAACGAAGTCCGAGCCGCTTATGGAAAGGAAGGGCACGCCTGCCTC
>SVGI01000069.1 GCA_015056385.1 Clostridiales bacterium
ATTATCGATGTGGATCATACTGCGTTGATTTTCGTAATCAGGGAAGAAGGGAAGCTTTCTTGCGATCTTAATGAGTGTCTGATAGTTACCCTTGCAGCCCTCACCGTAAACCATAGGCGGACGTATTTTTGCTATGACAAAGCCTTCGGACTGTATCTTATCAAGCTCTTCCTCGGCCTGAAGCTTTGATTTCCCGTAATTGCTTTTAGGGGAGGGGAGAGTATCCTCTGTGATAACACCTGTTTCCATTCCGTATACACTCATGGAACTGAGAAACACAAATTGCTTCACTCCGTCATTTTTTGCTTTTTTAGCTGCTTCTATAACAAGGTCTCTGTTGACCTTATAGTAAAGAGGTGCGTTTTCCTTGGTTTCCTTTTGATGCGCAATACCGGCCACGTGAAATACACTATCATACGATGAAAAATCCTTTTCACGCCAGGTGCCGTCTATCATATCCACGGTATCAACTGTATATTTATCGGAATAATTTTCGTTTATGTATTTTTCGAAAGAAGTACCGATATAGCTGTTTGCGCCTGTAATTAGTATCTTTTTCATTCTTCATCGGCCTCTTTCTGCTGGGATTCGGATGCATCAGCCTTATTCATTTCACCTGTGCCGCCTTCTACAACGCTTTTATCACCCTTGATTACGTGAAGGGAGCCCAAAAAGCATTTAATATCCATTTTAAGCCCTAATTTTTCTACGTATTCGCCGTCTAACCTTGCTTTTACAGGGATCTCCAATTCATCCCGGCCGTTAATCTGTGCCCATCCTGTTAAGCCGGGCTTTATATCGTTTGCGCCGTATTTATCACGCTCTGCAACTAGTATATCCTGATTCCAGAGCCCGGGTCTGGGGCCAATAACACTCATATTTCCGATAAATATATCCCATATCTGCGGAAGCTCGTCAAGGCTGTGTGAGCGTATGAATTTTCCTGCTCTTGTGATATATTGCTGGGGATTTTCAAGCATGTGGGTAGGCTTATCGTGGGGAGTACACATTTTCATACTGCGGAATTTGTGAAGCTTAAAATACTGCTTGTTTTTTCCGAGCCTCTTTTGTGTAAAGAATACGGGGCCGGGATCATCAATGATAATCCAAACGGTGAGTGCAATAAATACAGGGGAGAGTATTACAAGGCCAAAGAATGAAAGAACAATGTCAATAATACGCTTTACGAATTTTTCATAGAATGATGCCTTGTGATTTACCTCACCAATAGCCTCAAGATGACCGCACATACCGTCGGCATTCATTTTTTCATCCTTGTTTTCAACAAACCGTACGGTTTTTCCCTCCATAGGGTTTTTCTCATCGGGCTTGTTTGCGTAAACACTGCCGGGCCTGCTGATGATAGCTGCAACAGCCAGAATAACCGCCATAGAAGCAATTATGCCTAAAACAATCCATAAAAAAACCATCTTGTATCCACCTATATAACGAAATCTTTGTTTGTATCCCTATGTGCGTTGATGTTGAAATACCAGCGCTTATCCTTCGCGCAGCTCAATAGGCAGCCCGTCCGGGTCTGCCGTAAAGGCAAATCTTATACCTACCCAATCACTCATAACAGGGCCGATTTGTAAGCATAATTGTTCTGCTGCTTTTTCAATGCTTTCTACTCTTAGCGCCAGATGACGTACCCCTAAATTTTCAGGGCTTGTGGCACGCTTGGGGTGATTCGGGTCGATAAATATCTCAAGCTGAACGTTGGAGCTGTGTTTTGATTTACCGCCGTTTTCCCACATGCTCTCCATAAGCACTACGGTATCGTATGCTCTCAGCTTGCGGAACGTTTCCTTAAAGCCAAGCTTCTTATAAAACTCTACCGAAGCCTCCGAGCTTGCGATTATCGAGAAATGGTGTAATCCCAGAATCAATGTAAACTCCTTTGTATTCTGATTACTATACGTACCTGTAATTTGATATACTTATGTCCATTATAACATAATATAAATAATAAGTCAACCTACAATATTTTCCGACATTTTCTGGGATATTTTCGCGGTGTTTATATTTTTTACAACGCAAACAATGTAACGTTTTACAGTAAAAAAGTCATCAATCTAAAGTGCGTTTCTCTTAACGTCTGAATTGGTAAAATTCATGGTATAGTTGTGATGTAATACATATACGAAAACCTGCGTAGGCGAAATGAGTAATTGTAATCTAACTCTTATCTGACGTTGCGTGTTTTTGCGATTTGTGGTAAAATTGTTAGGATTCGTACAGATAAAAGGGTAGAAAATGAGCAAAAGATCACAAAATACTATTGTTTATATATGTTTGAGCGCAATTTTAATATCCGTTGCGTTTATCCTTATGTATTGGGTGTTTAACGTCGGATTCCTCAGTCGTGAGGGTATGTACACCGATGAAGAGGGTAATAGGTTTTATCTTGATTATTACGGAACACCTCAAACGGGCGTTATGGAAATTAACGGGGATACGTACTTCTTTGCCGAGGATGGCGTTATGCACACAGGCTGGCTTGAAAGCGATAGCGGGCGGTATTACCACGGTGAGGACGGTAAAAGGTGCTACGGCTTTATAACGTTGGATTCCAATACCTATTATCTTGATGAGCAGGGTATAATGCTTACAGGGCTTACTCTGATAGGGGATAGTAAATACTGCTTTGACGTAAACGGTGAAATGCTTACAGGCTGGCTCCATCTTCCGCAGGGTAAGGCGTATTTCGGTGATAACGGCAAAATACACACAGGCTGGCTTGAGTTTGACGGTGCGAAATACTATTTTAATGAAGACGGCTTTATGCACGTTGGCTGGTTGGATTATGATTCGGACCGCTACTATTTTGATAATGCAGGTAAAATGCTTACGGGCTTTCTCGAGCTTGATGAAAAAACGTATTATATCGAGGAGGACGGCAAGCTTTATTACGGGTGGCTTAATACGTCAGAGCAAAGATATTACTTTACCGAGGATGGCTCCGCTGCAAGAGGTATGGTTGAAATAGGCGGAATAAAGCGGTATTTTGATTCTGACGGCGCATATGCGCCCTTTGTAAACAAGTGGAACAGCGTGCCTAATGATTATGAGGCTATGCTTGTTGAGATAGAGGGGAAATTGGTGGATATAACCTGTTACGACGCTCTTGCGGAAATGCTTGCGGCATGCCGTAAGGCGGGCTATTCCTGCATGATAAATTCTGCGTACAGGGATATAGTGTCCCAGCAGCAAATATGGGATGAAAGAGTACAGCAGCACATAAAGGCAGGTTACAGTAAAAAAAGAGCGGAGGAAATCGTAGGCTTATCTGTGGCAATTCCCGGTACAAGCGAGCATCATTTGGGGCTTGCCGTAGACCTGGGAGGAAGCTACAGTATGTACAGCTGGCTTGGTAAAAACAGCTGGAAATACGGCTTTATAGTGCGTTATCCCACAGGAAAAACAGCTATTACAGGTATAACCTATGAGCCCTGGCATTTTAGATATTTAGGTGAGGAGCTTGCAAAGGAAGTGTACGACAGCAAGCTTACCCTGGAGGAGTATTTTGCCAATATAGGCTGATAAAAAAATTACGAAAGATAAAACAGTGGATTTTAACGAAAAACTTCAAAAATTAAGAAAGCAGAGGGGTCTTACGCAGGAGGAGCTTGCAGAGGCCCTTTTTGTATCTCGTACCGCGATTTCAAAATGGGAATCGGGGGTTTCACTTAGTTAAAGATACCACTACAAAAACCCACGCTTACGATACTTCCAATAATTTGATTTTGGAGGTAAAACCCAATGAAACGCCTTATTTCTTGTGAGTATAACTTTG
>SVGI01000070.1 GCA_015056385.1 Clostridiales bacterium
ACCCTAACGCAAACGAGATAGTCCCTGAAAATATGAGCCTTAACGGTATTCCGGATGATAAGTACGAGGTAATAGTTGGGGATATACTTGAAAGAGAGGTCTGCGATAAAATCGATGGGGCAGACGTTGTTGTGGCAAATATAATGGCGGACGTAATAATTATGCTTACCCCCGCTGTAAAGAATCTCCTTAAAAACAGGGAATCTGTATTTATTGCCTCGGGAATAATATCCGAAAGGCTGGATGATGTTGTTGCAGCTCTTGAGAAAAACTCCTTTGCCGTTGATAAAACGAGAGAAATGAATGGCTGGTGCGTTCTTACGGCAAGGCGCGCAGATAATTAAGCGGAAGATTTATTCAATGAAGGTATCTGTAATTACACTTGGTTGTAAAACCAATCAATACGAAAGTGATGCTATGGCAAGGATATTGTCGGAGCGTGGATATGAGGTGGCAACAGGATTGTGCGCAGCTGACGTCTACGTTATAAATTCCTGTGCAGTTACCAATACTGCCGTTGCAAAATCCCGCCAGATGATAGCAAAGGCACGAAAATTGTCTCCGGATGCCTGCATTGTTTTTGTCGGATGCGCAGGGGAGATGGAGGGTAAGCCTGAAAATGCCGATATTTTAATAGGAAACCGCGAAAAATCTACTGTTGCCCGTGTAATAGACGAATATATCAACGAGCACAAAATAAAGGAAAAAAAGTGTATTTTTGAGGGGTACGATGAATTGGGTATAGTTGTTCCCTCTGTAAGAACACGCGCACAGGTGAAAATACAGGACGGATGCAATAATTTCTGCTCATACTGTATAATTCCTTACGTTCGTGGCCGATCAGTAAGCAGACGCGAGGAGGATATACTTTCAGAGATTAAAAAGCAGAGGGATTTGGGTATATGCGAAAGCGTCCTTACGGGTATAGACCTTAATGCATACGGTAACGACACAGGTACATCTCTTATAGAGCTTCTTGAAAAAATATCAGGTGTATGCTCGGATATGCGTATAAGAATAGGCTCCCTGGATCCTGCTATTATAACTGACGAGTTTGCATACAGAGCATCCAAGGTCAAAGCGCTTTGCCCCCATTTTCACATTTCTCTTCAAAGCGGAAGCGACAGAATATTAAAGCTTATGAACAGGCATTATACCTCCGATGAGTTTATGGAGTGTATAAACAGGCTTAATAAGTATTTTGATATGCCCGGAATTACTACGGACGTTATTGTAGGCTTTCCCGGTGAAACAGAGGAGGACTTTGCAAAAACCTGTGAAATTGTAAAAAAAGCAGGCTTTTTACGTACCCATGTTTTTCCGTATTCACCGCGTAAGGGTACTGCGGCAGAGCGTATGATTTCAACGAAAAGGCTTCAGCCTGTACCTAAATCTGTAAAATCACAGCGTGTACATATGCTTGAGGAGTGTGCTTTATCCGTTACAAATGAATATTTGGCAAAGAAAATCAATGCCGGCCTTGAGGTGATATTCGAAACGGTTAAGGGCGTGTACACAGAGGGCTATTCCGCAGAGTATATTCAGGTGAGAACTGATAAAAAAGCTCCGTTAAACATTATAACGAATGTTAGAGGTTGCTTTGCCAAGGATGGTATACTTTACTGTGAATCGGAATAATCCGATAAAACTATAAAGTATATTCTATAAACAACAAAGGATAAAAATTTACTATATAACATTCGTTAGAATAAATGTTTGTAAAAACACAATAAAATATGCGGTAAAAAATTTTCCTTTTATTGGAGGATACATATATGAATATGAAAAACTGGATTGAAGAGCTCCGTAATTCAAGGGTTAAAAAAAGTATGCCTATACTTTCGTTTCCCTGCGTTTCACTTCTCGGTGTAACGGTAAAAGAGCTTATTGCGTCATCAGAGCTTCAGGCAAAGGGTATGAAGGCTGTGGCTGATAGAGTTGATTCTGCGGCAGCTGTCAGTATGATGGACCTTTCTGTTGAAGCCGAGGCGTTTGGCGCACAGGTAAGATTTTCGGATACGGAGGTTCCTACTATTATAGGTGCTCTTGTTACGTCACAGGAGGAGGCCGAGGATTTGAGTATCCCCGAAATTGGTGCAGGAAGAACAAACGTATATATTGAAGCAATAGAAAAAGCGTGTAAGCTTATAACAGACAGGCCGGTATTTGCAGGTGTTATAGGGCCGTTTTCCCTGGCAGGAAGGCTTATGGACGTTACGGAAACTCTCGTAAATTGCTACGTTGAGCCGGATATGGTTAAAACAGTAATGGAGAAGGCAACCAAATTTCTTATCGAGTATATTACAGCATATAAAAAGGCCGGAGCAAACGGTGTTGTTATGGCAGAGCCTGTTATGGGTCTTTTATCACCGGATATGGCGGCGGAATTTGCAGCCCCCTACGTAAAGCAGATTATTGATGCTGTGCAGGATGATGAATTTGCGGTTATTTACCACAACTGCGGCGACAGCGCTTTACAGACGATAGATTCTATACTCAGCGTAGGTGCTGCGGCATACCATTTCGGCAACTCAATATCTATGGCAGATATGATGGCGCGTATCCCCGAGGATGTAGTTGCTATGGGTAATATAGATCCTGTTTCACAGTTCTGTAACGGAACAGAGGAATCTATAAGGAATGAAACCCTTGCTCTTATGGAATCCCTGTGTGATAAATATCCCAACTTCCTTATTTCTTCAGGCTGCGATATACCTCCTAAATCATCATGGAATAATATCGACGCATTCTTTAATGCGGTTACCGATTTTTATACAAACAAATAATACGGATTTAACCCAAAAAAATTAAGCCCTGTACGAAAAAATGTACAGGGCTTTTTCTATACATTATAATAATCAGAACTTAATACGCTCGTTAATCCAGCTTACAACCTCGTCAATGGGAATACGAACCTGCTCCATGGAATCGCGCTCTCTTACGGTTACGCACTTATCCTCCTGAGAATCAAAGTCGTATGTGATGCAGAAGGGAGTACCGATTTCGTCCTGACGGCGATATCTCTTACCGATGTTACCTGCCTCGTCATATTCAGCAGGGAAGTGCTTGAGGAGAGTGTGGTAAAGCTCCTCTGCGCCCTCGGAAAGCTTCTTTGAAAGGGGAAGAACTGCAGCCTTGTAAGGTGCAAGCGCAGGATGGAGATGAAGAACGGTTCTTTCGGAGCCATCCTCAAGGGTTTCCTCATCGTATGCACTGCAAAGGAAGGCCAAAGCAACTCTGTCTGCGCCGAGGGAGGGCTCAATACAGTAGGGAACGTACTTTTCGTTTGTGTACGGATCTACGTAGTCAAGGTTTTCTCCTGAATGCTGTGTGTGCTGCTTAAGGTCGAAGTCTGTTCTGTCTGCAATACCCCAAAGCTCACCCCAACCGAAGGGGAAGAGGTATTCTATATCTGTTGTAGCATTGGAGTAGTGCGAAAGCTCCTCTTTTGCGTGATCACGGAAGCGGATAGAATCCATATTCATACCAAGGGATGTAAGCCATTCACGTGCGAATGATCTCCAATAATCAAACCATTCAAGGTCTGTACCGGGCTTGCAAAAGAACTCAAGCTCCATCTGCTCGAATTCACGTGTACGGAACGTAAAGTTTCCGGGAGTGATTTCGTTACGGAAGGATTTACCTATCTGTGCAATACCGAAGGGTACTTTCTTACGTGTTGTTCTCTGAACGTTTTTGAAGTTAACGAATATACCCTGTGCAGTTTCGGGGCGG
>SVGI01000017.1 GCA_015056385.1 Clostridiales bacterium
TGCCTGTGTAAACGATGAGCATATTACCTGCTTTAACGGCGTACCTACTATGTTTATTGCTATGTTCGGCCACCCCGATTTTGCGAAGACAGACTTCTCTTATATGAGGACCGGTATTATGGCAGGCGCAAACTGCCCCGCCGATCTGATGCGCCGCGCATCCGTTGAAATGAATATGCGTGAGATTATCTCGGTTTACGGTCAGACAGAGGCATCTCCCGGCTGTACCATGGGCGAGGTCAACGAGGATCTTGATCACCGTGTAGAAACTGTCGGAAGCGCCTTCCCCGGTGTTGAATGTAAGATAATCGATCCTGAAACAGGTAAGGAGCTCCCCGACGGTGAAAGCGGAGAATTCGTAGCCCGCGGATTTAACATTATGAAGGGCTATTACAAAATGCCCGAGGCAACTGCTCAGGCAATCGACGCAGACGGCTGGCTTCATTCAGGAGATATCTGTATGAGAACAGCAGACGGCTACTATAAGGTAACCGGCAGACTCAAGGATATGATAATCCGCGGCGGTGAGAACCTCTATCCCCGTGAGATCGAGGAGTTCTACTTGACCAACCCCAAGGTTCGCGACGTTCAGGTAGTCGGCGTTCCCGACGAGAAATACGGCGAGGAATGCTGTGCATGGGTGATACTCCACAAGGGCGAAACCGCAGACGAAAATGAAATGAAGGAATTCGGCAATGCATCTATTGCCAGACATAAGGTTCCCAAATACTTCCTTTTTGTCAAGGAATTCCCCATGAATGCTGCAGGTAAGATACTCAAATACAAGATGCGTGATGAATCCGTCGAAAAATTGGGCCTGAAAAAATAAATCAGGAATATTCTGTGAAAACAGTAAAATACGATTCTGTTTCTGAAAGAGAATGCCAATCTTTTTGTGACCGTTTTTGTCAGGCTCGTTTTTGAAATTGTTTCTCTTTCCGGCTTTTATTTTATTGCATTTCATATAAAATGATGGTAGACTTTTGGTGTCTACCATCATTTTTCTGTTAAAAAAACACGGTTTGAATGTTTTCAAGCCGTGTTTTTTGTTATTGAAGACTTTTCAGAAAGTCGATTAAAAGCTTTTTTTGTTTAGGCGATAATGTTGAAAGCACAGATACTAATTCATCAGCTTCATTGTTGACGTTGAAAAAATCCTTTATTGAAATACCTAAGGCATCACATACTAATTGCAGATGACCTACTGTTATATCGGCTTGCCCAAGTTCAACACGGCGCAGATGTGTTTGAGATATACCAGCCTTCTCAGCAAGCGAATTTTGTGTAAATCCGCTCTTTTCTCTCAAAACCTTTATTCTTTCTCCAACAATCATACTCTATACCTTTTTAGTCTTATACAACTATTTTAATATACTTTTGACAAAATAGTTAGTCTTATACTGTTGACTCATTAGTCTTATAATGCTAAAATATTAGTTATATAAAAATAATATCCAAATAGTGGTTAAGAGAGGGGATGCAAATGAGGATAATAAGTGCTGAAAAGATTAGAACCTTTTTAAAGTGCATAAAATTGGAATGTTTTTTTTCTAAAAAAAATATTGATGTTTTGGATATTGTAGAGATTTTATTTTATTTTTTTTGTTGGTTTCCTTATATAACGTTAGGTGTATTTAATTTTGGTACAGATATGCAAGTATATGTTGCAGGTATTGCGGTCTTGTATTTATTATTATATCTTTTTGCAGAAAAGAAATATCTAAAAGAGAGTAATCGATTAAAAAAATTGATATTTGTTGCTAAAGTTCCGATTTTACTTTTGTGTTTATCGGTTGTATTCATAATTGTTGCCCTACTAAAAAATGAATCAATTTTTCATGTTTTGCGTGCTAGTTATAATTACGTCAGTATTTTTGTTGTTTCAATTGCTACATATTTATGCATACAACGACATAATGGATTGTTTGAAAAGACAATAAAATTGTTTTGTTGGATTTGGTTAATTGTTGGTTTAGTACAACTTTTAATAGATCGTTCGTTTTTGGGTATAATTGTTTCTGGATTCAGAACAACAGATAATAGGGGTGTTTGTTCTCTTGCTTCAGAACCGTCTTTTTACGGGGTCGTTTGTTTCTTTTTTATTATTATTGCGCAAAAGTTTAAAACAAGAAAGTGGTTGTATATAGCTCTTTCATTATTTCAGATTGTATTCTTGGCACAGTCTTCGGTAACAATAGTTTATTTGGGTGTATTTTTTATTTGTGTATTAATAAATTATATTGTGAACTCAATAAAAAACAAGAAATTTCTTCCGTTAATTATTGTTTTAGGAGTACTTATAATTTGTTTGCCGATACTTTATTTTGTCATTATAACATTTATGACTGGAAGATTTCCACATCTTATAAAGCTAGCAGTTACGAATCCGTTAGCGCTTTTGAAGGATGAAAGTATTATAGCGAGAGTGAATGCTATTATATTTGCCGTAGAAAGTTTCTTTAAAAATTTTGGAATACCTCATGGATTCGTATATGAAGGTATGCCGGGTATTCGTATTATGAGTGGTTACGGAACTTTATTGTATGAAATGGGAGTTTTTGGAGTTATATTGATTGTAAGTGTTTTTAGATATTTATTTCGCACATTTAATATGGCGTACGCAATTACAATTACAATAGTGATGTTTTCGGCAGTACAGTTAGGCTTGCCAATTTTTGCTTTTTTAATAGGTTTCTCTATGTATGAGGCAAATGCGATATCTCATAATAAGAAAATAACAGAGAAATCTAGATGGTACGTGAAAAGGTATAGTTACAGGAGTGAAAAAGTGAAAATTTTAAATGATTGTGAACCGTAATGGTATAGAAAACATTCTTTTTCTATCCTTATTTGTTGTGGTTTTTAGTAACGGTAGTGGTATTAAAAAAGATGTATTGGTACTTACTAAAAGTAAATAACAAAGTAAAAGTGTTATACTGTACAGGTATAATGGTAAAAAGATGGTAGACACAAAGAGAGTCTACCATCTTTCTATGAGTTTGATTTTTTATCCTTTTTGTTGTATGATTTCTTACCCTATAATCTCCCAAAGCTCGTCAACGGTCTGTGAAAATACCTCAAGTGCGTTTTCCACAGTCTTCGGGTCTGTAAGGTCTATACCTGCAAGCTTAAGCTCGTTTAAGGGGTAATCGCTTCCGCCTGTGGTAAGGAATTTAAGGTATCCCGAGGCTTCTCCTGTTTCAAGTATATTTTTTGCAATGGCAACTGCGGATGAGAAGCCCGTTGCATACTGGTATACGTAGAATGAACGGTAGAAATGAGGGATATATGCCCACTCTATATCTATAAGCTCGTTTATACCTATACCGTCGTAATATAGGGCTTCAAGGTCGTGGTAAAGGCTGTTTAACACGGTTGCAGTAAGGGGCTGGCCCTCCTCGTAAAGCTCGTGAGCGCGGCGTTCAAACTCTGCAAAAAGGGTCTGCCTGAAAAGAGTTGTTCTGAAGCCCTCAAGAAAGTGGTTGAGTATATAGGCTCTGCGCCTTGTATCCTTTTCTGTTTTAAGAAGATGCATGGTAAGCAATACCTCGTTTACCGTGGAGGCAACCTCTGCAACAGTTATCGTATAATCGTGGTTTACAAAATCCTGCGTTTTATCCGAAATATAGGAATGCATTGCGTGGCCAAGCTCATGGGCTACCGTAAATGCGTCATCCAGGGTATCCGTATAATTCAAAAGCACGTAGGGATGCACACCGTACACACCGCAGGAGAAGGCTCCGCTGCGCTTGCCGTCGTTTTCGTAAACGTCCATCCAGTTTTCTTCGAACGCCCTGTCCAAAAGCACAAGGTAATCCTCACCCAGGGGAGCAAGGGCTTCCCTTAAAAGCCCGTGCACGTTTTCAAAGGGCATGGGGTAATCAACATCCTCAACCATAGGGGTATAAAGGTCGAAAACGTCTATATTTTCGTTGCCCAGAGCCTTTTTACGAAGCTCCAGGTATTTTCTCATTGCGTAAAGCTTGTTGTGTACCGCGGTTATAAGGCTGTCGTACACGCTTACAGGTATGTTGCCGGAATCAAGGGCCGCCTCACAGGAGGAATTGTAATTTCTCATTGATGCGAAATATGAGTCCAGCTTTACTGCGCCGCTGTAAAGAGCTGCAAAGGTGTCCTCGTATTTTTTATAGGTACCGAACATTGCCTCAAATGCCTCTTTACGTACGTTTCTTAAGCGGCTTTCCCTGAAAATTGAAAAATTACCCTTTGTAAGCCTTATCTCCTCGCCATTATCCCCGTGTATTACGGGAAGCTCAAGGTTTACGTTTGTAAACGCCTCGTATGCATCGTTAGGCGTTTGCGCGGCATCTCCAAGCAGGGCAAGCATTTTTTCACGCTCTGCATCAAGGGTGTGCCTGCGTGAGCGCGTTATATCGTCTATCATATGGCGGTAGGTTGCCATATCGTCATAGCTCATCCACTCGTTAAGAGAATCCTCGGGTATAGAAAGTATTTCCGGGCTTAAAAATGAAAGAGTGGTGTTTAGCCTTACTATAAGGCTTGTTCCCCTTGCGTCCATTTCCTGATATTCGGGGTTAGAACCGTCCGCCGATTTGTGAAGGGAGGCATAAATATAGGGGAGCTCTACTGCCTTTATGGCATCCATGGAGGAGGTAAGTACGTTTTTGAACGCCTCTCTTGAGGATGCAAGGGTGCCTGCAAGAGCGGCTACGGCGCTTATTGCCTCCTCGGCATCGGCCATTGCCTTCTCCCAGGCCTCTTTATCCTTGTAAATGTGGGAAAAATCCCATTGGAATTTTTTGTCTATTTCATTTCTTTTCATGGCTTTCTCCGTTATTATATTCGTTATCCTTGCTGTTTGTCATAAGGTCGTGAAGGTGCTGAAGCTCCATATCTATTTTTTCCATTCGCTGTGCGCAGTCCCTCAGCTTCTTCTGAAAATGATAGGGAAGCTGTACGTGGCGCTTGTATTTAAGCTCGTGCTCAAGGCTTGCCCACGTATCCATAGCAATACTCCTGAGCTGTACCTCAACAATAACCGCTGTAACACCGTCGGAAAGAAATACAGGCACCTCTACCAGAAGATGAAGGCTTCTGTATCCGCTTGACTTGGGAGCTTTAATATAATCCTTCCTCCGGATTATTTTTATATCGCTCTGCCTTGATAAAAGCTCCTCAACAGCGTATACGTCGCTTCTGTAATTGCATATTACCCTTATTCCCGCAATATCCGTTATAGCGTCAATATCGTCCTTCAACGGGTCTATACCCTTGCGCATAGCCTTATCAAGAATGCTTTTAGGCGTTTTAAGCCTGTGCTCAATGTGGTGTATAGGGTTATAGGTGTATTTTACACTGAAATCGTCATCCAGTATTTCCAGCTTCGTGTTTAATTCGCGTATTGCAGATTGGTATAAATGGCGCTTTTCAAGGAATTTCTTTATGAGAGCCGTTGCAGAGGCCGGATCATAGGCGTCCAACATATAGGTATCAATAGAATTATCCTGCTTATCAGTCATACAAAACCTCTTTTTTACTGCTTGTAAGTATATCAACAGTATAAGCATCTTTAAGTAAAAAAGCAAGTCATGGTTATATTGTAGCAAAAAAATAAAAAAGTTATGCGTTAAAAGCAATAGGGAATTATGTATATTATTGACAATAACCCCGGGAGTGGGTATAATTAAAAAAATAATGTATTCAATATAATATAAGTAGTAAAAGGGAAGGAATATAACGTGGAAAACGAAACTTTAGCCGGTATATACGGCTCCATGATTTTTAATGATTCTGTTATGCGTGAAAGATTGCCTAAGGCTATTTATAATGCATGGCAGTCTGCTGTATTAAATCATGAAACCTTAAGTCGTTCAACGGCAGACGTTATTGCCAACGCAATGAAGGATTGGGCTATTTCAAAGGGAGCAACTCATTATTCCCATTGGTTTATCCCTATGACAGGAAAAACAGCTGAAAAGCACGATTCCTTTCTTTCCCAAACATCAGATGGCAGAGTAATAATGGAGTTTTCCGGCAAGAATCTTGTAAAGGGTGAGCCGGATGCGTCAAGCTTCCCCTCAGGCGGCCTCAGGGCAACATTTGAAGCAAGAGGCTATACCGCATGGGACTGCACGTCGCCTGCATTCGTAAGAAATAAAATACTTTATATCCCCACACTGTTCTGTTCCTATACAGGCGAATCACTTGATAAGAAAACGCCTCTCCTTCGTTCCATGGATGCTCTTTCTGCAAGCGCCGTACGCCTTATGCGCCTTATGGGTCATAGCGACGTTAAGAATGTAAACCCCTTCGTAGGCTCTGAGCAGGAATATTTCATAATCACAAAAGAGGATTACGATAAGCGCCCCGACCTTATTTTTACGGGCCGCACACTTATAGGTGTTCCTGCCGTAAAGGGTCAGGAAATGGACGACCATTATTTTGGAAGCATTAATGCCCGTGTTACAGATTTTATGCAGGCGCTCAACAGGAAATTCTGCGAGCTTGGCATTTCTGCAAAAACAGAGCATAACGAGGCGGCTCCTGCACAGCACGAGTTTGCGCCTATATTCAGTATTGCCAATATTGCTACGGACCAAAATCACCTTGTAATGGAGATAATGCAGCAGGTTGCCCTTGAAAAGGGTCTTGTATGCCTCCTTCACGAAAAGCCCTTCGATGGTATAAACGGAAGCGGTAAGCATAATAACTGGTCCATAGTATCCGATAACGGCGTAAATCTGCTTGAGCCCGGCCGTGAGCCTGCTGAAAACATAGAATTTGCCCTTGTAATGTCGGGTATTATCCGCGCCGTTGATAAATATGCAGACCTTTTGAGATTTGCCACCGCCTCCTACGGAAACGATTTGCGCCTTGGCTCTCACGAGGCACCTCCTGCAATAATAAGCGTTTATCTTGGTGAAACAATTACAAACGCTCTTTACGATGCCTGCTCCAGCGAAAGGCACAACAGGGCAAGGGTAAAATTTGATACGGGTGTTGCATCGATTCCCCGCTTTACGAAGGACTCGGAGGACAGAAACAGAACGTCTCCCTTTGCATTTACAGGCAACAAGTTTGAGTTCCGTATGGTAGGCTCATCCCAGTCTGTTGCAGATGCAAACATAATACTTAATACTATTGCCGCAGATTCATTTGATTATATTTCAGACAAGCTTGAGGGCGGACGTACTCCTCAGGAGGTAATCAGTGAAATACTTACAAACCATTCACGCATAATATTCAACGGCAACAACTATTCGGAGGAATGGCGTGAGGAGGCTTCAAGGCGCGGTCTTCATAATATTGCAGACAGCGTGGATGCGGTTGCGTCCCTTTTGGATGAAAAGAATATGCTTCTGTTTGAAAAGTTCAATGTTTTCTCCAACGCAGAGCTTGAGGCAAGATATGAAATTATGCTGGAGGCATACATTAAAACAGCCAACGTAGAGGCAAAATGCCTTTACAGTATGGTGAAAAACAGCATTTACGGCGCTCTTATGAAGAATATTGCGGAATACTGCAATACTGCAAACGGTGTAAGTAACGTAGGTATAAGCATTATCGGCTCAAGGCTGGAGGAGCGTATAAACACAATGTATAATCTCTCTGAGGAGCTTATAGACCTTGCAGACGAGCTTACCGTAGCCCTTGACGTATCAAGGACTATAAGCGACAGCTTTGAAAAGGCATGCTACTTCAGGGACAACATATTAAATATTATGGAAAGGACACGTCGTGTATGTGATGATATTGAGGGCAATATGGACGATGAATTCTATCCTTTCCCTAAATATACGGATATACTCTTCGACGTGAGATAAGCGGAGGATGAAAAGAAAGAAACGTTTGGAGCGTCGAAAAAAAGTAGGAGGATATATGAGAAAATTTTTTCAGGATTTTAAGAACTTTGCCACAAAGGGAAATTTCATTGACATGGCAATAGGTGTTGTAATTGGTACTGCATTCAACAAAATAGTATCATCTTTTGTTGCAGATATCATTACTCCCTGCCTTGGACTTGTTTTGGGCAAGGTGAACTTTACAGAGCTTAAGATTGTTTTCCGTGAGGCTGTTGAAGCCACAGAAACAACTCCCGCAGTTGCAGAGCTCGCTATGACATATGGCAATCTTTTGCAGTATCTTATTGATTTTCTTATAGTTGCCTTTACACTGTTCATCGTTGTCAGAATAATGAACAGAGCAAGAGAAAGTGCAGAAAAGAGAAGAGCTGAAAAAGAAGCTGAGGAAAAGGCAGCAGCAGAGGCAGCTGCAGCAGAGCCTGCAGAGCCTGCTCCCACAAAGGAAGAGCTGCTTCTTACAGAAATAAGAGATCTTCTTGCGGCAAAGAAGGACTGATATTCTTTATCTATAAAATGAAGCACGTGCCATTATGGCTTTTATATGCTTCATCTTAAATATGGAGGAATAAATTATGGCAAAACTTAAAGTTGCAGTTGTAGGATGCGGCGGAATAGCAACAGGAAAGCACCTTCCTTCACTTGCAAAGCTTACGAACGATGTTGAGCTCGTTGCTTTTTGTGATATTATTATTGAAAGAGCACAGGAAGCGGCGAAAAAATACGGCGTTGAGGGCGCAAAGGTTTGTGCAGACTATATGGAGATCGCAAACGACCCTGCAATAGACGTTGTTCACGTATGTACGCCTAACCGTTCACACAGCGAAATTTCATGCGCATGCCTTTACGGCGGAAAGCACGTTATGTGTGAAAAGCCTATGGCTAAAACACCTGCCGAGGCTAAGAAAATGCTTGATGCAGCCAAGGAAAGCGGAAAAATGCTTACTATCGGCTACCAGACAAGGCAGTATACCTCTTCACGTACGCTTAAGAGCGCTATCGACAGAGGTGATTTAGGTGATATCTATTTTGCAAAGGCACATGCGCTCAGAAGAAGGGCAGTTCCCACCTGGGGCGTATTCCTCAATGAGTATGAGCAGGGCGGCGGACCTCTTATCGATATTGGAACACATGCTCTCGACCTTACTCTTTGGCTTATGAACAACTACGAGCCCTATTGCGTAACAGGCTCAACGTACAGAGAGCTTGCAGATACAAAGAATGCAGCAAATGCATGGGGTCCCTGGGATCCTGAAAAGTTCACTGTTGAAGACAGTGCATTCGGCTTTATCAAAATGAAGAACGGTGCAACTATCGTTCTTGAATCAAGCTGGGCACTTAATATGACAGATACGGCAGAGGCATGTACAACTCTTTGCGGAACAAAGGCAGGAGCAACCACAAAGGGCGGTCTTGTTGTAAACGGCGAAGAAAACGGTCAGCTTTACTCTAAAAAATACGAGCAGATGGGCGGGGTTGCCTTCTATGATGCTGCAGTTGATACACCTGAGGCTCTTGAGGCTTATCAGTGGATCCAGGCAGTTAAAAACGGCACAAAGCCCACAGTTCTTCCCGAGCAGGCATACGTTGTAACACAGATACTTGACGCAATATACGAATCTGCCAAGACAGGTAAAACAGTTTACTTCGACTGATTTTATAAAAATTGTCTTAAAGGGCATGTCCGTGCTTTTGTACGTGGCATGCCCCTCTTATATACCTTACTGCCGTCAAAAAATATACGCGCTTTGCATATAATTGATTATAAACCTACGGTGTGTAAGGGTAAAAAAGGAGTATATAAATGAAAAAGGAAATATCTTATAAGGAATGTATTGGTAACGTTGAAAATCAACTCACCCACGGCGGGGCTTTTTTGGTAACCGCAGACGGTGAGAGGGTAAACGCTATGACAATAGGCTGGGGCGGAATAAATTACTATTGGAATCGTCCCGTATTTATCGTACCCGTAAGGCAGAGCAGGTTTACAAAGGAGATGCTTGAAAAAAACGGAAATTTTACCGTTTGTGTTCCTGTGGATAACGCTGAATACGCAAGGGGATTAGCCTATTGCGGTACAAAATCCGGAAGAGATACGGATAAAATAAAGGACTGTAATTTTACCTTAAGTAACGGTGAAAAAAACGGCGTGCCTTATATAAACGGTAATATGTACGTTTTTGAATGTAAGACACTTCTTCAGTGTGATATGACAGACGATAATACCGCAGATGAAATTGCAGAGGGTGTTTACAACCGTAAAAATTATCATACGCTCTATTTCGGTGAAATACTTGCTTGCTATAAGGTACAGGAATAAATAATGAATAACGGCATATTTGAAACACAAAGATTAGTGCTTTTCCTTTCCCATAAAAGCCTTGCACAGGGAGTGTGGGATTACTACAAAAGAAACAGGGAGTTTCTTACCCCCTGGGAAACCTCAAGGCCAGAGGGCTTTTATACCCTGAAAAGCATACGCCGTATGCTTAAGGCAGAAAGAAAAGGAATGGGAAACCTTCGCCATTTGTGTTTTTGGATAGCAAAAAAGGACAACCCGCAAAAAATAATAGGTGCCGTAACGATGTCCCCAATATATTTCGGTAATTCCTCATCGTGTAATATAGGCTACAAGCTGGACAAGGATGAAGAGGAAAGAGGATATATGACAGAGGCGGTAAAATTTGCAGTATCCTTTGCATTTAACATCCTTGGGCTTCACAGGGTGGAAAGCTGCGTTATCCCTACAAACAGTAAATCCAGGCGTGTGCTTATAAAATGCGGCTTTGAGCAAATAGGCTTTGCCAGAGAATACCTTGAAATAAACGGCAAGCGTGAGGATCACGAAATATACGATATAAACAAAACGAAATGGCTTTCGCTTAACTACCGCGAGGGTGAGGCCTGATATTCTTGACAATAAATGTATTTTATTGTAGAATTTTCACTGCAAAAGAGGAAGGATAACGGATGAATACGGAAATTCGCGACCTTATGAGTCGTATAGAAAAATACCGCGACGGTATGAGCAAGGGTCAGAGAGCTATATCAGACTATATTACAAAAAACTACGAAAAGGCAGCCTTTATGACAGCTGCAAAGCTGGGCAACGTAGTTGGTGTAAGCGAATCCACGGTATCCCGTTATGCTGTTTTACTTGGTTATGACGGCTATCCCGAGCTTCAAAAGGCGTTTCAGGGCATGATCAAAAGCCGCCTTACCACTCTGCAAAGAATGGAGCTTTCCGTAGATGCGGATACAGGCGCCATAGTAAAAAACGTGCTCAAGGCAGACATCAATAATATAAAAAATACTCTTGAGCAAATAGATATAGGCTCATTCGACCGTATAGTAAAGCTTATACTCGGCGCAAAAAGGGTTTTTCTTTTGGGTATGCGAAGCGCAGCTCCTGTGGTAGAGTTTATGGGCTATTACATGGGCTTTATGATGGATAACGTTTTCGTAGTTACCTCCGGTGTAAAGGACGTTCTTGAGCAGATGGTTCATTTGAACGACGGGGACGTGCTTATAACCGTAAGCTTCCCGAGATACGCAAAAAGGGCTGTGGATGCAACTGAGCTTGCCCGTGCCCGCGGCGCAAAGGTAATCGTTATAACAGACAGCGTTTTTTCTCCCCTTATACCTATTTCCCATGAGGTTTTATATGCCCACAGTGATATGGCGTCGTTTGTAGACTCCCTTGTTGCGCCGTTGAGCCTTATAAACGCTCTTCTGCTTGCAGTAAGCACTCAAAGCAAGGAAAAATCAATGGAAAAGCTGGAGTATCTTGAGGGTGTATGGAATAAATACGGTGTTTACGCACAAAAGGAAGTCAAGGAAAATTAACGCAAGAGGAATATAAATGAAGGTAATCAAAAAAATAGTAAAAGCAATATGCTTTTCAATAATGTGGGTATACGTAAGGCTTACCATGCGCGTAAGGGTTTACGGCAGGGAAAATATCCCCAAGGACGGTCCTTACATTCTTTACTGTAACCATAAAAGCATGTTCGACCCAATAGTGCTTGAGGTTTTTTGGAGGAGATATATTCATTTCTTTGCCAAGCAGGGGCTTTCCTCCAATGGCTTCAAAAAGTTTTTTATGGATTGCTTTGATTCATATCCCGTATCCCATACAGGTAAGGATATAGGAGCTATCAGGTGGGCGTTGAAGCATCTCAAGGCGGGAAATGTAGTAGGAATATTCCCCGAGGGTACACGCAACAGAACTAAAGCACAGCTTCTTCAATTTCAGGAGGGACTGGGTGTAATTGCTCATATGGGTAAGGCAAGGCTTCTGCCTGTGGCTATCGTTACGGACTATAAATTTCTGGGAAAGGTAAAAATTAACGTCGGCGAGGTGCAATATCCCGAAAATTATTACTCCCAGAAGCTTACAAAGGAGCTTAAGGAGGAAATGTCGAAAGATTTTTCCGATAAAGTGGCAAATTTATTAAATAAGTGATTGCAATTCCTTGTGAATTTGTGTATAATACCAAAATGTAGTACTATGTACTGCGTTTTGGTTTACCAAGGAAACGGTTTCACGTATAGGCAGGATATGTATGGCAGTAACTGTTAGCAAGCATTCCGGTTTTTGCTTCGGCGTAAGGCGGGCAATGGGAATGGTGGAGGAAAGCACGGGGAATTATTCCCGCGTATATACTCTCGGGCCTATTATACATAATTCCTGTGTGGTATCGTCTCTCGAAAAAAAGGGAGTTTTCAGTGTTTCATCCTTGGATGAGGTTACTGAAAAGGATGGTGCGGCAGTTATAATCCGTTCCCACGGTGTAGGCCCTCACGTGTATGAGGAGGCAACTCAAAAGGGTATCACCCTTATTGATGCAACCTGCCCCTTCGTAAAGCGTATACATTCTCTTGTTTGTGAAAATTCGTCAAAGGGTGTGTTTATCGTTATAGTAGGCGATAAAAATCATCCCGAGGTTGAAGGAATAAAGGCGTGGGCATCAGGCAAGGCCCAGGTGGTGTACAATGCCGAGGAGGCTCTTGAATTCGTAAGGAGCAATCCTCAATACAGTGAGCCTGTTATGCTTGTTGCGCAGACAACTATCGCCGTCAGCCGCTTTAAGGAAGTGGCAGAGGTTTTTACGAATGCGTATCCCAACGTAAGCGTTGTGGAAACTATATGCTCTGAAACCTCGTTGAGGCAGACCTCAGCTGTGGAATTGGCAAAAAAAAGTACTACTATGGTAGTGGTTGGCGATAGAATGAGCTCAAATACGAAAAGGCTGTTTGAGCTGTGTAAAGAACATTGCGATAATACTTATGCAGTAGAATCTGCAAAAGATATTGTTGATTGTGATATAGAAGGTGATGCTATAGGGCTTACAGCCGGAGCATCAACACCCGATTGGGTGATCAAGGAGGTTATTGGTAAGATGACGGAAGAACTCATGAACGCTGAAATTACAGCGCAAGTTCCGGAGCAGGAAGAAGCTGCAGCAGCAGTTGAATCCGAAAAGATTGAAGCAACTAAGGTTGCAGTTGAAGAGAATGTCGAAAACGATGAAGAAACCATGGCTGGTTTTGAGCGCACAATGGTAAGATTGCGCAACGGTCAGATGGTTACAGGAACAGTTTTGTCTGTAACAGACAACGCAGTTTACGTAAACGTTGGCTACAAATCAGATGGTATCATCAGCAAAGAAGACATGAGACTTGAAGATGGCGTTGAGCTTGCTGATGCAGTTAAGGTTGGCGACGAAATCGAAGTAGAAGTTGTCAAGGTTAACGACGGTGACGGTAACGTATTGCTCTCACGTAAGTCTGTAAAAGAAAAAGCAGTTTGGCTTAAGCTTGCAGAGCTTAAAGAGCAGGGCGAAATCTTTGAAGTTAAATGTACAAGAAGCGTTAAGGGCGGCGTTCTTTGTAACCTTATGGGCGAAACAGTTTTTGTTCCCGCTTCACAGCTTTCATTCAAATTCGTCAAAGAGCCTGAAAAGTATGTAGAGAAGACTCTCCGCATCAAACTTCTTGATGTTGATGTTAAGGCAAGAAGAATGCTCGGTTCACAGCGTGTTGTTCTCGTTGAAGAGCAGACAAAGAAGGAAAACGAATTCTGGGATACATACAGCGTTGGCAGCCTCGTAAGCTCAACAGTTAAGAGCATTACAAGCTTCGGCGTATTCGTAGGTATGGGAATTTTCGACGGTATGATCCACATCAGCGACCTCAGCTGGCAGGCAATTGCTCATCCCTCTGAAATCGTTAAGGTTGGCGATCCTATCGATGCAATCATCACAAAGATCGACAAGGAAAACAAGAAGATCTCTCTTAGCCGCAGAATGCTCCTTCCCCGTCCCTGGGATACAATCAATGAGCGTTACAAAGAGGGCGACATCATTAAGGGTAAGATCACACGCATCACTGCTTTCGGCGCATTTGTAAGAATTGAGCCCACTGTTGAGGCAATGCTCCATATTTCACAGGTTACATACCACAGAATCAACACAATCGAAGAGATTTACAAGGTTGGCGATGAAATCGAAGCACAGATCCTCAGCATCGATGCAGAGAAGAAGCGCATCAACATCAGCACAAAGGCACTTATCGAACCCCCGGTAAGAGAAGCTCGTCCCGCAAGACAGCCCCGTAAATCCGAGGGTGAGGGCGGCGAAGAGAACAAGCGCTCACGCAGAAGTGATCGCAAGCCTGCTGATAAGGAGCCTAAGGAAACCTTCGTTAAGGAAGATATGAACATTTCTCTTTCAAGCTTGCTTACACCTGAAATGCTCGAAGAGCTCACAGGCGGCGCATCAGAAGAGAACTAATATATAACGCATTGAAGTGCAGAGCGTAGGATATATAAAGCATCAACAGAGAGAGTGCGTTAGCTGAGAGTGCTCATGCCATTGTCCGAAGACCGCTGCATGGAGCGTAAAGGATTAACCTCCGTATAGGTAACTGAGTGGACGTATAATATACGTCAACAAGGGTGGAACCGCGGGATGTAAATCAATACACCTCGTCCCTTATTTAGGGGCGAGGTGTTTCTTTTTTCCTTGCTCCATAAAAAAGGAAAGGAACAAATATGATAAAGGTAGAATTACAAAACGAGCAGGGTGTAGCCCTGTATGAATTAGAGGAGGGCTCCTCCGTATTTTCTCTCGGTATGGCAATATCAAGAGAGGTTGCAAGATCAATTATAGCAGCTAAGGTAAACGGTAAAACAGTAAATACACGTTATATACTTAACGATGGCGATAAGGTGTCCTTCATTACCTTCAAGGATGAAGAGGGTAAGAAGATTTTCCGCCATACAACATCACACATTCTTGCACAGGCGGTTCTTCGTCTTTATCCCGACACAAAATTTGCAATAGGCCCCGCTATTGATAACGGTTTCTATTACGATTTTGAATTCAGTAAGCCTCTTGCAATGACAGATTTCGATGCAATCGAAAAGGAAATGAAGAAAATCGTTTCCGAAAATCTTCCTATCGAAAGATTTGAGCTTCCCAGAGCAGAGGCATTGGAACTTATGAAGGATCAGCCTTACAAGGTTGAGCTTATAAACGACCTTCCCGAGGGTGAAACAATTTCATTCTATAAGCAGGGCGATTTCACAGATCTTTGCGCAGGCGAGCATCTTGCATTCACAGGTGCTGTAAAGGCATTTAAGCTTACATCTCTTGCAGGTGCATATTGGCGTGGCAGTGAAAAGAATAAAATGCTCCAGAGAATCTACGGAACATCCTTTGAAACAAAGGCAGAGCTTGAGGCTCACCTTAAGGCAATAGAGGATGCAAAGGCACGCGACCACAATAAAATCGGCCGTGAGCTTGAGTATTTCACAACTGTTGATATAATCGGTCAGGGTCTTCCCATAATGCTTCCCAAGGGCGCAAGAACAATTCAGCTTCTCCAGCGATTCGTTGAGGATGAGGAGCAGAGAAGAGGCTACCTTCTTACAAAAACTCCCTTTATGGCAAAGAGAGACCTTTATAAGATTTCAGGCCACTGGGATCATTACAGAGAGAATATGTTTATAATGGGTGATCCCGATGCAGAGGGCGAGGTTTTTGCTCTCCGTCCTATGACGTGCCCATTCCAGTTCCAGGCATACCTCGTAAAAACAAGAAGCTACAGAGACCTTCCTATGAGATTGGGTGAAACCTCAACTCTCTTCAGAAACGAGGCCTCAGGTGAAATGCACGGGCTTATAAGAGTAAGGCAGTTCACTATTTCCGAGGGGCATCTTGCATGTACTCCCGAGCAGCTTGAGGATGAATTCAAGGGCTGTCTTGACCTTGCTCTTTACTTCCTTAAGGCAACAGGCCTTGATGATGACGTTTCCTACCGCTTCTCGAAGCGGGATCCCTCAAACAGAGAAAAGTATATCGGCTCAGCTGAGGAATGGGAAAAGGTTCAGGGAGAAATGCGTACTATTCTTGATGACATCGGTATTAAATATACTGAAGCAGAGGGTGAGGCTGCATTCTACGGACCCAAGCTTGATATTCAGATAAGAAACGTTCACGGCAAGGAGGATACTCTTATCACTATCCAGATAGACTTCCAGCTTGCAGAGAGATTCGGTATGGAATACGTTGATAAGGACGGCGAAAAGAAGAATCCCTACGTTATCCACCGCACCTCAATCGGATGCTATGAAAGAACACTTGCCCTTCTTCTTGAAAAGTATGCAGGCGCACTTCCCTTGTGGATGGCTCCCGAGCAGGTAAGAATTCTTACCCTTAACGACAGGGTTGCCGATTATATAAGGGATATCAAAAAGGCTCTCGAAAAAGAGGGTATGCGTGTTGAGCTTGATGAAAGAAATGAAAAAATCGGCTTTAAGATTCGTGAGGCACAGGTAGAAAAGGTACCTTATATGCTTGTTATAGGCGATAAGGAAATGGAAGAAAATGTAATTGCTGTTCGTTCACGCGCGGACGGTAAAACAACCGTAATGTCCCTTGAGCAGTTAATCGAAAAGCTTAAGCACGAGGTAGAAACATTTGCAAAATAATCCCCAATAAAACGGGAATAAAAAGCACGGATAGCCTGTTGGCTTATCCGTGCTTTTTATTTGTGTAAAAACGGGTAAAATATTGACATATACGCCCTAAAATGATATTATGTATAATGGTATTGTACGGTGATTTGCGTATTTATTACAGGGCATTCCTGCAGTACCGTATTAAATGTGATTTTAAGGATTCAGGTGTAGTATGAAGAGAATAATTGTTATAGATTCCCACAGTATTATTCATAAAATGTTTTTTGGTGTACGTCCGCTTCATACAGCCTCCGGCATACCTACAAACGCTGTATTTGGGTTTGTAAATATTCTCTTTAAGCTTATAAACGACTATGCTCCGAATATGATATACGCCGCCTTTGACGTTCATGCCCCAACCTTCCGCCATAAAATGTATTCCGAATATAAGGCGGGAAGGGATAAAACTGCTGAAGACCTTCTTGTTCAGATAGATATGATGAAGGATATTTTAAGGGCTATGGGTATACCTGTGTTTGAATGCCCCGGCTTTGAGGCAGACGATATTTTGGGCAGTATTTCATCTATGGCAGATAATGAGAATATGGAAACCCTCCTTTTAACGGGGGACAGGGATTCCTTCCAGCTTATAACAGATAAAACAAACGTATTGTATTCAAAGCACACAGGCGAGCTTGAAATTTACAACAGGGAAAAATTTGAGGAAGCGTATTCTGTTCTGCTTTCCCAGTTTGTAGACCTGAAGGCCCTTATGGGAGACAGCTCCGATAATATTCCCGGTGTAGCAGGTGTAGGCCCTAAAACTGCAACAGCTCTTATAAATGAATACGGGGACCTTGATAATATTTATGACAACGTTGACAAAATAAAAAGCGCATCACTTAAGGAAAAACTCTTAAAATCCAGGGACAATGCTTTTATGAGCCGTGAGCTTGCAAGAATAGTGAAAACTGCCCCTGTGGAGCTTGGTGAGGTAAGGGACAGTGCTTTTGAAATAATAAGAAGTAACGAGCTTCACGCCCTTCTTACCCAGTATGAGCTTAAATCTGCAATAAAGCATATATTCACCGTAGAACAGATGGATTTTGAAATAAATGAGGATAGCCATATTGATTCTCTTACGGCTGATGAGGCGAAAAAGTATTTTTCATCTCTCACAAAAGAAAGCGGTGTTGCCGTATTTAATGGTGAGCAGGCTCTTGATACAGGTGATGATGCCACGCTGGTAGTATCCGCAAATGGGGGCAAGTGCTTTTATATTGCAGACACTTACGAAAAAAGGGTAGATGCTGTTGCTGATTTTGTGCTCGGTGAGCATAACGCGCCCATATATATAAACGATATTAAGCAGCTTTATCACGATATTGAGGGTATAAGGGGTGAGGTGTGCGGTGAGCTTTCACCAACGGTTTGCGATATCAGCATAGCCTCATATATTTACGATGTTCTGAATCCCAGAAGCTCAAGTGAATATATACTTTCCAGATTCCTTAATTCCGAGGACAAAAAGGATTTGTATAAGGCTTGTACAGCATTGTTTGAGGAGCTTCAAAAAAAGAATCTCTTAAGGCTTTATACCGACATAGAGCAGCCCCTTATAAGAACTCTTTACCTTATGGAAAGAGAGGGCTTTCGTGTAGACAAGGAAAAGCTTTATGAGCTTGATAAAAGGTATTCTTACCAGATAGATTCACTTATAAAGGAGATATATACCCTTGCAGGTGAGGAATTCAATATAAATTCTCCAAAGCAGCTTGGTGTGATATTATTCGAAAGGCTTGGGCTTCCTGTAATTAAGAAAACCAAAACGGGTTATTCCACCAATGCAGAGGTGCTGGAGCAGCTTGAGGGTGAGCATCCCATTATAGAAAAAATATTGGAATACAGAGCGCTGGCAAAGCTTAAGTCTACCTACGTGGACGGTCTTCTTGCCGTTGCGGACAGTAATTCATTCGTGCACACGTCCTTCAGGCAGAACGTTACTGCCACAGGCAGGCTTTCCTCCACAGAGCCCAATCTTCAGAATATCCCCGTAAGAAGTGAAAGGGGCAGGGAAATCAGAGAGGTGTTTTTACCCTCGGGTGATGATTTCGTCCTTGTGGATGCAGACTATTCCCAGATAGAGCTCAGGATATTTGCCCATATGTCCGGGGATAAAAACTTTATAGCCTCCTTTGAAAGAAACGAGGATATTCATACACGCACCGCAAGTGAGGTTTTCGGCGTAGCCTTCAACGAGGTTACTCCGTTTCAGCGCAGCGCGGCAAAGGCCGTAAACTTCGGAATTATATACGGCATAAGCGACGTTGGGCTTTCAAAAAGCATTCACACCACAAGGCGTGAGGCAAAGCAGTATATAGATAAGTATTTTGAAAATTATCCTTCAATTAAAGCGTATATGGATGAATCCATAGCCAACGCCCGTAAAAACGGATATTGTGCTACCCTTTTTGAAAGAAGAAGGGATATTCCGGATATTGATTCAAGAAACTTTAATATCCGTTCCGCCGCAGAAAGAATTGCGGTAAATATGCCTGTTCAGGGTACAGCGGCAGACGTAATAAAAATAGCAATGAACGGAGTAAGAAAAAGGCTTGAGAGGATGAATATGAAATCCCGCCTTATACTCCAGGTTCACGACGAGCTTATAATAGATGCCCACAGGGAAGAGGTTGAAGCGGTCAAGGCTTTGCTTAAGGAGGAAATGGAATCAGCCGCAGCATTAAGCGTAAAGCTTGTTGCTGATGTTAACGTAGGAGAAAATTGGGGAGAGGCAAAATGATAATAGGTCTTACCGGGATGATAGCATCCGGAAAATCACTTGTTTCATCAAGACTAAGGTCTTATCACAATATACCCGTAATAGATGCAGACGCAGTGGCAAAATCCCTTATGAATAAGGGGATGCCTGTGTATAACGGGGTTGTGGAGGCTTTTGGTAATGAAATCCTTGATAAAAACGGCAATATAGATTCCCACGTGCTGGCAGGAATAGTGTTTGCAAACGAAGAAAAGCTTACTCTCCTCAACAGCATTACTCACCCTCAAGCGATAAAAAGCATAATGTCCCTGGCAAATGAGGAGCTCCAAAAAGGTGCGCGGGTTGTTTTTGTGGAAAGCGCCCTTCTTTTAAGCTCGGGCATGGATAAATATACAGACGAAATCTGGGCGGTTGTTGCAGAGGAGGATATCCGCATAAAAAGGCTTATGGAAAGAAATAACGTTTCTATGGAGGACGCCTTAAAGCGGATACGCGCCCAGAGGGATGGGGACAAAATGGTGGCTTTAGCCTCCTGTGTAATAGAAAATAATACGGATATACAGGATTTGTATAGCCGTGTGGATAATATTGTTTTTCAAAGGGGCTTTGCATTTTCTGATAATGGGAGTAACGTATGAAAAAAAGTAAGGTTAAAAGTGTTTTGCTGGGCTTAACGGCTGTATGCCTTTTGTTTACCGGGTGCGAGCTTTTCCCCTACGCTACCCCAACTCCGGCGATTACTCCCGAGGTTACCCCAACACCTATAACTCCCGCTACGCCTCCGCCTATTGAGGTGGTGGATAATGACGGCGTGCTCAATATATCCATATACACCTTTGATACGTTTAATCCCCTTATGACAAAAAGCCGCGGCTTGATCAACGTATACGGCATGATGTATACATCTCTTTTAACCCTGAACAGCGAAAGGGAATACACACTTAACGGCGCAAGGGAAATTTCGGTAAATGAGGATTATACCGTATGGACGGTTACACTGCGTGATGATATATATTTTCATAACGGCACACGCCTTACTGTTGACGACGTAGTGTATACTATTGGTCTTTTAAGAAATTCAAGCTTATCCGCATCCCTGTATGCCTTTGACAGTAAAATAAACGCCCATATAAAGAGTATTACGTCAAATAAGAATGATAATACCGTAATATTTACGTTTAAGGTGCCCGTACTTTATTTGGAAAGCTACCTTTGCTTCCCTATAATTAAGGCTAATACCTTCAGAAACGCATCAGAGGCAAGCGCAAAAATAACAAACTATAAGAAGATGCCGCAAACGAGCTCAATGTATTATTTGAGCGCTCATACAACAAGTAATTCATTAAGGCAAATGACGTTAAAGTACAGCGAACGTTATTTTGGTGAGGCACCGCTTATTAAAACGGTATCCGTAAAGCAGTATGCCACAGTTGAGCCTGCTATGAACGCCTTGAACAACGGTGAACTGGATTTGTATCTTTCCACGGTACCAACCGTTCAAAATCAGCTTACGGGGAATTTGAAATCAGAACAGCTTATAACCGATGACCTTACTTATATAGTACCAAACCCAAAAAGTGAAAATATTGACCTTAACTTCAAAATGTTTATAATGACGGCGTTAGACAGGGAGGAAATGGTACGTATAATTGAAAACTCAGACGGTGTTGTAACGGATTCCCTTATACATCCCTCGTCAGTGTACTATAATTCAAAGCTCAGGATATACGATTTCAATACAGCTCTTGCAAGAAATTATTTTAATGCCTGCGGATTCAGGGACAGGGATGAAAACGGCTATATGGATGAGGTAACCTACTCCAAAAAGGGAGAGGAAATAATAACGGATATAGAGCTTGAGATAGCAGTTAACGATAAAAACAGGTCCCATTATCTTGTTGCCGAGGCATTAAGGGATGTTCTTGATGAATATCACATAAAGGCAAAAATAACCAAGCTTTCAGCCTCAAACCTTACAAAGGCCATAAATTCAGGCAAGTACGACCTTTATATAAAATCCACCGTAGGAATAAAGGAAAATAATTTTTACAACGTTTGCTACGGAGACAGTAAAAGCGGGATAAAAAACCTTGCAGGCTACGAAAACGAGGAGCTTAACGCTCTGCTTTATGAGCTTGTCCTATGTAATGATAATACAAGAAAGGTACAGATTTATACAAGGCTCGATACCATATTTACCTCAGAGCTTCCTGTATTACCGATGTACTATAAAACAGAAACTCTTGTTACCTCCAATAAGCTTAAATTACCCGCGGAGGGTATATTGGGGGAATACAATATATATTCAAATGTTACAGAATGGAAAAAGCTTAAATAATCGGAGGATATAAATATATGTGTAAATACGAAATAAAGGATGCAAGCCTCTATGAGGAGGGAGATAAAAGAATAGAGTGGGTAAAACGCTATATGAAGGTTTTATCCCTTTACGGTGATATGTACGAAAAGGAGCAGCCCTTCAAGGGCTTGCGTATAGCCATGTCTATTCACCTGGAGGCTAAAACGGCATACCTTGCCCTTGTTTTGAAGCGCCTCGGCGCAGAGGTTGCCGTTACAGGCAGTAACCCCCTTTCAACCCAGGACGTTATTGCTGCTGCTTTAGTACGCAGGGGTGTAAGCGTATTTGCTCTTCACGGTGCTGACGGGGAAACCTACGAAAGGCATCTTAATATGGCTCTTGATATAAATCCTCACATAATAATAGATGACGGGGGAGATTTGGTGTCTCTCGTACATACAAAAAGAAGAGAGCTTCTTCCCAACATTATAGGTGCCTGCGAGGAAACAACCACAGGTATTCTCCGCCTTAAATCAATGGAAAACGAGGGGGCCCTTGAATTTCCCGTTGTTGCAGTAAACAACGCAAAATGTAAGAATATGTTTGATAACAGGTACGGAACAGGCCAATCTGTATTGGATGGAATAATGCGCGCAACAAACCTGGTTATTGCAGGTAAAACCTTTGTTGTTGCCGGCTACGGCTGGTGCGGACGCGGCCTTGCACAAAGGGCAAAGGGATTGGGTGCAAGAGTTATAGTAACAGAAATTGACCCTGTAAAGGCAATTGAAGCCAATATGGACGGCTTCGACGTTATGCCTATGGACAGTGCCGCACCATTAGGTGATATATTCGTTACTGTTACAGGCTGCAGCAACGTAATTACCTCAAAGCACTTTGCGATGATGAAGGACGGTGTTCTCCTTGCAAACGCAGGCCATTTTGACGTAGAGGTATCTGTAAGAGATCTTAAGAAGGATGCAGTTGAAAGTTACGAGGCACGTAATAACGTAACTACATACGTAATGAAGGATTCAAGGCGCCTTAACCTTCTTGCGGAGGGAAGACTTGTAAACCTTGCCGCAGGAGACGGACATCCCGCAGAAATTATGGATATGAGCTTTGCAATACAGCTTGCAGGCGCTCTTATGATATCAAAAAAAGGCAAGGATCTTGAAAACAAGGTTATAACAGTTCCCGAAGAGGTTGATATGGATGTTGCACGTGTAAAGCTTGCATCTATGGGTATTTCAATAGATACTCTTACCGAGGAACAGGAAAAATATCTTTCATCCTGGAATTAAGTAAATATACAGGCATTATAAAAACAACCAAAAAATGTCATGGAGAGTTTATTGACAGAGGTATATTATTCTTTTATAATGTTTTTGTCGAAAAAAATTATTGGGTAACGGATTGATGAAAAGAAAATTATACGCCCTTATAACTTTGGTCTGCATATTGGCAGGCTTAGTGCACATTCCCTCCGCGGTAGCTTTTGCTGGGGAGGATAAGGTCGTATCCGGACTTTCATTATCTGCTACTGTAAAGCATATAGACGATTCTCTTATCCCTGTGAAGGGTGTAATAATAGCCCCCAACGGTGCCAACGTAAGAAAAACTGCAGACGTAAGCGGTGAGCTTGTTCATGCCGTGCCAAAGGACCGTGAGGTAACAGCAAGAGATTTTTCATACGATACAAACGGTATGAGGTGGTATTTAATATCATATACCTATGGCGATAAGCCCTATTCAGGATACGTAAGGGAGGACCTTATATCCCTTGAAGCCGAGCTGACGTATAAAAAGGTAAACATACACGAGGCAACCTCTGAATCCTCCGCTGTTGTTATTGAGTGCGAGGATGATATGCCTGTTACCGTTACAGGCTCCATAGTTGTTGATAAATGCCAGATGTGGTATTCCATACTCGTTCCCGCTACTCAAACAACTGCAGAGGTAACGGGCTACGTAAGCTCCGAATACGTTGATATAAGCATGGAGGGCAACGATTTTGAGGCGTATCTCACTCTTCAACAGTTTCCCGAAAGCTATAAGGCCCAGCTGAGGCTTCTTCACGAGGAATATCCCCAGTGGATTTTTAAGGGCTTACATATAGGCATAGATTTTGAAAAGGTGCTTACCTCCGAAAAGAAGGTGGGCAGAAGCCTTATACCCAGCAGCTCCCTTAATTCATGGAAATCATTTGAAAAGGGCGCGTATAACTGGGATACAAATAAATACGTAGGCTTTGATGGCTCCTCCTGGGTTGCCGCAGACGAAAGCATTGTTGCCTATTATCTTGATCCACGTAATTTTCTTACCTCAACTCATATATTCCAGTTCGAGCTTCTTTCATATTCCGTTCAGCAAAATGAAAGCGGTGTTGAAACTATTTTAGCTCCAACCTTTATGAAAAACACCAATTCCGTAAGCTATAAGGAAAATGGCGCAGACATTACAACTACCTATTCAGATCTCTTTATGAAGGCGGCAATGGTGTCAGGTGTAAGCGCATATCACCTTGCAAGCCGTGTACGTCAGGAGCAGGGCGCAAACGGCACATCCCTTGCGTTCGGTACGGTTTCGGGTTATAAGGGTTATTATAACTTCTTTAACGTAAAGGCGGTTAATACAAGCACGGCAACTGCCCAGGAAAACGGCGCAAAGTATGCCGCAACCACAAATGCTACGTATTATTTACCCTGGACAGACCCATACCTTGCAATACTCGGTGGCGCAACTCTTATAGGTGAGGGCTACATTAAAAGGGGTCAGAATACCCTGTACCTTCAGAAATGGGACGTTGTAGACGGCGGTAACGGCTATTATTCACATCAGTATATGACGAATATTACAGCCCCCACCTCTGAATCAAGCAGTATGAAAAAGGCTTATACAGACGAAATGCTTCAAATGGGGCTTATATTCTCTATTCCCATATACGATAATATGAGGGATGAGGCTTGTCCCAAGCCTACAAGCACAGGTAACAACAATAACTGGCTTGATTCTATATCGGTAGATAATTATATCGTTTCACCTACCTTTGATATGTATACACTTACCTATGAGGTGATTGTAGACGATAAATTTGACTATACAGTAAATATTCTCACACAAACAAAGGACCCCAATGCTACCGTTGCAGGCGGGGGAGATGTTGCTCTTGAGGATGGGGATAACGTTATATCACTTGTTGTATCTGCCCCAAGCGGTAAAACGAGGACGTACACCCTGAATATATATAAGGAGCCCGGCGGTGGCGGCGGAGGCAGTGGTGGCGAGATTATTTATCCCCCGGCACCAACGTTTTCAAGCAGTACATACGTGTTTGATGAATACGTATCAGGCATTACCCCCGGTACTGCTGTGGATGAGTTTTTATCCAATATTGCCATAGAAAACGGTAGCCTTGCATTGTTTAATAAGGATTCAGCCCCCAAAAGCGAGGGTGTTCTTGCAACAGGTGATATTCTCTGTATTTATACCTCCGATGAAGAGCTGTACCTTAAATTTACAGTGCTTATATACGGTGACGTAAACGGGGACGGCAGAGTTGCGGCGGTAGATCTTCTTATAGGTCAGAGGCATATTCTTAATTATGCGGCTCTTGAGGGCGTATATCTTGAGGCTGCCGACATGAATCACGACGGAGAAATCAAGGCGGTAGATTTGCTTCTTGGTCAGCGCTTTATATTGAGCGTAAGTGAAATAAATCAGCAGAAGCCTGTGGATCCGGGTTATGTTCACACACCTATCAATACGCCCAAGCCTATTATAGTGCCTACTCCCACCCCCACACCTACTCCCACGCCGGAGATAACTCCAACACCTGTAGTTACTCCGACCCCTGAGGCTACGCCAACCCCCGAGGTTACACCAACCCCGGAGGTTACACCAACACCTGAGGTAACACCCTCTGTTACCGTTACACCTACTGTAACTGTAACTCCTACTGTTACCCCAGCAGTAACCCCTTCAGATACAAATGAGACCGAGTAAAGCCTTCATTGAAAGGAAATTCAATTATGATATTTAACAAAACAAGAAAAAAGCTCTGCCTTATGCTGGCAGTATTCATATTTATAGCGGCAATAGCGGCTTACATACCCATTGTATCCTCTGCCGCGCCTTCTGTGTCGGCAAGTGTAAAGTTTTCCACGTCTCAGGATTACGTTATAATAGGTAATAATGTAACTGCCACCGTAACCTTTACAGCAAAGGATACAGATATAGGCTCTGTTGACGCAACTATCAAATATGATGCAGGTATTCTGGAATTTGTTTCCGGAGATAACGCGAATGGTGGCGCAGGTGTTATAACCATAAGCAGCTTTGCTACGTCTGCAGGCCAAGAAAGCTTTTCTTTTGCTTTGAAATTTAAGGCAAAGAAGTCCGGAATATGTACGGTTGCCATAGATGAAAGTGAAATATATTCATTTGAATTGGATAATCTTGGCAACAGCACAGCCTCTGCATCAATAAAGGTTTTGGATTCTGTCCCCAAATCCACAAACGCAAACGTTAAATCCTTAAAAATTTCAGCAGGAACACTTTCACCTAAATTTTCCAAAAACGTTACGGAATATACAGTAAGCGTTCCTTACAAAACAACAAAATGCTCCTTTACAGTTGTAACAGAGGATGCCGCAGCCAAATATAAAATCGAGGGCAGTGCAACACTTAAGGTAGGTAAAAACACGCGTACAATTATTGTTACTGCGGAGGACGGGGTTACGGTAAAAAAATATACCGTTGTTATAACCCGCCAGAAGGATACATCAACACCTACACCTCCCCCTACACCTACTCCCACAATAAATCCCGCTTTGTTTACGGATTACGAGGGTGAGCAGTGGTTCCTTTCACAGGATATTGAGGACGTTTCTCTTCCCACAGGCTTTGATGAGGGCTCGGCAGAATTTAACGGGGTGAGCGTTGCCGCAGGCATCGGCAAAAACGGTATGGTAATTGTAAACCTTGTTTCTGCCGACAAAACAAAATCCCAGCTTGTAATATACGAAAACTCTAAATTCTATCCATTCGTTCAGTTTACGTCAGTTGGCGGCAAATATATTATATTAGGACCTAATGACGTTAAGGATGCTCCCTACGGCTACGAGGCACGTACAATGGAGCTTTCAGCCCAGAAAATAACGGTATGGGTACTTGCAAAGGATTCCATAGGCTCAGGTGAAACAGTAGTGTCTCCCACACCCTCTGTTGACTTAAACCCCGAGGCCGAGGGCGTTGAATTCTGCCTTCTTTACGTTCAGAATGCAGAGGGCGAAAGAGCCTTTTATATGTACGATATAAAAGAGGGTACAATGCAAAGGTGGTATAAGGATGGTTATGAAATAACTCTGCCTACCCCTACGCCTACACCCACTCCAACTCCCACACCTACCCCTACACCTACTCCAACCCCAACCCCTGTGGTTACCCCCACACCCACACCTGAAAATAATGGCGGTATAGTTGGCTTTATAGGTAATATTTTTGGCAATACAGGCTCCCTTGCTATAGCGTTTTTTGCTTCGGTTTACGTAATTATAGTGCTTATAATAGTTCTTGTTGTAGTGCTTGTAAGATCCTCTGCAGCCCGTAAGGCGCTCAAAAACGGCGCCAATACCGAATATATGGAGGATGTACCGTATAGTGATAATGAATCAGCGGATAATGAGGATGCCGTTGAGAACGAGCCTAATAATGAGGCCGAGAGTGCCGATGACGCTGATGAGGATGTGGATCTTTCCGATGAATTCATAGGCGGCGGCTGGCTGGAGGAGGTTGATTCAGAGAATGTTGACCCTAACACTCAGACTACCTCACGCAGAGCTGATAAATACGATAAGCAGTAAAATGTAAAATAAGAGGGCACAGGATGATATCTGAAATGATATAATGATGGTAGACACAAAAAAGTCTACCATCATTATTTTTATGACAGAAAAGTTTGGAAAGAACGTATTTTGAGTTATTCTTCATAC
>SVGI01000071.1 GCA_015056385.1 Clostridiales bacterium
CAAATCCTCAAGAAATAGATCATATGGAAGAACCAATTGCAAAAGCAGAAATTATTGTGCCGAAAGAATATGTAGGAAATGTAATGGAACTTGCAACAGAAAGACGAAGCGATTTTATAAATATGATTTGAATGCTTGACCTCGCACATATTTATAAGATTCTGTATGCCGTTTTCATCCACCATTTTGTTGATATCAGAAATATAACGAACGTTACATATCCCGCCCCAATCGTAGGAATTGTGAAGTGTTTCAGTATATTTCTTGGATATTTCCAAGGGAGGAAGCTCTCCACCAAGCTCATACCTTGGAGCTTGTATTATAATTCCCGGATAATACAAATGAAGGCAGAATTTTTCAGCCATTGAAGTATAAGGCATTGTATAACCGTAAAAATAATCAAAAAGCCCATCGCACTCCTGAAGGTTTACGCTTTTTTCCCTACGGTATTCAAGCATATCACACTTATCATTATAGCCCTGGGCGCGATATATCTCCATTGCCCTTTCAAGAGGCAATACCACCCTGTTTATTTTTATATTTTGGGCTACTATATTTCTCATTTCTGCCGTTATAGCCTTTACGGTATCCGTATTTACATGAACAGAATCTATTTCGCAATACTCACCTCTGGAAATGCTGCATACAAAACGAACAGACGCATCGGGATAAAGCCTTTTTACAGCAAGTAAAAATATAAGCTTAACGGTACGCATATAAATATGAGATACCTGTGGGTCTGTTATACCAAGCAACTGAAGCTCACAGTCGCTATCTATAACAAACGTTAGATCATGCAGCCTGTTATTAACCTTGGCGGCATAGAAGCCCTTCACAGAGTTTTTTACTGCGAAATCGTATATACTCATTGGCCCTTCAAGCTGAAAGACCTTGTTATCACATCTTATATTTATCATAGTTTCCCTTTTTAGTTAAGGCAGCTTGCACCTGCCGCCCAGCCTGTTGAAAATGCTATCTGAAGATTAAAGCCACCTGTGTAAGCATCTACGTCTATAACCTCACCTGCGAAATACAGACCCTTTATAAGCTTGGATTCCATTGTTGAAGGGTCTATCTCCTTTACGGATATTCCGCCTGAGGTTATTATAGCCTCCTCAATGGGACGTGTTTTTTTTACCGTGCACGTAAGATTCTTAAGCAAACGAACCAGGGAAAGCCTTTCCTCCCTTGTTATTTGATTTACTTTTTTCTGGGGATCCACACCAAGAAGAGATACTATAACGGGTATCAGTGTTGACGGCAAAAGCTTGACAAGGGCATTTTTTATATCCTTATTGGTAAACTCCTCAAAATCCCTCATTATTCTTGCCTCAAGACTCTTTTCGTCAAGGGCAGGCTTTAGGTCTATAATTATCCTCTTCCCTTTTATATCCCTTACGTAGGAGCTTGCGGAAAGTATCATAGGGCCGGAAACGCCGTAATGAGTAAAAAGCATTTCACCAAAATCCTTGTAGAGAACCTTACCCGTACTGTCTACAACCTGTATTGCGGTATTTTTTAAGGATAAGCCAGTAACCTCCCTTACCCACTCTTCCTCTGTTTCAAGAGGTATAAGTGAAGGAGATATAGCCGTTACCGTATGGCCCACTGCCTGTGCCATAGTGTATCCGTCACCTGTTGAGCCTGTTTGAGGGTATGATTTTCCACCTGTTGCAATTATAACCGACGGAGCATTAACAACCGTACCGTCCCACAGTATAACACCCTTTACCGACTTTTCCCTTACGATAAGCTGTTTTACCCTTGCTTTTTTTATTTCCACACCAAGATTACACGCTTCATTTACAAGAGCATTTACAATGTCGCGAGCATTGTCCGATACGGGAAAAACCCTATTCCCTCTTTCCACCTTTAATTCAACACCCAGGCGAGTAAAAAATGACATAACGTCTTCGTTGTCAAAGCCGTTTAAGGAGCTATACATAAACTTGCCGCCTCGGGGAATGTTTTTTATTATCTCATCCCTTGTGCTTGCAGTGGTTACGTTACATCTGCCCTTACCCGTTATGGCAAGCTTACGTCCGCATTTATCATTTCTTTCTATAAGCAAAACGTCTGCACCCATATACGCTGCAGAAATCGCCGCCATAAGACCTGCGGCACCGCCGCCTACAACTATTACGTCCTTCATTTTTGTTTCCCGTTTAACAATACTTATTTGTCGCTTTCGAATACGATTCTTCCGCCAACAACAGTTTTCTTTACGTTGATATTTTTATCGAATATTATTACGTCTGCATCATAGCCCTCTGCAATAATACCCTTTGTTTTTGCGCCGATTATGCTTGCAGGTGTAGCTGTCATCATCTTAACAGCGTTTACCATATCAACCTCTGCAAGTTGTATCATATTTCTTACGAGCCTATCAGCAGTAGCAACGCTTCCCGCAAAGGAAAGCCTGTCCGGAAGCTTTGCAACCCCATCCTCAATTATAGCCCTAACACCGTTTGTTTTGCTGCCAAGCATTATTTCTCCGCCATCAGGCATACCGGCACCCCTTGTAGCATCCGTTATAAGAGAAATTTTGTCCGGTCCTTTGATTTTATAAATGAGTTTAAGCAGGCAAGCGGGCAGATGGCATCCGTCTGCAATAACCTCTACGGTAAGGTCATCAATAAGGAACGCGCTTTCTACAACACCTGCAAAGCGGTAAGAATTTATTCTCTTTATACCGCCCATTCCCGAATAAAGATGGGTTACGTGCCTATACCCTGCGTTACACGCCTTAACAACGTCCTCATAAACTGCGTCCGTATGAGCTATGGAAGGGATTATTCCCTTTTTAACAAGGGCGCGGGCAAATTCCTCTGACCCTTCAAGCTCAGGAGCGGAGCACCACATAATAATATCATCAGACATTTCCATAACCTCATTGTAAAGCTGAGGATTGGGAGGAGTTATGTATTTAGGGTCCTGTGCGCCGCACTGGGCAAGTGAGAAAAACGGCCCCTCAAGATTAAAGCCAAGAAGGTTTGCACCGTTTAATTCCATAGTTTTTACCTTGTTGAAAACCGCAACAGACCTCTTAAGCTCCTCGTTTGTAGAGGCAAGAGTAGTAGCAAGCATAGATGTTGTACCGAATTTTGCATGCCACGCGCTGACACCTAAAAAAGCCTCCTCATCACCGTCCATAAAATCAAAACCGCCGCCACCGTGAGCGTGAATATCTATAAAACCGGGAGAAAGGTAATTGCCTTCTGCGTCAATAACATTGTATTCATTAGGAACAGAATTATTGTCAACTATTGCAGTTATTTTATTTCCGTCTATTAAAAGTGCCTTGCCCTCAATAATTTTATCGGTAAGTATAATTTTTGAATTCGTGATAGCCTTTTTCATATATTTATGCCTTCCTCTTTAAGTATACATTATCTTTAATTTTACCATAGGTAGAGGTCTTATTCAAGTTTAACAGAATAAAAAAAGCTGTACGGTATGAGCCGTACAGCTTTTAGTAGCTAATTGCTAATTATTCAATGATAGTAGCAACAACGCCTGCGCCAACTGTCTTGCCGCCTTCACGGATAGCAAAGCGGAGACCTTCCTCGATAGCGATAGGTGTAATGAGGGAAACTCTCATTTCAAC
>SVGI01000018.1 GCA_015056385.1 Clostridiales bacterium
ACGCACTTGTGCGTTGCCAGTAGTGATTAGGGCTATGCCCGAAAATGAAAAACCACCCGCTATGCGGGTGGATATTTATTATATGGGAGAAAATAAAATGAAAAAAGAACGCTATATTATAGATGCTCACTGCGATACGCTTTGTATACTTTCAAACGGCCACACAATAAGGGAAGACAACAATGAAATAAACCTTTCAGTGGAAAGATTAAAAAAGGGTAATGTAGGTCTGCAATGCTTTGCCGCATTTGTTTCTGTTCAAATGATAAATGTTGCACCTATGGTAAGGGCACAGATACTTATAGATCAATACGAAAAGCTTCTTCTTGACGATGCTTTTATGCGCGTAAAAAGTTATGCCGACATCCAAAATGCAATAGATAGCGGTAAAATAGGCGCAATGCTTACTCTTGAGGGCGGTGATGTCCTTGAGGGGGACATAAACAACCTCTATAAGCTGTATGACAAGGGCGCAAGAATGCTCACACTTACCTGGAGTAATAAAAACGAGCTTGCAGACGGTATTGCCGAGGAGGACGGTACCGGCCTTACACAGTTTGGCAGGGATGTAGTATCAGAAATGGAAAGGCTGGGTATGGTTGTAGACGTTTCTCATTTGTCCAATAAGGGTTTTTGGGACGTTATGGAAATGGCAAAAAAACCTATTGTTGCATCACATTCCAACGCTCTTTCACTTTGCTCCCATATGAGAAATCTTTCTGACGATCAGCTTAAGGCACTAAAGCAAAACGGCGGCGTTACAGGAATAAACTTCTGCGCATCCTTTCTGGAAAATAATTCAAATGCTACGTTGGATAATATCGTAAGACATATAGAATACATTAACAGTCTCATAGGTGAGGGCCACGTAGGCTTTGGAAGTGATTACGACGGTGTGGATAACAACCTTCCTCGTGACGGCAGAGACCCTTCCTGCTTCGATGAAATAGCAGAAAGGCTCTTAAGGCTGAATTACTCTGAAAAAAGCGTAGCAGATATTTGTCATGGCAATTTTTTAAGAGTATTCTCAGAGGTATTAAAATAATTTATATGAATGAGAGTGTGCAGGTCCTGCAACTTTTTGCAAATCAACTTGCATAAAAATAATATGGGTGTACTAAAAACCGTAGATTTTGCATATATTACCTTGAACATCCTTCATTTTTGTGGTATTATACTATAGTGGTAAATTTGGACATCAAACTATGCATATTGAGGAAAGGTATTATTTTACAATGCTTAAAATAAATAAGGTTGCATCTTCAATTTCTCCCTCTCTTACCTTGGCTATAACATCCAAGGCATCAGCCTTAAAGGCTCAGGGTAAGGATATTATCAGCTTCGGTGCGGGAGAGCCGGATTTTGATACCCCCGATTATATCAGAGCCTCAGCTATTGAAGCAATAAATAAGGGTATTACAAGATATACTGCAGCCTCAGGTACAATGGAATTAAAGGAAGCTATATGTAAAAAGCTTCTTGAGGATAACTCTCTTTCATACAAGCCTGAAAACATTATAATTTCAAACGGTGCAAAGCATTCTCTTTACAATATTTTTGCAGTATTGCTTGAGGATGGTGATGAGGTAATTGTACCCTCACCCTTCTGGCTTTCATATCCCGAAATGGTAAAAATGGCAAAAGGTACACCTGTTATGGTGGAAACCTCTGCAAAAAATGCATTTAAAATTACAGCGGAGGATTTTGAAAGGGCTGTAACACCTAAAACAAAGGCTATTGTTATTAACAGCCCCAATAATCCTACGGGCAGTGTTTATACCTATGATGAGCTTAAGGCAATAGGCGAGGTTGCTGTAAAGTATAATATTGCTATAATCTCCGATGAGATATATGAAAAAATAATATACGACGGATTAAACCACGTTAGCATAGCCTCAATTTCACCTGAGATAAAGGAGCTTACGTTTGTTGTTAACGGTATGTCAAAGGCTTACGCTATGACAGGCTGGCGTATAGGCTACGTTGCAGGTCCGGCTTACGTTATAAAAGCCATGTCCGCAATGCAGTCCCACGCAACGTCCAACCCTAACTCAATAGCTCAGTACGCATCGTGTACGGCTCTTGGCGGTGATAAGGACGCTATGGAAAATATGCGCGCTACGTTTGAAGCAAGGCGTGATCTTATGGTAAAGGAAATAAACACGTCTGACATGATTTCATGTGAAAAGCCTCACGGCGCCTTCTACGTGCTTGTAAATATTTCCAAGCTTATCGGCAAATCCGTAGATGGAAAAGTGATAGAAAACTCCTTGGACTGTTCAAACATTCTTTTGGATAAGGCTCTTGTTGCTACGATTCCGGGTGTTGTATTCGGTCTTAATGATTATATCAGGCTTTCTTATGCAGTTTCTAACGAGCATATAGTAGAGGGAATTGCAAGAATCAGAGCTTTTGCAGAAAGCTTAAAATAAAAAAAGTATGGTATAACGGTGTAATGCTCTTACACCGTTTTTTTATAGCTTACAGCCTTGTTTGACATAGCTGTACGGGGATGGTATACTAGATATATCAGTAATAAATACAATTATACGGGCTTTACTGTTGTGGAAGAGGAGGATCAAAGAGGCTTCAGCCGATACGATGAAATTACCCCTCTTACAACACGCAGGGTGTATTGCCTTATTGAGGTTTCCGATGTTGTAACAGACAGCGCTTTGACGCTTTCAATTTCCTTTGATAAGGGTGAATACGTTTATACTGCTGAATAACAAAAAGCAAAAAATAAGCCACGGTAAGCCTATAAGCTAACCGTGGCTTTTCTTGTTCTCTTTATCAGAGCTTACATACGTATTGCTTTACTGTTTCGGTTTGCGTAAATACTTGCCCGTCAGGTAAAATAACCTCGCAATCCATTTTGGCATCCTCGGGAAGAGAAATATCTAATGTAAGCGTGCCGTTATCTTTTTGCCATGCTACTGAAATTATGCCGTTGGGAGTAGGAACTGTTCCTTTTGCCCAATAAAGATCGTAGCAGTCCACAATAGGCTTGATACGAACAGATTTGTACCCGTTTGACGTGGGGTATACACCCAGCACCATAGAGGAGAACTCATAAATAGGTGCAGAGCTCCATCCGTGACATTCACTGCGGGGGCCGTTGGGATTTTCACACCAGGTTGTACAATGCAAATCAAGCATAGTTTCCCAGCCCTGAAGCTGCTTGGGGGCGTATTCGTTGTAACGGCCTGCAAGCTCAAGGGCGCGGAACATATAGTAGTTCATTGAGAATGAGCATGTAGCAACGGATACGTTTCCGTCAAAGGTGCGGTCAAGTAAAGCCCTTGCCTCATCACCGGTTACTGCGCCGGACAAAATAGCCCAAACAGTTGTATGCTGACTGTATTCCTTTGTTGAGGGTGTATCGCGGAATAAGCCTGCCTTCTCGTCATAGCAATACTTTTTAACGTTCTCGATTATAACTGCGGCGCGTGTACGGTAATCTGATGCTGTACCGGGGCGGCCAACTGCCTCGCATATTTCTGCAGCTGCATTTAAGCCTGCAGCATAGATAAGTGATGTAACAGTTACAGGCTCCTTGAAGCCTCCGTTAGGTACACCTGCATACCAATTACCTGCCCAGTCTACGTAGTGCCAGTAGGGAGTTACACCAACAAGGCCGTCCTCTGTCATATAAGATTCAAAGCTTTCCAAAGCACGGTCTATCGTACCTGAAAGAGTACGAATCTGCGCTACATCCTTTGGTGTGGAACAGGCATAGCGCATATAATCGCGAACCATAAGAATCCAATACATAGTGAAATTGGGTATTACCTGTACACGTGTTGAGGGATAGTTAGCCTGAATCATACCGTCTGAAAGCTGGGAGTGAGCAAAGTCTGTAATGGACTTAATGGGCATACGGTAATCGGCGCTCATACGCATTGTAAAGAGCATTTCCAGGGTACTGTCCATAGCGTATTGCTGCTGCTCATAATACGGGCAATCCACGTATATTTCGTGCATACAGCAAAGTACGGTATTACGGCTTATATCCCACATTTTATTGTAACGGGGATTAGAGCACTCGAATATGCCTGCCTTGTCTAATGGGTAATGATAAAATTTATATGAAAACTCCAATAATTCAAAATTGGGATCCTCAAATTCAACTCTTACAAAGCGGAATGCGCGATACCAAAAGGGGAGAAACACCTGCTCATCACCTGTGGCAATCAAAAGGTCTGATGTACCGTCTATAAGCGCGGTGGGATCATCATAGGCGTCGCGGTTTGCCTTGTAGCGTTCTCCCTTTTCATTTTCCACAGTGTAGCACTCTGCGTATTTGAGGCGCACCCTCGTACCTGCCTTAGCCCTGAATGCAAAGCGGATTTTGGCTGTGGTGTAGTTGCAGGAATCAAATTCAGCAAAGTCATCTCCGGATCGGACAAGCTTCATATCCCTTGCATCCTCTGTTTCCATTTGGGGAAGAGGGCGCGGAGTCATAACGTAGTAGCGGTTATCCTGACCGTATAAGCCGTAATTTCCCTTTGTTAAATCTATATCAATAAAGGGCACGGTTGCAACGGGTGTAGCCTTGGAATCACCGTGCCATACCTCAAAGGGAGCTATGGAGTAGTGAACCTGGGGACAGTAAACAAGCTCGCAGGCATCCTCGCGTGTACAGACCCATGTTTCGTCTGTTTGGATGGGTGTAGCTTCACCGTTAGCCCTCAGCACGCCGTCAAACCAGAATGCAGGGGGATTTCTGCGGAATACAGGGTCGAGAATATCGGGTGAAGGTGCCAAAACCTTTGCAAACAGTGTATTTTTACCCTGCCTGAGATAAGGAGTAAGGTCCTCGGTTTCGTAGTATGTTAAGTATGACGAGCCCTGACAAGGACCCTCAGCCACAAGGCTTCCGTTAAGATAAAGCTGATAACGGGCATCACCGCAGGAAGAAGCGATTAAGGCTGCGCCTTGAGGGGCGTCAAAATCCTTTGTAAAATAATAATATTTGGATGTCAACGGATGTTCGTCGGCACGAATCCATAAGCTCATAGCTTTCTCCTTTTATTCGTTAGATATAATACTATCGTGAATGTTATACCTGTTTTTTAGCTGATTGTCAACTATTTTAATAAAACCACTGCAAAAGATATATTACAGTGGTTTTTATTGCTTTATATACTTATTTCAGGCTTACGTAATCCTCACCGTCGCAGTAAATACATCTGTACAGGCATTTTTCTTCATCTGCAAGAACAAAGATATGGTCTATTTCCTGCTCGCAGCCTGTTATACAACGGGGATTTTTACATTTAAGCACGTTCTTAATTTCCTTCGGAAGATTAAGGTGTCTTTTTTCTGCAAGCTTGCCGTCCTTAATAATGTTAACTGTGATTTTAGGGTCTATATAAGCAAGCACGTCAAGGTCGATGTCCAAAAGCTCGTCGATCTTTATGATGTCCTTACGGCCCATTTTGGTGCTTTTTACGTTTTTGATTATGGCAACCGTTGAATCAAGCTTGTCAAGATCAAGGTAATTATAAATATCCATACTCTTGCCTGCTTTTATATGGTCAAGAACAATTCCATTCTGAATTCCGTCGATGTTCATATAAATAACCATGGCTTTCGTTTGTCGAAAGCCTTCCTTTCTTGGGGAATTGGGGCTGGTTTTGCGTCGCAAAATCGCCGCAGCTGTGGCGAAAGCTCAAAACCTGCGTGAAAAAGTATTTTTCACGCCATATCTCCTTATTTCTTAAGTCCTAAAAGCATCATAATCAATGCCATACGCATATACTTGCCGTTTTCAACCTGCTTGAAGTATGCGGCCCTCGGATCGTCATCTACCTTTACGGAAATTTCATTTACGCGGGGAAGGGGATGCATTACAGTAAGATCCTCCTTTGCGAATTTGAGCTTTTCCGTGTCAAGTATAAAGCTGTCCTTAAGGCGGATATAATCCTCTTCATTAAAGAATCTCTCCTGCTGTACTCTCGTCATATAGAGTATATCAAGTGTGCCGATTGTATTTTCAAGGTCAGTTGTTTCGATAACTGTGTGCCCTGCCTTTTTGGCAATATCTACTATATACTGCGGGCATTTAAGCTCGTCAGGTGAAATAAGCACGAAGGTTATATTCTTATATCTGGACATTGCCGTAATAAGAGAGTGTACTGTACGTCCGAATTTAAGGTCGCCGCAAAGGCCAACAACAAGGTTATTGAAGCTGCCCTTTTCTCTCTTTATAGTGAGAAGGTCTGCAAGTGTCTGTGTGGGGTGGTTGTGTCCGCCATCACCGGCGTTGATAATCGGAACCTTACACTTCATGGAAGCGTGCTTGGGAGCACCCTCCTTGGGGTGGCGCATTGCAATAATGTCTGCATAGGATGATACAACTGTAATGGTATCCATTACACTTTCACCCTTTGACGCAGAGCTGGATGCAGCAGCAGAAAAGCCTAAAACGTTACCGCCAAGCTCCATCATTGCTGCTTCAAAGCTTAAGCGAGTACGTGTGCTTGGCTCAAAAAACAGTGTGGCAAGCTTTTTTCTCTTACATACCTCTGCATAATCATCAGGATGTGCAATAATATCCAGGGCGCACGATATAAGGCTATCAATTTCTTCAAGGCTTAAATCGCAAATATCAATAAGATGTCGCATTAAATACTCCTTGTGTGTTATTATAAGAGATTTCTCCAGCCGTCGTCCTTAGGATTGTCTCTGAAGGCCTTAAGAGCATTTGCGCTTGAAGCAGGGATATATCCTTCGTTTACGGCAACCTCGATAAGAGTATCGAAATCTGTAAGAGATGTGTATGTGTAGCCTGCAGCGTTGAAGTTGTCGTCTGCGCTCTTCATACCGTATGTAAATATGCTTACAACGCTCAAAACCTCTGCCCCTGCATCTGTAAGGGCCTGGGCAGCCTCGATAGAGCTTCCGCCTGTGGAAATAAGGTCTTCAATAACAACAACCTTATCACCCTTGTTGAGGCGGCCCTCAATTCTGTTTACTCTGCCGTGATCCTTTGCGGAGCCTCTCACGTAGCCCATAGGCATTTTAAGTATGTGTCCTGCTATTGCGGCGTGTGCAATACCTGCTGTGCTTGTGCCCATAATAACGTCGCATTCGGGGTATTGATCCTTTATTACCTGTGCAAAAGCGTTTTCGATTATATCACGTACGTCAGGGGATGTAAGTGTAAGGCGGTTATCGCAATATACAGGGCTTTTAATACCGCTTGCCCAAGTAAAGGGCTCATCGGGTCTTAAAAAAACTGCGCCAATGCTTAAAAGTGAACGTGCAACTGAATATTTAATGTTTTCCATAGCTATAAAAATCCTTTTCTTGTATTAGAGCATAAAGTCCTTGACGCATCTTTCATATGCGGCAACGGGGTTTTCGGCCTTTGTAATAGGTCTGCCGACTACAATAAAGTCGGAGCCGGAAACTCTTGCCTTAGCAGGAGTCATTATTCTTGATTGGTCGTCTGTGGAGCTGTCCTCAAATCTTATACCGGGAGTAACGGTAAGGAATTTCTGTGAACAAGCCTCCTTGATGCCTGCAGCCTCAAGGGGTGAGCATACAACACCGTCAAGGCCTGCAAGCTGCGCGTTTTTAGCGTAAGAGATAACAGTATCCTTCATAGGCGTTTTAATAAGAAGCTCCTCTTCAAGCTGCTGTGAGTTTGTAGACGTAAGCTGTGTAACAGCTATAAGCAAGGGGCGCGGGTTTGAGCCGCTGCCAATAGTCAAGCCCTCAAGTGCGGCGGACATCATTGCTCTTGTACCTGATGCGTGAAGGTTACACATATCAGCGCCTATGGATGCCAGAACGGACATTGCGCTTTTTACAGTGTTGGGAATATCGTGAAGCTTAAGGTCAAGAAAAACCTTGTGGCCCATATCCTTAAGACGCTTTACCATATCTGCGCCTTCAGCATAGAAAAGCTCCATACCTACCTTAACGTAAGGCTTCGTACTGCCGAAAGCACTGAGGAATGTCATTGCTTTTTCGGCTGAGGGAAAATCCAGGGCTATAATTACATCCTTATTCATATTATTTACTCCTTACTGAACGTTTTATTTCGTCAAAGTTTTTTATACCGGCTTCATTCATTGCGTTGGGAAGGTCGAGTATTATATCTCTTGAGGCGAAGGGATTTACAAGGTTTGCAGCGCCAACCTGTACGGCGTCTGCGCCTGCAAGCATCATTTCAACAGCATCTCTTGCAGAGGAAATACCGCCCATACCTATAACGGGCACGTCTACTGCCTTGCATACGTCGTAAACCATCTTAAGCGCTACGGGGAATATGGCAGGTCCTGAAAAGCCTCCTGCAACGTTTGCTATTATGGGCTTGTGAGTTCTCAAATCAATTCTCATACCCATAAGAGTATTTACAAGTGAAAGCCCGTCTGCGCCGCCGTCGCAGCAAGCCTTTGCAATATCGACAATGCTTGTAACATTAGGTGAAAGCTTTATGTATATAGGCTTTGTTGTGGCCTTTCGTACAGCCTCCGCCACCTTTTTTGCAGATTCTGCAGAGGTACCGAATGCCATGCCTCCGTTATGAACGTTGGGACAGCTTATATTTACCTCTATTATAGCAACCTTTTCCTGTGAATCAAGCTTTTGGGCTGATGTAACAAAGTCCTCAATAGAAAAACCGCTTATATTTGCAATTACCTTTTTGGAAAAGTAACTGTCCATATTGGGAAGAATGTCGTTAACAACAGCGTCGATACCCGGATTCTGAAGACCTACGGAATTTATAAGCCCTGCAGTACATTCTGCTATACGGGGTGTAGGGTTGCCGAAGCGGGGAAGAGGGGTTGTACCCTTCATTGAGAAGGAGCCCAGAATATTTATATCGTAAAATTCAGCAAATTCTTTTCCGTAGCCAAAGCAGCCGCTGGCAGGGATAATGGGGTTATCGAGAGTCCATCCGGAAAGGGTAACCTTTGTTGAAATATCGTTATTCATTACCAGATCACCTCGCTTTTAAGTAATACGGGCCCGTCCTTGCAAATTCGCTTTGAGCCGTATTTTGTTTGGCAAGAGCATCCCATGCAAGCGCCAAAGCCACAGCCCATACGCTCCTCAAAGGAAAGCTGACCCTCACAATCACACATACTGCTTACGGCCTTAAGCATAGGCTCGGGTCCGCATGTGTAGAAATAATCATAACCTGAAAGGTTCTTTATTACGTCTGTAACAAAGCCCTTTACACCCAGGCTTCCGTCTGCAGTTGCAACGTGAACGCTTGCTCCTAACGCTTTGAACTCGTCAATCAGGAAAGCGCCCTCCTTGTCGTTGAAGCCCAATATTACCTCGGGAGTAGCACCTGATTTAATAAGCTCCTTTGCAAGATAGTAAAGAGGGGGAACACCAACACCGCCGCCAATAAGAAGGGGCTTTGTAATGTTAACGTCAAGATTATAGCCGTTACCCAAGCCGCAAAGTATATCAAGCTTACTTCCTGCCTCATATTTTGCAAGGGCGCGGGTACCCTGACCTACTGTTTTATAGATTACGGTAAGCTTATCCCCGTTAAGGTCGCATACGGAAATGGGGCGCCTTAAATAAAATCCGTCTATAAGTATATTGATGAACTGGCCGGGAGTGGTAAAAAACTCCGTATTACCCTTGAGGGTAAGCCTCATAATATCCTTTGCGATAGATATGTTTTCAATTACAGTAAAAACTGCCTGCTTTTGCATTATTATTTTCCTTCTGCATCAATTGTTGAAATACCCAGAGTAATTTCCTCAAGCACGTCAAGGAGAACTCTTACAGTATCAAGTGATGTAAACATTGTAACGTTGTTCTGTACTGCACAGCAACGGATAGCATGTCCGTCTGATTCCTGGTGTTCAGCATTTATGTTCTTTGTACTGATTACGTAGTTGACGTGGCCGCGGCGCAGGGATTCAATAATTTCATCACTGCCCTCGCTGAGCTTTTTCTTTGTACGTGTACGTATTGAGTGGTTCTTAAGGAATTTTGCAGTACCCTCTGTGGCTTCGATGTTAAATCCAAGGTCGTAGAAGCGCTTGATAAGGGGAAGAGCCTCCTCTTTATCTTTATCAGCAATGCTTACGAGGATTGTGCCGTAGTTTGCAACGCTCATACCGGAGGAGCGAAGCGCCTTGTAAACGGCTCTTGTAAGAGAATTGTCGTAGCCGATAGCCTCGCCTGTGGATTTCATTTCAGGAGAAAGGTAAGCGTCTATGCCTGTAAGCTTTGAGAAGGAGAAGGCGGGAGCCTTTACGTACCAACGCTTCTTTTCAGCGGGATACGTTTGGGTAATTCCCTGATCCTTAAGGGAAATACCAAGTGCAACCTTTGTTCCTATATCTGCAAGAGAGTAGCCGGAGGATTTGGAAATAAAGGGAACTGTTCTTGAAGAACGGGGGTTAACCTCGATAACGTAAACCTCGTCGTTGCTGTCTACAATATACTGGATATTGTAAAGACCGACAATTCCTATTGCAAGGCCAAGCTTTCTTGTATATTCTATAATTGTATCCTTTACCTTCTGTGAAAGGCTGTAAGGAGGATATACGCTTATACTGTCGCCGGAGTGAACGCCTGTACGCTCGATGTGCTCCATAATACCGGGAACAAATATGTCTGTTCCGTCGCAAACCGCGTCAACCTCAGCCTCACGTCCGCTGATATACTTATCAACGAGTACGGGATGGCTTGTGTTGATTTCAACGGCCTCCTGAAGGTATTTTCTCAATGCGTCCTCGCTGGAAACTATTCTCATAGCTCTGCCGCCCAAAACGAAGCTGGGGCGTACAAGCACAGGGTAGCCTATAGTTGCGGCGGCTGAAATTCCGTCCTCAAGGTTTGTAACGGCAACACCTCTGGGGCGGGGAATATTAAGCTCATTCATTATCTGCTCGAAAAGGTCCCTGTCCTCAGCTCTTTCAATTGCATCGATACCTGTTGAGATGAAGTTTACGTCATACTCTGTGAGGTCCTCTGCAAGGTTGATAGCTGTCTGACCGCCAAGTGTAGCAATTACGCCGTAGGGCTTTTCGAGAGTGATAATATTCATAACGTCCTCAGCTGTAAGAGGCTCGAAATAAAGCTTGTCTGCAGTAGTATAGTCTGTGGAAACTGTTTCGGGGTTGTTATTTATAATTATAGCCTCGTAGCCCAGACTTCTGATAGACCATACAGCGTGAACGGTAGAATAGTCGAACTCAACGCCCTGACCGATACGGATAGGACCGCTGCCCAAAACGATAATTTTCTTTTTGTCGTTAGTTACGGGAGATTCGTTATCTCTTTCGTATGTGGAATAGAAGTAAGGAACGTACGAATCGGATGAGCCTGCACAGGAGTCTATCATCTTGTAAACAGGCATTATGTTGTACTTAAGCCTTAAATCGAATATATCCTTAGGTGTGCATCCCCAAACGGAAGCAATGTATTCGTCGCTTATGCCTATACGCTTTGCGCTGTAAAGAGCGTCTGTATCAAAGGGAGCGGCTGCAAGAGCAGTTTCCTCGTTGATTATATTGCGAATCTTTTCCAGGAAGAGCATATCGATTTTTGTAAGGTGGAATATAATACCAAGGTCCGTAGAACGGCGGATAAGCTCTGCAATAGCAAAGAGTCTGTCATCTCTGCAGTCTGCTACGTAGTCTAAAAGGTCCTGTGTAGGCACGTTATCAAACTTTTTAAGCCTGATGTGGCATGCGCCAACCTCAAGAGAGCGTACGGATTTCAAAAGGCTCTCTTCAATAGTTCTGCCTATGGACATAACCTCACCCGTTGCCTTCATCTGTGTTGAAAGCTTGTTGGATGCGTCGGCAAACTTATCAAAGGGGAAACGCGCCATTTTGGTTACGATATAGTCAAGAGTAGGCTCGAATGATGCGGGAGTATCTCCTATCATAATTTCATCAAGAGTCATACCAACGGCTATTTTGGCTGTAACACGCGCAATGGGGAAGCCGCTTGCCTTTGATGCAAGAGCTGACGAACGTGAAACACGGGGGTTAACCTCGATAACGTAGTATTCGAATGAATAGGGGTCAAGAGCAAACTGTACGTTGCATCCGCCCTCTATCTTCAGCGCGCGGATTATTTTAAGTGCGCTGTCGCGGAGAAGCTGGAATTCCTTGTTTGTAAGTGTCTGGCTGGGGGCAATAACCATAGAGTCGCCTGTATGAACGCCAACAGGGTCGATATTCTCCATGTTACAAATGGTAATTGCAGTGTCATTAGCGTCGCGCATTACCTCGTACTCGATTTCCTTGTAGCCCTTAATGCTCTTTTCAACAAGAACCTGCCCAACAGGAGAAAGCTTTATAGCGTTCTTCATAAGAGGGATAAGCTCCTCCTCGTTGTCTGCAAAGCCGCCGCCTGTACCGCCTAACGTAAATGCGGGTCGGAGAATAACGGGGTAGCCTATGCTATTTGCAGCCTTAATACCCTCTTCAAGAGAGTGGGCAATAACAGAGGGAAGAACAGGCTCACCAATGCTTTCGCAAAGCTCCTTGAAAAGCTCTCTGTCCTCACTCAGCTCAATACTTTCAATTTTTGTACCGAGAATTTCACTCTGGCATTCCTCAAGAATACCCTTTTTCTGAAGCTGAACGGCAAGGTTTAAGGCAGTCTGTCCGCCTAAGCCTGCAAGAACAGCGTCGGGGCGCTCGTAGCGCATTATTTTTGCAACGTATTCAAGTGTAAGAGGCTCCATGTAAACCTTGCTTGCTATATGGGTATCTGTCATAATTGTTGCAGGGTTTGAGTTTACAAGAACAACCTCATAGCCTTCTTCCTTAAGTGCGAGGCAAGCCTGAGTGCCTGCATAGTCGAATTCAGCGGCCTGACCTATAACGATAGGGCCTGAACCGATAACTAAAATTTTTGATATATCAGTACGTTTCATTTTGCCTCCATAAGTTTTGTGAAAGATTTGAAGAGATATTCGCTGTCCTGAGGACCGGGAGCGCTTTCCGGATGGTACTGTACGGAAAAGACCTTGTCCTCAATACATGCAACACCCTCAACACATTTGCCCGTTATATCGGTATGTGTAAGAGTAAGAGATGTCTCGGACAGTGAATCCATATCAACAGCGTAGAAGCTTGCCTGTGCGGCCATTTCTATTTTTTCTGTAAGCACGCTTTTAACAGCATGTCCGCCGCCGCAGCCGTATTTAAGCTTGTATGTTTTGGCGCCGTATGCAAGGCAGATGAGCTGATGCCCCAGGCCTATACCGAACATAGGCACCTTTGAGCGGAGTGTGCTGATTGTTTCGATTACACCCGTAAGCTCTGTGGGGTTACCGGGGCCGTCTGAAAAGAATACGCCGTCGGGGTTAAGGCTCATAATGCTTTCTGCAGAAGTATCGTAAGGAACAACGGTTACGTTGCATCCGCTCTGGTTAAGCTTTTTAATCATACTGTATTTTATACCGCAGTCAACTGCAACTACGTTGTATTTGTGATTTGCAGTACGTGAATACCACTTTTTATTTGTGGAAACACGCTTAACAGCCTCGTTGGGGATTTCATAATTGCGTACCTCGTTGAGGGCATCCTCAAAGGAGCGGTCTGAGCTTGTGATAATTACCTTCTGGCTTCCCTCACTACGGATTATTTTGGTAAGAGCCCTGGTATCAACCTCGCTTATACCGCATATATTTGATTCGTCAAGAAGCTCGGATAATGTTTTTGTATATCTGAAGTTACTGGGAATGTCGTTATATTCGCGAACGATAAGCGCACCCATTTTGAAGGGAGGCTTGCTTTCAAAGTCCTCATCGGTAATTCCGTAGTTACCGATTACAGGGTATGTCATAACCACAGCCTTGTCTGTGTATGCGGGGTCAGATATTATTTCCTGATATCCCGCCATTGACGTATTGAAAACCATCTCACAGATTGTAGTTTCCTTGCGACCGAAATATTTACCATACATCAAAGTACCGTTTTCGGTTACGAGCATTGCATCGTAAATGTTGTCCATAGTGTTCCTTTCGCTTGTGTATTATATAAAAAGATTGCTTTTTCTCTTTAACCATTCATCACACCAGACAATGCGTCCGTTGTGAAGAGTAATAAGTATGTCTGAATAAAGCTTTTTGCCTGTAAAGGGAGTGCTTCTTCCCAGGGATATAAAAGTGTCCGGGTCCACAGTACCCTTAATGCTTAAATCTGCTGCTGCAAATGATGCGGGTTCACCTACGTTTATTTCGTTATAAGGGAGAGAAAAACGTTTGCAGGGATTTACCGCCATAAGCTCTATAAGGCGTTCAAGTGTAATATGCCCCGCCTTTACAAGGTAGGTGTATGATGCGGCAAAGGCTGTTTCAAGACCTACAACACCTGAAAGAGAGCTTTCAAGCCCTCCGGACTTTTCCTCAAAGGAGTGAGGTGCGTGGTCCGTTGCTATCATATCCAGAGTGCCGTCTTTAAGGCCTTCTATAATAGCGTCTCTGTCTCTTTTGGAGCGTATAGGAGGATTCATTCTGAAATTACCGCTGTCTACAAGCTCATCATCGCAGAAGGCAAAATAATGGGGAGCGGTTTCTGCGGTAATATTTATTCCATCCCTTTTTGCCTGCCTTATGTATTCAACGCTTTCCTTTGTTGAAACGTGGCAGATATGTATGGGGCAGCCTGTTTGACGTGAAAGCTCAATGGTATCCTTAACAGCCTCATATTCTGCCGAGGGATGAGAAACGGAAATGCCGTTTACTCTTGCAAATTCACAGTCGTTTATAGCGCCCTTGTTTGCAATGGAGGCTATTTCACAGTGCTCTGCTATTATACTGCCATGCTCTTTTACCTTAAGCATTGCTTCGCGCATAACAGCCGTGTCGTTTACACCGCTTCCGTCGTCCGTAAAGCCGCAGACATCATTAACCATTTCCTCAATCTTACTTACCTGGGTACCCTTACGCCCCATAGTAATAGTACCGAGGGGAACAACATTGATTACAGCATCCTCTCTGATTATGTCTGTCTGAGCCTTAAGGTTTTCGGCGCAGTCCGGGGCGGGGGAAAGATTGGGCATTGTACAAAGTGTGGCAAAGCCTCCTCTTGCACCGGCAAGTGTTCCGCGGCGAACTGTTTCCTTGTATGAAAAACCGGGCTCCCTTAAATGTACGTGAACATCAGTGAGGCCCGGAAAAACAAAACAATTATCCAAATTAAAAACGAAATCGGAAACGCGACTGTCAGAAACAGAGGCACCGGAGGGACAAAGGGAAGAGATAATGCCGTTTTCAACGGTTATATCCAACTTTTTGAAACATCCTGATCGATATACGTTAGCACCCTTGAACGTCAGCTTCATGCTATACATAATCCTTTCTGTGCGCATTATTTCCAATGTTACATTATACCAAATTATGCTATATAATGCAATGTATAAATGTGAATTATTTTATAAAATAAAGGGGAGTTTTCTGTACGTTTTATAGCGCGTGTACAGAGCGGCTTATACCTAGGAAAGATGCTCTATTGCAGCCTTAAGCTGGTTATCGGTGTCAGGGTCCGGAACAGACATTATACCCGTAGAAATAAACTGCACGGTTTCATCGGTTGGTTCAACTATTATGTCGGGAGTAATGCCTACGCCGTGGAGATTGTTTCCGTTAGGGGTGTAATATTCCTGATACGTGTATTGGCAGTATGAACCGTCGCCAAAAAGTATTGTACGCTGAACAATACCCTTACCGTAGGTTTGTGTGCCTATAATTGTTCCTGTGCCGTGGTCCTTAACAGCGCCTACAAGAACCTCAGATGCACTTGCGGAAAATCCGTCTACAAGAATAACGTAGGGAATATCTATCATATCTGCATCCGAATATTCATACGCTCTTTCACCGTTCTTATCCTCTGTATACATTATAACGCCCTGGGGTACAAGCATATCCGTTATGTCTATGCAGATACCTCTTTGTCCGCCTGTATTGTGGCGAAGATCTATTATAAGAGAGGTTGCTCCCTTGCTTATGAGCTGGTTTACGTGTGATCTGAAATCCTGTACAGCGGTGGAAAAGAACGTACGGAGTCTCACGTATCCTATTCCCGTATCGGAAAACAGATGTGATATTACCAAAGGCGAGGTTATTTCACGGCGCTCCACCTGGTATGATTTTATTATACCGTCCTGCTTGATTACGATTTCAACGTATGTTCCCGCTTCACCTAAAATGGCGTCCTTCACCTTATCGTAGTTGGTGCCGTCAAACATAATTCCGCCTGCACCCAGTATAAGAGAATTTGCCCTTATTCCCAATTCGTTTAAGTGGCTTTGGGGCTGTACACCGTAAATGGTTATTCCCTCATTACTCTTTAAGCCAATGGAAACGCCTATTCCTACGTAGGAGCCTATGTTGGAATTCATCATCTCCTCATATTCCTCTGCGGTGTAATAAAAGGCGTAATTATCATCCAGGGAATCAAAAAATGCTTTATATGCCTTGTCAAGGGCTGCATCTATATCACTTTCATAAAGGAATTCAGTTTTTATTGCATCATATATGGAAACAAACTTTGAAAATTCCGAAACGGGAACATCCTTAAGATTGCTTTTTGCTGTGAAAAATAACGTTGCGCTAACACTAACTATGGCTGTAATAACTACCGTTAATATAATGGAGAGAGCCCTTTTTGCTTTATTTACCATATTTTATCCTTTATGAGGTGTTTTTTTATTTTGTAAAAAATCCGCCGCAATATTCTACGGCGGATTATGTACTGATTTGAAAATTACGTATCTGTGTTGATAAAGTATTTATCAAACGGGTCTACAGGCTTGTTGTTTATTCTGATTTCAAAATGAAGATGAGGCGCGTTGGAGGAGCCGGTAGAGCCAACCTTCATAATCTTTTGCCCCTGAACCACATACTGACCTGCTTTTACCAGAAGCTCGCTTGCGTGTGCGTAAAGAGTAACCATACCGTTGCCGTGGTCTATCATTACGCAGTTACCGAAGGTACCGTAATATTTTGCAAGTGTAACCTTACCGGCATCAACGGCGCGAACAAACGCCTTGTTAATGCTTACCTTATATGTTGAGCAAACGTCTATACCGTTATGCATGTAATATCCGTTTCTGAAGGGGTGCCAGCGCATACCGTACTTGGAGCTTATGGCGTGATGTCCCGGAACAGGCCAACACAGATTGGTCTTACTTACGGACATATCCACAACGATATCCCCCTTAAGCTTTGCAGCCTCTTCCTCGCGCTTTTTACGCTCTTCCTCTTCCTTACGCTTCTTTTCATCCTCGGCCTTCTTTTCCTCGATAAGCTTGTTAAGCTCCTGCTGAAGCTTTTCCTCCTCAGCCATCATAAGGTCGAATTCAATGCGGATAAGCTGCTCCTCGCTTGTAAGAAGCTCCATTTTATCCCTCTTTTCGGCTTCAACCGCTTCAAGGGCTTCTTTTTTTGCAGTGATTATGTTCTGCTGCTCGATTATGGATTCCTCCTGCTCACTTAAGATATCCTGCTTCTTTATTATTTCATCCCTGGATTTCTTGTAGTCGCCTAAAACGTCTCTGTCAAGAGACATAAGCTCCTTTGAAAGACGGATTCTGTAAAAGAAATCACTTAAGGATTCGGCGTTAAAAATAAGCTCGAAGTACGAAAAAACGTTGGTTTTGTACATTGTGCGCAGGCGGTTATCCATGCTTTCCTTTTGCTCTACAATGTCATCCTCAAGCTTTATTATTTCGGCGTTCAGTGTATCGATGGATTTGTATGTATTCTGTAGAGATTCTTCAAGAAGGTAAAGCTCGTCAGCCTGCTTTGAAATAGCGTCAAGAAGGGCGGCTATTTCGTTACCTAAGGCCTCCTGCTCCTTCTCGTATTTCTTGAGCTCCTCCTCTGTCATTTCAATCTTGTCCTTGATATCGTCCAGCTCATCTCCCTTATTATCTATATCTCCCTGTGTAACAGCATAGACAACACTGTCAAAGGCATAGGGCACGTTTACCAGCATTACAAGAGCGAGTATAAAAAGAACGATTACCTTAAATTTTTTATTCATTCGTGTTTGATTCCTTTATTTTATGCGATTTATTTTCTGAGATATCTGTTTGTCGAGAAAAATGACGTTACAAGGCAGAATATACATCCTATTGAGATGCAGCTGATGTATACTATACCCGTTATGTTGCCTGCAGGGAGGATGCCTGAAAAAAGCAGTATATCCTCAATGGATATGTTTGCAGTAAGCCTTGAATAAATATTTACCGCAAGCATTGAAGCGCCGATAGATGCTATAAGACCTATAATAAAGGACTGCATAACGAATGGTAGGCGTATATACCAGTTTGCGGCGCCTACGGAGCGCATTATATCAAGCTGAACGCGCTTTGCATGTATGCTCAGGCGCACGGTATTGCTTATAACAAGCATACATATAAGCGCCAGAACTATAACGATACCAATGCCACCGTACTTGATTACGTTGGAAACCTTCTTAAGAAGGTCCGCGATTTGCTTGTATGAATCGAAGGATTCTACAATATCGTCTGCCTCGTATATAAATTCTTCAATTCTTACAATACTGTCCGCATCACTTGCATAAATTATAAGTGAGCGGGGGAGAGGGTTGTTTGATGAGTTGAATTCATCAAGAAGGTAGGAGTATTCTGCCCATTCCTCCTTCATTTTGTTGAGAGCATCCTCCTTGGAAAGGTATTCTATGCTGTCTACACCCTCGATTTTTATAATGTCGGTCTGGAAGGCCTGAATGCTTTGGGCATCCGCCTCATCGTAGAAATAAACAACAAGCTCCATTCTTCCTTCAATGTCGCTCATTATAGAGTTTGCGTTTGAAACCAGGATAAACACAACGGAAAGGAAGAAAAGCGTTGCAAATATCGTAAACGCTGTAATTATTGAGTATATGGGATTTCTCAAGAAATCCTTGCCCACGTCGCGCAGCGAGCGAAGAAAACACCTAAATATCATTAGCGTACCTCCCTGCGTAGTCGTCGTGTATTATAGAGCCGTTTTTAAGAGCAATAACTCTTGCGCGGGAATTGTTTACAATGCCCTTGTCGTGCGTGGACATAATTATCGTTGTACCCATGGAGCAGATTTTGAAGAGAATCTCCATAATAATTTCGGCGTTTGCCGGGTCGAGGTTGCCGGTAGGCTCGTCTGCAATAAGCACGGGGGGGAAGCCTACAATAGCTCGGGCAATAGCAACTCTCTGCTGCTCACCGCCGGAAAGCTCGTTGGGATAATTGTTTTTGCGGTTCTTAAGCTTAACAAGGTTAAGCGCCGCAAGTGTTTTCTTTTCTATAACACTGCTTGATTCTCCCGTTACCTCCAATGCAAAGGCGACGTTATCAAAAACAGTTTTATCCTCTAATAATCTGTAATCCTGAAATATAGTTCCGAAATTACGTCTGTAATAGCATACCTTGCTTTTACGGATGTTGGAAATATCGTAGCCGTCAAAGAGTATTTTACCCTTTGTAGGCTCTATTTCCCTTGTGAGTAATTTGAATATACTCGTTTTGCCGGCACCACTTTTACCTATGAGGTAAATAAACTCACCTCTGTCGATGTGGAGATTTGTTTCCTTGAGAGCACAAATGTTTTTGCCGTAGCTTTTTGTTACGTTAACAAAATCTATCAATTTTGTCCCTCCAAAATTTTGGTTGCGGTCATATAGAGATCAAATACCATAGCATTTGAAAAATGCTTGAGGTCAAGCCCTGAAACGGATTTTATTTTTTCCAGCCTGTATACCAGAGTGTTTCTGTGGGTATATAAATGGCGGGATGTTTCGGCAATATTCAGGTCGTTATCAAACAGGCATTTGATTGTCTGCTTTGTTTTTTTGTCCATAATTTCCTTAAGACCGTAGGCTTCAAGGGCGGAGCAGAATTTTGTAAGCTCATCCCTGGGTACGGAAAGAAGAAATTTTTCAACAAGGAAAAGCTCACTTTGATAAATGTCCTCACTGTCCTTACATACCATACCTGCAGACATAGTCCTTTTAAGGTCGTTGAATGCGCAAATAAGTGTGGACGGATCGGGGCTTAAGCATTTGGATGAAACGGCTATTTTGGCATTGGCACCTATTTCTGTGTGAATGGTGTCCATAAGCGCCATGGCAAATTCCATACATTCCTCTGCGTTTGACTCATCAAAGAGATACTTGATAATATAGATGCTGTCCTGAGAAATGCTGTATTTTAAGATCTCGTCTGCGCTGATATCGTCAATAATATTAACGATGTCAGGAATACGCTCCAATGGAGCCGATATCTGTATAAAGCGCAGGGAATAGGCGCCGTTGTTCGATATATCGTGCTCTATATCGGATATAAGAGCCTGTGAGGGCTTTCCTGCCGAAAGCTGCTCGGAAAAAGAAAGCTTGCTTTCTGCGCGGGCAATAATATCCTCCATATACGCAAAAAGAACGTCGGAGAATTTCTTATCACAGACCCCGTCGGTTTTTATTATGGCTACGCTTTTGCCGTTTTGAAGATGGAAATCTCTGGCAAAGCAATGGGGGGAGCTCAGCGTACCGGCGGAAATATATTCGCTGTACAGAGAGTGGGCCTCATCTGCCTTGAAGAGAGAGGAATACAGTATTTTTCCGGATGATGAGAAAATGGCAACGCAAGTCTTTGTTTCGGCACAAAGATTGGAAAGCTTATTGTACATTACTGCCTGATACATCATCAACCTCCGAATACACATCTATACTTATGATATATTATAACATAAAACAATGAATTCCGCAAATTTTTTCGGGGGATTTTGTATGTAAATTTTTGTAAGTAACACCTTAAAAAAGGGTTGAAAAAGGGGTTAACGGCCCTTTATGCTTTTTGTTTTGATTTTATTGAATAATCGGGATTTTTTTGTGGTCATTGATGCCTTGGAGCTATATGCTACACCGGCAAAGTAAACACAGTATACCTCCTTTGCCCCGGCACTGAGAAGCGCACGTGCGGCCTCGTTCATGGAAGCGCCTGTTGTGTATACGTCATCAATAAGAACAATTCTCTTTTCATTAATTTCTCCGCTGTCCTCTATGTGCGGATGCACGGTAAGCATATTTTTGATGTTTTTATACCTATCCGATGCGTGAAGTGATCGGGATTGCTTCGGTGTATTTATGCGCTTGAGAAGCAGATCAATAAAGGGAATATCTGTTGCCTTGGAAAAGTGCAGGGCTATTTCACGGGCTTGGTTAAAGCCTCTTTCATTAAGGCGCCTTTCGTGCATAGGCATAAACGTAACAGCGTCCGCCTTTATACCTGATTCATTGAACCTCTTTGCCATAAGCAAAGCCATAGGGTGAGTAAGCCACCTGTTTTTACCGTATTTAAGCGAGTGCACAAGGTCTCTTGCAAGCCCCTTGTATTCGAATACGCCCATACCTCTGCAAAAGAGTATTTCGTTTTTGGAGCAGGTGTTACAAAGGCTGCCCTCTGTGGGTAATGCTCTGCCGCATTTGGTACATACTTTATCACCAAGCCAGGGTAATTTACTGCTGCACACGGAGCATATAGGTACTCCGTTTATATGAAGATCGGATCTGTCCTCACAGCATATACAGTGGACGTCGCTGCTTGATGCGGTAAAGCGCAATACTTTCTCAATGAAATCCACGTGTATTCTCCCTTCGTTTAAGCCTTATACGGTTAAATTGTATTGGATATGAGCTTATTTGTCAAATCTTAAAAACGGTATAAAAAGCAGTTGACAATACTTCAATATTGTGGTATTATACGCGGGCTTGGGATTATAGCTCAGCTGGTTAGAGTGCTACGTTGACATCGTAGAGGTCGTTGGTTCGATCCCAATTAATCCCACCACAGGAAAATAAGCTCCGATATTTCGGGGCTTTTCTTGTATTGTGTACGGCGTTGCTGCGTTGCTTGCGCAGTCTGTAATATAATCTCCGCGAGGTGAATTCATGAATACTTATCTTTTTGATTTTGACGGAACGCTTGTTGATTCCATGCCTGTTTTTGTCCGGTCAATGCTTAGAATACTTGATGAAAACGGTATTGCCTACGGTGATGATATCGTGAAGATAATTACCCCGTTAGGTATGCTTGGCACAGCCGATTATTTTATGAAAATCGGTGTTGATATGTCTAAGGAGAAAATAATCCGCTGTATGAAGGACTATATGCTGGAGGAGTATTTCTATAATATTCCTGCCAAGGCAAACGTTATATCCGTGCTTAATGAGCTTAAGGCAAGGGGTGCGGATTTATACGTGTTAACCGCAAGCCCGCATATAACCCTTGATGCCTGCCTGAAGCGCCTTGGTATATTCGATATTTTTACAAACGTATGGTCCTGCGACGATTTTAATACAACGAAGGCAAATCCCGAAATATATAAAATGGCGGCTCAAAAAATGGGGAAGAGCGTAGGTGAGATTTTATTTTTAGACGATAATCTTAATGCGGATGAAACCGCAAAAAAAGCAGGTATGCTTGTTTGCGGCGTTTACGATTCTTCCTCCAGGGAATACGAAAATGAAATAAGGGCGGTATCGGATTATTACATCTGTGATTTTAATGAGCTTTTGGAAATTTCCTTTGAAAAATAACAGTATTCTGTAAGGTTGCGCAGTTTTTCTCCCTGTGAAAATCACAGGGAGTTTTTGTTTTCAAGGATATTTTCGGTGCGCCGTTTTTGAATGGAATTTTTCACTGGTTACATTTAATATTAAATGGAATTCCTTGTAATATAATAATATTTGTGGTAAGATAATCTTCACTAAAACAGAACGGAGAAGGTAAATGCGAACACCGTTATATAATGAGCACGTCGCTCTTAACGCTAAGATAGTGGATTTCCACGGCTGGGAGCTTCCTATTCAGTATACATCCATAATTTCAGAGCACGAGGCTACACGTAGTTCAGCAGGCTTATTCGATGTTTCTCATATGGGAGAAATATTGGTAGAGGGCAAGGGCGCTCTTGAGGCTATGGATTCTCTCCTTACAAACGATATAACACGCCCCCTTGCAGGTAAGGCTATTTATTCGCCTATGTGCTACGATAACGGTGGTACTGTGGACGACCTTATAGTTTACAAAATATCCGATGAAAAGCTGTTTGTTGTGGTTAACGCATCAAATGCAGACAAGGATTACGAATGGATAAGCTCTCATATAGGTTCAAGGGTATGTGTAACGAATCTCTCATCACAGTATGCGCAGCTTGCTCTTCAGGGCCCCAAGGCAACGGAGATTCTTTCCTCCCTTACAGATTACGATTTAAGCGCTATGAAGCCCTTTACGTTTGCGGAAAACGTTAAGATTGCAGGCGTGGATGCGTTTATTTCCAGAACAGGCTACACAGGTGAGGACGGCTTTGAAATATACATCACGGGCAATATAGAGGAGAATGCGCCCTACGTATGGCGTAGGATTCTTGAAAAGGACGGTGTTGTTCCCGTAGGCCTCGGCGCAAGAGATACTCTCCGATTTGAATCCTGCCTGCCCCTTTACGGTCAGGAGCTTTCAGCGGATATTTCCCCAGTTATGGCAGGCCTCACACGCTTTATCAACATAAACGGCAGGGAGTTCATAGGCAAAGATGCTATTGCAGACCAGCTTGAAAATTCTCCCGCAAAGAAGCTTATTGCTCTCGAGCCTGTAATGAAGGGAATTCCCCGTGAGGGATGTGAGGTTATCGTTGGTGATACGGTTGTTGGTTACGTTACCTCAGGCTCTGTTTGCCCCACGCTTCAGGGTATGAGAGCGCTTGCCCTGGTGGATAGCAGGTATGCAGACGAAAATGAGGAGTTTTCAATTATAATAAGAGGAAAGGCTCTTGTTTGCAAAAAAACACAGATGCCCTTTTATAAAAGAAAGAAATAAATCAAATTCATCATAAGGAGTAAATATATGAAAACTAAAAGCGGATTGTATTATTCAAACGAGCATGAATGGATAGAGGTTAAGGACGGCGTTGCATATGTGGGCATTACGGACTACGCTCAGGATTCTCTCGGTGATATAGCATACGTTGAGCTTCCCGAGGTTGGTGATGAGCTTAACGCAGGTGATAACGCTTGTGTTGTAGAGTCTGTTAAGGCTGCATCAGACGTTTATTCACCCGTTTCAGGTAAGATTGTAGAGGTTAATGAGGAGCTTGATGCAAGTCCTGAAAAAATCAATGAGGACGCATATTCCGCATGGATTTTCAAGGTAGAGCTCGCAAACGAGGAGGAGCTTTCATCTCTTATGGATGAGAATGCTTACAAGAGCTTTTGTAAGGAGGCATAATAAGTGGGCGACTATTTCAATCGCTATATTCCCAATACGCCTGATGATGAAAGGCGTATGCTTAAGCGCATAGGAGTTGCATCCTTTGAGGAATTGATTGCAGATATCCCTCAGGACGTAAGGTTCAAGGGTAAGCTGGATCTTCCCAAGGCTGTGGACGAGCAATCTCTCAAGCGCCATATTTCAGCCCTTGCATCAGGCAATATCAACTGCGAGGACGTTGCGTGCTTTTTGGGCGCAGGTATTTACGACCATTTTATACCTGCTGCAGTGTATGATATAATCTCCAGAAGTGAGTTTTATACTGCATACACACCCTATCAGCCAGAAATAAGTCAGGGTACTCTTCAGGCAATATTTGAATATCAGACGTTCTTATCACGCCTTACGGATATGCCTGTTGTAAATGCATCTATGTATGACGGCGCAAGCGCTCTTGCAGAGGCTGCCCTGCTTACTGTAACAGCAGGTAAGAAAAAGAGCAACGTTGTTGTTTCAAAAACGGTACACCCCGAATACAGGGAAACCCTTAAAACCTACTGCCGCGCAAGGGGCATCGAGGTAAGGGAGGCAGGCTATAAGGATGGCGTTACGGATATAGATTCCGTGGCATCGCTTGTAGACGAGGCTACCGCATCTGTAATTGCACAGAACCCCAACTTCTTCGGCCAGATAGAGGATATGAGCTCTCTTTCAGGCTTGGCTCACGAAAAAAACGCATTGCTTGTTGCCTGTGTTGATCCTATTACATTGGCTGTTCTTAAAACTCCCGGTGAATACGGCGCTGATATTGCAGTGGGGGAGGGGCAGACACTCGGTATTGATATGTCCTTTGGTGGACCACACTTTGGCTTCTTTGCATCAACAGAGGCCCTTATGAGAAAAATCCCCGGCAGAATTGTTGGGGAAACCGTTGATAAGGACGGCGAGCGTGGCTTCGTATTAACCCTGCAAACCCGTGAACAGCATATCAGGCGTGAAAAGGCTTCATCAAACATTTGCTCAAACCAGGGCCTGTGTGTTCTTACGGCAGCAGCGTATATGAGCCTTATGGGTAAGAAGGGTCTTACAGAGGTAAACGAGCATTGTGCTGCAACGTCGCATTATCTCTACGATAAGCTTTTGGAGTCAAAATCCTTCCAGCCCGTATTTTCAAATAACTTCATTAAGGAATTCGTAGTAAGGTCAAAGCACCGTTCAATAGAGCATATCAATACGTCATTGTTTGATTACGGTGTAATAGGCGGTCTGGATTTGGGTAAGTATTACCCCGAGCTTGAAAGATGCTGGCTTGTTGCCGCAACAGAAAAGCGTACAGCCGACGAGATAGATATATTTGTAAAGGAGGCATCAAGAGTATGCAGCGAAGACTGATATTTGAAAAGGGTGCCGAAGGAAGATACGGATATTCACTTCCCGATAACGGCTTTAAGGGCTTTAAGCTGAAGCAGATTTCCAAAAAATATATGCGCCAGTCAGAGCTTGATCTGCCCCAGGTAACAGAGGGCGAGGTAATAAGGCACTACACCAACCTTTCACAGCTTAACTTTGGCGTTGATTCAGGCTCATACCCCTTGGGCTCCTGTACTATGAAGTACAACCCCAAAATAAACGAGCATATTGCAAGGCAGGATTACTTTACAAAGATGCATCCCTATCAGCCTATCGAAACTATTCAGGGCTCATTGGAGCTTATGTATAATCTTGAAATTGCTCTTTGCAACATTTTCGGTATGGATGCCTTTTCTCTTCAGCCTGCAGCAGGCGCACACGGTGAGTTTACCGGTATGCTTATAATAAAGGCTTATCACGAGAAAAACGGAGATTCCAAGCGTAACGTTGTTTTGATACCTGACAATGCTCACGGCACAAATCCCGCATCTGCGGCGATGGCAGGCTTCAGCATTAAGGAGGTTAAAACAGATGCAAGAGGAAACGTTGATATAGAGGCTCTCAAGGCGTCGTTAGACGATACAGTTGCAGGTCTTATGCTTACAAACCCAAGCACACTTGGCCTTTTTGAGGAAAATATTTCCGAGATAGCACAGCTCGTTCACGAGGCAGGCGGCCTGCTTTATTACGATGGCGCAAATGCCAATGCCATTATGGGTATTGTACGCCCCGGCGATATGGGCTTTGATGTTATGCATACAAACCTTCACAAAACCTTTGCCACTCCTCACGGCGGCGGCGGTCCCGGCGCAGGTCCCGTAGGCGTAAAGGCTTTCCTTAAGGATTTTCTTCCTGCAATGAGGGTTGAAAAGAATGAGGAAGAGGAGTTTGTGCTTACAGTACCTAAAGATACAATAGGCCGTGTACGTTCATACTTCGGCAACTTCACCGTTCTTGTAAAGGCATATTGCTACATACTCACAATGGGTCCCCAGGGTCTTAAGCATGCAAGCCAAACGGCTATAATAAATGCGAACTACCTTATGGCGCTTCTTAAGGAGGGCGGATACGAGGTCCCCTATGACAGAAGGTGTATGCACGAGTTCGTTCTTTCCACGGAGAATATAAAGAAGGAATACGACGTTAAGGCGCTTGATATAGCAAAGAGGCTTATTGATATGGGATATCATCCTCCTACAATGTATTTCCCCCTTATTGTTCACGAGGCAATGATGTTCGAGCCTACGGAAACCGAGGCGGTAGAGGACGTTGAGGCTCTTGCCAAGGCAATGCTTGATATACTTGAGGAGGCTAAAACAAACCCCCAGATGCTTCACGATGCACCTCTTACAGCGCCTGTAAAGAGACTTGACGATGTAAGGGCGGCAAGAACACCTGTTCTCACGTATAAAAAGGCATAATCAAATACAATAAAGAAGGAGCGTCTGTAACAGTACAGACGCTCTTTTTGTATACCGAAAACCACGCGATAGTCGCGTGGTTCAAAAAAGGTTAACCGATGAAAAGAATCCTCCGACTGTGGTAAGATAGGAGAGACCTGCCAGTCAAACCAAAACACAAAAGGAGGATTT
>SVGI01000019.1 GCA_015056385.1 Clostridiales bacterium
AATTATAATGTTTGCATAATTTTATGATTCTACTGATTGGCATTTCATTTATGCCCTTTTCGTATTTTAAATAGGCTTGTTGAGTTGTTTCTAATAAATCAGCAAGTTGTCGTTGAGTTTCGTTATTCTTAATTCTGATTTCTCTTATTCTTTTATAATATTCCATTTTAACCCCTCTTTCCTGTTTAAGGATAAATCATAAATGATGTATTGACAAACATCAAATATGATGTTAAAATGAATTACATCAATTTTGATTTATCTGAGGAGAGGTTGAAATGATAAGAAAAAATATAAATGATGAAATAAATAATTTTATAAATAATATTGCATATTTAAGAAAAAAGAATGGGCTTTCAAAAAAAGAGATGGCAAATGTTTTAAATATTAGTATTTATGCATTGAACAAGATAGAAAGAGGAGAACTTCCCGAAAAATTAAGCGTTGAGATTGTCTTCAATTTGCAAAAGCATTTCAAAATATCACCCGAAAAGCAATTCAAAAAAATAAAATAAATTTTGCAAAGTAAAATATATCTTAAAACGTTTTTTCACTTGTCTTATACCGTAACAAGCAGGAAACCAGTACGGCAGCTCCCATTTGTTAGGAGAACCTAAAACCCTTTTATCCACCTCAAACGAAAGTGATATTAAAACCTTGCGGTTTTAGTGATATTTTATTCGTCCAAAAACTGCGAAGGCAATATCACTCGGCGTTAGTCGAATATCACTGCATAGCAATACACCTCGCCGAAAAGCGAATAAAACTAGCCAAGTGTCCTTGAGAACACTTGGCTATAAACGGGGGGATATTTTTATTTACTGCAAAATATATTATTCTTATCTTTTTTCGTGTGTAAGGCAACCTGCACCGCCTACGCATCCGCCTACACATGCCATACCCTCTATAAAATTGGCATCAAGGGCGTTTTTGCTTTTTTTAAGAAGGGCTACACGGCATTCCTCAATACCGTTACAGGAAACTGCCTTCAAATCAAAATCAATATTCTGCTCCTTAAGGCTGTTTGCAATTGCCTGACAAATTCCGCCGCTTTTTGCAAATATTCTGCCGAAATCAGTGGCGTCGTTAAGGTTTTCCTCTTCAAGAGTAGTGATATCAATATCCCTGCTGTCAAAAAGCGCCTGAAGCTCCTCAAAGGTTATAACAGCATCAACAAAGGGAGCAACATCATCACGCTGCGCCTCTGCCTTCTTTGCAGTACAAGGGCCTACAAATACTACCTTTGCACCTGCATCTGCACTCTTGATGTGCATTGCAAGCCTTGTCATAGGTGAAGCATTATGAGATACGAGAGGCAACAAATCGGGAAACTCCGACTTGATATACTGCACAAATGCAGGGCAGCAGGAGTTTGTAAGGAATCCCTTTTCGGCAAGCTCGCGAGCCTCTGATTCTGCAACCATATCCGCACCAAGGGCAACCTCCATTACAGTATGGAAGCCAAGCTCCTTAAGCCCCTTTACTACCTGGCCGGGCTTTGCATATTTGAACTGACTTTCAATAGAAGGCGCAACAATAGCGTACACCTTATATTTCTTGTTTTTCTTGCTCTTTTTAATAAGGTCGATAACGTTGAGGATATATGACTTATCCGTAATAGCGCCAAACGGGCACTGGTAAACGCATGCGCCGCACTGAATACATTTATTGTTATCAATAGACGCCCCGTTATCCCTGTTAATAGAAATCGCTTTTACCTTACAGGCAATCTGGCAGGGACGCTTGCGGTTTATAATAGCAGAATATGGGCAAACCTTTGCACATTCACCGCATTCTACACATTTCGTTTTATCTATATGCGCTACGTGATTACAGTCGAAATATATAGCGCCTCTCTTACATACGTCCTCGCAGCGGTTAGCAAGACATCCGCGGCAGGAATTTGTAACCTCGTACCCCTCGGCGGGACATTCATCACAGGCAATATCTATAACCTCAATAACATTGGGGTTATTTTTATCTCCGCCCATTGCAAGCTTAACGCGCTCACTTACAATGGCGCGCTCCTTGTATACACAGCAACGTGTTGTAGGTATTCTTCCCGGCACAACTATTTTCGGAATCTCCATAACGTTTTCAAGGAGAGTACCGTCCCACGCCAGGCGCGCAACTGCTCGCAACACCCTGTATTTGAGATGCTGTACTTTAGTATCAAATTTCTTCATAAACCTACAAACCTACCTACTTTATGATATTTTTGAACACGTCCGCAGAATAGCTCATCCCTTTATTTCCTTAGCGAGGAAAAACTGTGTACCGATTGCTTTCACATCTGCATAATTTACACTTCACTCTTTTGTCAATAAGGGATCGGCTTCTATAAAAACGTTTTTCCTCCCTTGAACGTGAAGCTAACGGGCCTTACCGGCTTTACCCTCATAATATTGTCAACTGCTCACAGTATAACAAAATCACAAGGCCCTGAGGGTTATCTGTTAATTTAACCGATATTATCAATACAAATAATACCTTTATGGATTTAATTATTTACTTAAATATTCGTCGATAGCCTTAGCCGCAGTTTTACCTGCACCCATAGCGGAAATAACGGTTGCAGCGCCTGTAACGGCATCTCCGCCTGCATAAACTGCTTTTCTCGTGGTTAATCCTTCCTCATTAACTACGATACCGCCTGAACGGTTGACCTCCAAGCCGGCTGTTGTAGATTTAATGAGAGGATTGGGAGACGTACCGATAGACATAATTACAGTATCTACGTCAATAGTAAATTCACTGCCCTTTATGGCTACGGGACGGCGTCTTCCCCGCTCGTCAGGCTCGCCAAGCTCCATTCTTATACACGTCATACCCGTAACAAAGCCGTTTTTAGGATCTCTCGGATCATCCGGGTTTTTGTAACCGAGTATTTCAACAGGATTACACAGCAAGCAGAATTCAATACCCTCTTCCTCTGCATGCTCAACCTCCTCACGCCTTGCAGGAAGCTCCTCAAGAGAACGGCGGTATACGATATACACCTTTTCTGCACCAAGGCGCAGCGCAGTTCTTGCCGCATCCATTGCAACGTTTCCGCCGCCTACAACAGCAACCTTACCGCCCTTCATAACGGGTGTATCGGAATTATCAAGATACGCCTTCATAAGATTGCTTCTCGTAAGAAACTCGTTTGCGGAATATACGCCGTTAAGAGCCTCGCCGGGAATACCCATAAAGTTGGGAAGACCTGCGCCTGAGCCGATAAACACGGCCTCGTATCCCATTTCAAAAAGCTCGTCTATTGTAAGGGTTTTACCGATTACAACGTTTGTTTCTATTTTTACGCCAAGCTTTTCAAGTGTTTCTACTTCCTTTGCCACAATTGCCTTGGGAAGACGGAATTCGGGAATTCCATACACCAAAACACCGCCTGCCGTATGAAGCGCTTCATATACGGTAACAGCATAACCCTTCTTTGCAAGATCACCTGCGCACGTAAGACCTGATGGGCCTGAGCCTACCACTGCAACCCTATGACCGTTATCCTCGGGACGTACAGGCTCCTCTGTGCAAAAGGTATTGTGCCAGTCTGCAACAAATCTTTCAAGCCTGCCAATGCCTACGGATTCACCCTTTATGCCGCGTACGCATTTTGATTCGCACTGTGTTTCCTGGGGGCAAACTCTGCCGCAAACAGCGGGAAGCGAGGAGGATTTTGTAATAATCTGATATGCGCCCTCAAAATCTCCCTCCTTGATTTTTGCGATAAATTCGGGAATACGTATTTTAACGGGACACCCCGTAACACAAGGCATATTTTTACAGTCGAGGCAACGCATTGCCTCATCTATTGCCGTTTCTTCAGAATAGCCAAGGGCAACCTCATTAAAGTTATGCCCGCGAAGCTTGGGGTCCTGTGTGGGCATAGCGTTGCGAGTAAGTGACATATTTGCTTTTGCCATTATCACTGTTCCTCCTTTTTGAAAAGATTACATTCCTTTTCGTATGCGTGACGTTCAAAGCCTGAATACATTCTGCCGCGGGACATAGCCTCATCAAAATCTATTTCGTAGCCGTTAAAATCAGGGCCGTCTACACAGGCAAATTTAGTAACCTTCTTACCGTCTACATTAAGCGTCAATCTGCAGCCGCCGCACATTCCTGTACCGTCTATCATAATAGGATTCATTGATACAGTAACGGGTACACCAAACGGCTCTGCTGTTTTTACTACAAATTTCATCATAATAAGGGGACCGATAGTAATAATCATATCGAAGTCCTTACCGCCATCAAGCATTTCCTTGAGAGGGATAGTAACGTTACCCTTTTCACCGTAAGATCCGTCATCCGTCATAATCCTCAGTGTATCGGAGCAGGCACGAAATTCATCCTCAAGAATAAGAAGATCCTTGTTCCTGAAGCCTATAATGCTTGTAACCTCTGCGCCCATTTCGTGAAGCGCCTCTGCAATAGGCATAGCAATAGCACAGCCAACGCCGCCACCTACGATGCAGACCCTTTTAAGACCTTCAAGGTGTGTGGCTGTTCCCAGAGGCCCTGCAAAATCCTCGATGTAATCCCCTGCCTCCTTACCGGAAAGCTTTTTGGTTGTTGCGCCTACTACCTGGAAAATAATTTTTACAGTACCGGCCTGTGTGTTTACACCTGCAATAGTAAGAGGAATTCTTTCGCCCCGGTTATCAACACGCAAAATGATAAACTGCCCCGGCTTTGCCTTTCTGGCAATTAACGGCGCTTCTATCTGTAACTGAATTACAGTTGGATTCAAAATCTTTTTTTCAACTATCTTATACATTTTTCTTCTCCGTTTTTGAACTTAACAATACAAGTAACAAACCCGCTCATTTTATATTATAGCATTTTATATAAATAAAATCAATTAAATATAATTTTCACTGTGTTTTGTATGTATTTTGCAGTAAAACGCATAAAAATGCCGTATAATTAACCTGTAAAACGCAAAAAAGGAATGCGTTATGCATTCCTTTTTTTTACACTTTTTTTTACAGCTGTTTATAAAAGCCAGACTATAAAAGGTATTGTTACAATGGATAAAAGCGTTGCAACCGCAACTGCGCCCATTGCCGTTTTGGCATCGCTTGAGAACTTTACAGCCAATATTGCCGAAAGCGCCGCCGTAGGCATACCGCATTCTATAATGGCAATATTTGTAGCAATTCCCGACATATTGAATACCTTTACAAGAGCAAGCATTATAAGAGGAATAACCACAAGCTTGAACAGGCTTACTATGTACAGCCTCCAGGAGAGGAATATCTCCTTAAGGTTTGTATCTGCAAAAATAGAACCGATTATAAGCATTGAAAGAGGTGTATTCATGCTTCCGAAGGAATCTATTGCTTGAGCCAAAAATGAGGGCAACGTTATTTTGAAAACGAAGAGCACTATACCAACAGCAACAGATATTACACCGGGATTTACAAACACGTGCTTAAGTATTTCCTTCCTGCTTCTTCCCTGCCTGAGCATTGATACGCCAACCGTCCACACCGCAATATGGAACACCACAACGAAAATACTGCCGTAGAAAATACCATCTGAGCCGAATATGCTTTGCAGAACGGGAAAGCCCATAAAGCCTGCATTGCCGAACACCATACAGAAGCGGTACACGCCCTTTTTTTCAACGGGCTGCTTTTTGAAGAAAAGCAGACAAAGCAAAAGCGCAACGGCATAGCCTATCACCGCCGCAACGAATACGGTAATTATGTTACCTATTCTTTCTGCGCTGTATTCAACGGAAAATGCCGATATTATAGCGCAGGGCGTAACTACCCAGATAAGTATATCGGAAAGCTTGCTTTTGACCTCACTCGTCATTATCTTAAGCTTTTTAAGAGCAAAGCCAACGCTCATCATAAGAAAGAGCGTAACAACCTGCTTTAATACCAAAAGAAAATTCATATATAATTATCCTTTTACAGTTAAAAGGGCATCCGTAAAACGAATGCCCGAATTGACTTTATATTGCTCTCTGAGAATCAGGCGATTCAAGAACCTTGCTGTCGTAAAGAATCAACGTAGGACGCTTGCCCTCCTCAATAACCTCTTTACCTATAATGCACTTACGTACATCCCCCCTTGAGGGAACGTCAAACATAACGTCAAGCATTATCTCCTCGATTATTGAACGCAGACCTCTTGCGCCTGTATTTCTCTTAATCGCCTCGGCAGCTATCGCCTTAAATGCGTCGTCGGTAAATTCAAGATCTACCCCATCCATTTCAAGAAGCTTTCTGTACTGCTTTATAACGGAATTTTTAGGCTCCTTGAGGATTCTTAAAAGGTGCTCCTCCTTCAGCTCGTGAAGAGGAACAATAACAGGAATTCTACCGACAAACTCGGGGATAAGACCGAATTTCAAAAGATCCTGAGGCTGGATATTCCTGAGAATTTCAGATATATCGCTTGTTGCTGCTAAGGACTGGGAATTAAAGCCTATATTCTTTACGCTGATGCGCTTTGAAATTATTTTATCCAACCCTTCAAAGGCACCGCCGCAAATAAAGAGTATGTTTGTGGTATCTATCTGAATACATTCCTGCTGAGGATGCTTCCTGCCACCCTGAGGCGGCACGCTTGCAACTGTACCCTCCATAATCTTAAGGAGAGCCTGCTGAACACCTTCACCGGAAACATCTCGTGTTATAGAAACGTTTTCCTGCTTTTTGGAAATCTTATCTATCTCATCAATATATACTATACCCTTTTGAGCACGCTCGATATCGTAATCCGCCGCCTGAATAAGCTTAAGAAGAATGTTTTCAACATCCTCACCTACGTAGCCTGCCTCTGTAAGTGTTGTGGCATCCGCCAGGGCAAAGGGCACGTTAAGGAATTTGGCTATATTCTGAACAAGATACGTTTTACCACAGCCTGTAGGGCCAAGGATAAGCACGTTACTTTTCTGAATATCTACGCCATCCTCCTGCTTAAGAGAGTTATTGTTTATTCTCTTATAATGGTTATAGGCCGCAACCGCAAGATAACGCTTTGCATCATCCTGACCTATTACGTATTCATTAAGATAATCGTATATTTCGCGGGGCTTGGGTACCTCTGTAAATTCATCAGCCTGAACTGCCTGCTCATCGTCCCCTGCGATTATACGCATACATTCCCGTACGCATCTGTCGCATATATGAACGCCCATACCGGCAATCATCTGCTTTACGTCTTCCGCCGAGCTTCCGCAAAACGAGCACCTTATAGAAGGCCTTTCGTTATTATATTTTGGCATTATAATCCTTTCGACAAATAAGGACGCATCCTTATTATTTGTGGTTTACTATAACGTCGTCTATCAAGCCGTACGCCTTTGCTTCAAATGCAGACATATAATGGTCCCTGTCTGTATCTCTTACAACTGCCTCAAGGGGCTGGCCTGTCATTTCAGAAAGGAGCCTGTTCATAGTTTCCTTTGTCTGCCTTAAGTTTTCAGCGTGTATAAGAACGTCTGAAGCCTGGCCGCCAAGGCCTGAAATCAGGGGCTGGTGGATAAGAACCTTACTGTTGGGCAGAGAAAACCTCTTGCCCTTTGTTCCTGCAGCCAAAAGGAATGCGCCCATAGATGCAGCCATTCCCACGCAGATCGTGGAAACATCGCACTTTACGTACTGCATTGTATCGTAAATAGCCATTCCGGCGGTAATTGAACCGCCGGGGCTATTTATATAAAACGTTATATCCTTGTTGGGATTATCCGCCTCCAAAAACAGCATCTGTGCTACCACAACATCAGCGGTTTCATTTGTAATCTCCCCGCTGATAAATACTATTCTTTCCATAAGCAAGCGTGAGAAAATATCGTACTGACGTTCTCCCTTATTTGTTTGCTCAATTACATACGGTACAAGAGGCATAGTTTTAATCCTTTCATATTTTATTCCCACATCGAAATATTATTAACAAGGCAAGCCTTTATTATTCTGCCTTTTCTTCCTCTGCGGGCTTTTCTACTGTTTTCTTTGCTCTGGGCTTCTTTACAGGTGCGGGAGCTTCAGCCTCCTGTGCAACGGGTGCATCTGCTGCTGCCTCTGCCTTAGGAGCTGCCTTTTTCTTTGCGGCAGGCTTCTTGGCTGCCTTCTTGGGCTCTGCAGGAGCATCTGTGTAAACTGCAGCATCCTTAAGGAGCTTAAGTGTTTTTTCTGTAACTGCTCTGTTGCGAACGAATGCATCGTTGTTGGCAAACATTTCCTTTACCTTTTCAACGTCCATTCTTGCTTCCTTTGCCATTGCAGCATACTGGTTTTCGATATCCTCATCAGTTGCCTCGATATTTTCTACCTTGCCAACCTCTTCAAGAACGAGCATACCCTTAACCTGCTTTGCAGCTGTTTCCTTGTTTTCCTCGCGTACCTGCTCCATAGTCATACCTGTATACTGGAGGTACTGCTCGAAATTAATGCCCATACCGCGGATTCTGTAACTCATATCCTCGATCATAGCATCGATACGTGTGTCGATCATAGACTGGGGAATGTCTATTTCAGTAGCATCGCAGATTTTTTCGATAAGCTCGTTTTCCATATCTGCATCAGCCATTTTATTTGCATTCTCTTCAAGTTTAGCCTTGATGTCGTTTTTATATTCCTCAAATGTTTCGAATTCGCTTACGTCCTTTGCAAATTCATCGTCGAGAGCAGGTGCATCCTTGATCTTGATGTCGTTTACCTTTACCTCGAAAACAACTGCCTGGCCCTTAAGCTCCTCGCTGAAGTAATCCTCAGGGAAAGTAATGTCGAATGCCTTTTCCTCGCCCTTCTTCATGCCGATAAGGTTATCCTCAAATCCGGGGATGAAGGTGTTGGAGCCAATGTCAATTGTGTGACCCTCTGCTGTGCCGCCGTCAAATGCAACGCCGTCCTTAAGACCCTTGTAGTTGATGTTGAGCCTGTCGCCTGACTTTGCAGCGTAGTCGTCCTCTGCATCAATCCAGCGTGTATTCTTATCGAGATCAGCCTTGATCTTTGCTTCGATTTCCTCTTCCTTAACGGGGTATTCCTTCTTTGTAACCTCTACACCCTTATACTGACCGAGAGTGAATTCAGGGCGTACGTATACCTCTGCAGTGAAAACGAGATCTCCTTCACCTACGGAAACGATATCATATTCAGGGTCTGAAACAACCTCTACGTTTTCCTGCTGGATTGCTTCGTAGTATGCCTTCGGGATAGCGTCGTTAAATGCTTCCTCGTAGAATACCTCTTTGCCGTAAAGCTTCTCAATAAAGCTCTTGGGAGCCTTACCGGGACGGAAATTAGGAACATTTATTTTGTTCTTCATTTTCTTGTAAGCAACGTCTATAGACTTTTCAAATGTTACTTCTGCTACAGTAATCTCTAACTTAACCTTGTTACTGCTTAATCTTTCAGTTTTGACATTCACCTGAAATTTCCTCCGTAATCAACTTCTCTTATGTAGTGATCGGTGTTTGTACCGATATCAATCATACACCTGTAAGGACACAAATTTGCATCCTAACATCTAGGTATTATACCACATATATTCTTCTTTGACAATATAAAAAAAATATTTTCCCCGCGCGAATGTAAATAGATTGCATTGTTTTATGACATGTGATATAATTATATAATCGGTGAGGTGGTTTTACGCCCTACCCTGTATATTCGAAGAGGTATTGAATTATGATAAAAAGCATGACAGGCTACGGCAAGGCTGAATTATCCCGCGGGGGTCGTACTATCATTGCAGAAATGAAAACAGTCAACCACAGGTATCTTGATATGTCCTTCAGAATGCCCCACACGTTAAACTATCTTGAGGGCGCACTCAGGGCATACATTAAAAACCGTCTTGTAAGAGGCAGATGCGACATATTTATATCCTACCGCAACGAAAACACAGACGCAACCACAATAAGGGTAAACCTTCCCGTGCTTGATAACTATCTCTCAATGCTTAAGGACGTTTGTGAGCATACAAACGTCCCCTACGAGCCCGATATAAAGCTTCTTTTATCCGTGCCCGATGCATTTATCAAGGATTCAAGCGACGATGAGGATGAGCTTTCCGCTCTTGTAACAGACTGCCTTGAGGCTTGTATAGATAAGCTTGTTGCCGCAAGGGAAAGAGAGGGTGAGGCTCTTAAGGAGGATATACTTTCTCGCCTTGTAACGATTGAGGGATATCTTGCAACGATAATAGAACGTCAGGAAACTGTTCCTGCAGAATACAGAGAAAAGCTTAAGGCGCGTATTGAGGAAATACTTTGCGATATTGAAATAAACGAGGAAAAGCTTATTTCAGAGGTTGTATTCTTCACGGAAAAAAGCTCTATTGCAGAGGAAATCACACGTCTTACCTGCCACATTGCATCAATGAGAAACGAGCTCAACAACTGCAAGGGCGAGGTTGGTAAAAAGCTTGATTTCATAACACAGGAGATGAACAGAGAAATAAACACAACGGGCTCCAAGTCCTCAGACAGCCAGATTGCCGCATGTGTTATTTCCATAAAGAGCGAGCTTGAAAAAATTCGCGAGCAAATACAGAACATCGAATAATCACTATTCGGGAAACGTTAAAGGCAGGTAAGCTATGGCATCCAAATTTATGAATATCGGCTACGGTAACATAGTTGCCGCAAGCAGAGTTATTGCCATTATAAGCCCTGATTCCGCACCCATAAGGCGTGTGATTCAGGACGCAAAGGATAAGGGCAGGCTTGTGGATTCAACCTACGGCCGAAGAACACGTGCCGTAATAATCACAGACAGCGACCACGTAATCCTCTCCTCTGTTCAGCCCGAAACAATCATCAACCGTTTTAACGCCATAGATGATTCACCTCAGGAAACACCAAAGCAGGAGCTTGTAAAGGAATTATGATAAAGCAAAAGGGATTACTTATAGTTATGTCCGGCCCATCCGGCGTAGGTAAGGGTACTGTATGCAAGGAATATCTTTCCCAGAATGATAATATCGCCTTTTCCGTATCTGTTACCACACGCGCTCCCAGGCCCGGTGAGACAGACGGTGTTGAATACTTCTTCCGTACAGAGGAGGAATTTATCAACATGAGGGATAACAACGGCTTTCTTGAGCACGCATACGTTCACGGGAAATACTACGGTACACCGAGGGACGTTATAGAAAAGCGCTGTGCCCAGGGGCTTGATACTCTTCTTGACATAGACGTACAGGGTGCTCTGCAGGTAAAAAAAGCTATGCCGGACGCCGTGCTTGTATTCCTCTTACCGCCCTCCATGCAGGAGCTTGAGCACAGGCTAAGGTCCAGAGGAACAGAAAGCGAGGAAAACGTGCTTATCCGTCTTGGTAATGCCGTAAAGGAGCTTTCATTTGCCAAGGATTACGATTACCTTATAGTAAACGATACCGTTAAGGACTCAGTTGAAAGGCTTTCAGCCATTATTACCGCCGAGCATTGCAGAGCGGACAAATGCGAAATAACAAAATAAAAAATTAAGATATACCGGGAGAAAATACAATGATCAGACACGAAATAAACGAATTGATTGAAAAATCCGAAAACAAGTATATGTTAGTAGAAATCGTTTCAGCAGCGGCACGCAAGCTTGTTGACAACGACATCCGTATTCAGGAAAAAACACAGCAGCACGAGAAGCATTACACCGAAATTTGGGATTCATCCAAATATCTTACAAAGGCAGTTCATCTTTTTGAGGATGACGAAATAAGCTACGTAAAGGAATAATATATTTTGTCAAATAAAAGCATCATTTATAACAGCGAAAATATACCCTTTGTAAAAGACGACCTCGGCAATCAGCAAGTATTTGCCGAGGTCGTTATTGACATACCTCATCCTTCTCTGGACAGGATATTTGAATACAGGGTCCCCTGTGATCTTATGGAAAATATTCACGTCGGCGCCAGAGTTTTAGTTCCCTTCGGCCTTAAAAACAAGCAAATGGATGGCTTTGTGCTTAAGATTAAGGATAGGTGTGATTTTGCGTCAACCAAAATAAAGGATATAATTTCCTGCTTTGATGATGATTTTGTTCTTCTTGAGGAGCTTATACCTATTGTAAAATGGATGAGGGGCGTGTATCACTGCACGTATATTGATGCAATAAGGTGCTTTGTGCCCCCGTCTGCCAGAAAGGTAAAATCCTCCAGGTATATAGAAACGGTAAGGCTTACTGCATCCTTTGATGAAGCCGAGGCATTTATAAAATCCAATATCAGGCGCGCAAGCGCTATGTGCAAGATACTCTTTCTTCTTCTTGAAAACCCGGAGATGACAAAGGAGGATATTTTCCTTAACACCTGGGCCTCCCCCGCAACCTTCAAATCCCTGCAAAATAAGGGTTTTATTGAAATAATCAAGGAGGAGCATTTCAGAATTCCGGAGGTTGCGTCTAACCTTACACGCAGCAGCATAACACTTACGCCTCAGCAGAACGAGGTTATAGAAAGATGTACAGAGGAGTACAACAAGGAAAAGAAAAAGCCTGTGCTTATCCGCGGCGTTACGGGAAGCGGCAAAACAGAGGTATATATGCGTATTGCCAAAAGGGTAATAGATTCAGGCAAGCGCGTTATAATGCTTGTACCCGAAATAGCCCTTACACCTCAAACCGTAGCAAATTTCAAGTCCTTTTTTAAGGACGATATTGCCGTATTAAACAGCAGGCTTTCCGCAGGAGAAAGGTATGACGAGTGGCGCAGAATAAAAAACGGTATTGCAAAAATCGTTATAGGCGCACGCTCCGCAATATTCGCGCCTATTACAAATCTCGGCCTTGTGATTATAGACGAGGAGCATGAGGACAGCTATAAATCCGAAATATCCCCACGATATAACGCTATAGACGTTGCTCAAAAACGATGTGAGGCAAGTAACGCTCTTTTGATATTGGGAAGCGCAACACCCGACATCGTACATTATAACAAGGCGTGCAAGGGCGAATACGTAAAGCTGGTAATGCCCGAAAGAATAGGAAGCGGCTTTCCCGATATTACGGTTTGTGATATGAAAAGGGAATTGGAGCTTGGAAATAAAACAATGTTCTCTACTCCCCTGTACAATGCCATAAAAGCATTAAAAAACACAGATGATCAGGGTATACTCATGCTGAACAGGAGAGGCTATGCAGAGCACGTATCCTGCAGAAAATGCGGATTTGTGTATAAATGCGACCATTGTAACGTTTCACTTACGTACCACCAGAAAAAGGGGCTTTTGAAATGCCACCACTGCGGATATGCAGTATATATGAAGGATACGTGCCCTGTTTGCGGCAGTAAATATATAAAGGTATTCGGCAGAGGAACACAAAGGCTGGAGGATGAAATAAGAAAATACTTCCCCGAGGTTCCGTTTATCAGAATGGATGCGGATACCACAACAGCAAAGGGCGCGCATTTCAAAATATTAAACGCCTTCAGTGAGGGTAAGTATAAATTGCTTCTCGGTACTCAAATGGTAAGCAAGGGCCTTGATTTCAAAAATGTATCTCTCGTAGGTATAATCGCTCCCGATTCCACACTTAATATGCCGGAATATAAAAGTGCCGAAAGGGTATTCAGGCTTATATCACAGGCCTCCGGAAGAGCAGGCCGCGGAGATAAGCCCGGCAAGGTAATACTTCAATGCTACAACCCCGAGCATTACGCAATACAGTGCGCAATAGAAAACGACTATGATAAATTCTATTTTAACGAGCTTCGCGAAAGGCAGCAGGGCCTATACCCACCCTTCTGCAGAATAATGAGAATAGTATTTTCATCTCACAACGAGGAGGATGCCCGTACAGAGGCACAGAATGCCGCGCAGACAATTCTTGCACTTGCCAATGAGGAAAACGAAGCAGGAATACTTGACGTGTTATGCCAGAGCGCACCTATTGAGCGTTTGAGGGACAGATTCCGTTGGCACGTAATAGTGAAGTTTAACGATGATGCCGAATACACTGTACACAGGGCGGCGGATATAATACTTGACGACAACAATTACAGCAAGGTGCAGGCATCCATAGACTTTGACCCTGTATCAATATTGTAAGATCAAAATATAGAAAAAACCCCGAAACATTTGTTTCGGGGTTTTTACACTTCTCAAGTAAAACTCAGATCTTCTTTTCCTTGACCTTAGCAGCTTTACCGACACGGTCACGGAGGAAGTACAACTTCGCTCTTCTAACCTGGCCGCGTCTGATAACCTCGATATGGTCAACACGGGGGGAATGGAGAGGGAAATTTCTTTCTACGCCAACGCCGAAGGAAATTCTTCTAACAGTAAAGGTTTCATTGATGCCCTTGTTCTGTCTTGCGATAACGATTCCTTCAAAAACCTGAAGCCTTTCACGGTTGCCTTCAACAACCTTTACGTATACCTTAACGGTATCACCAATTGCAAAAGGAGTAATATTCTCCTTAAGCTGTTCGCGGGTAATTTCACTTAAAATGTCCATGCTTACCTGCCTCCTTCATCATAGATGTTCATGCAGCAACATTAGCATACAGCGGACCATCCGTATTTCAACCAGAGCATTATATCACAGTTAAATTGAAAATGCAAGTATTTTTTCTTTTTTTCCGCAAAATAAAATGTGGAGAGATTTTTTGCATAATAAAACAGCTTTGCCCACACTTTTTTTGAGGTATGAGGCTTGTCGCAGTAACATATCTAACATTTGTTAGATATGTTTTTTCGAGAAGGACCTACACCTGTTCCCTACTGTACAGCCTAACAAAACAACATAACAGGCTTTACGTATACAAGCCTGTTTATTTTCACTGTTATAAATTCAAGCTGTTTTTTATCAAAACAACACACCAAACTCACAGGTAAAACGGCATTTTATATAAAAAACCGCCGAAAATCAGCAAGTTGTCCTAAACGCTCCGAATCAGACTTAAACCCTGTTCAATAAAACTCAGTTTTTTATCTTATACCGCATAAAGAAAAGGCATATTTAACATTCGTTAAATATGCCTGTGCTTTTGCAGGTTTTATATACTCAAACTATCAAAAATTAAGGACCTTGCGTATTGTTACGCTACCCTTTTCAAGAGATACGCTTCCTGTACGGCAAATTTCCAAAATAACGTAATCTCTCATAATATTTATGAAATCATCTATTTTATTACTGCTGCCTGTAAGCTGAAGCATTACGGATTCCTTTGAATAATCTACCGTAACGGCACCGAATGCCTCTGCCGCCGCACGTATGTCGTCCCTTGATGCAGCCTCGTTTTTCATCTTTATCAAAAGAAGCTCGCAGCTTATGGAATTGTTACTGTCCAGCTCCTTAATGGAATGTACGTCGGGCAATTTATAAAGCTGGTTTATAAGCTGTTCCTTGTTGGGCTCATCACCCTCGAATACAACAGTTATTCTTGAATAAGCGCTTGATTCTGTTTCACTAACGGTAAGAGCGCTTATATTAAACTGACGGCGCCTGAACATACTTGTTACCCTGTTAAGCACGCCGAACTGATTGTTTACCAATACTGCAACTGTATATTTTTGCATATTATTCACCAACCTTTACAATTATATCATCCATAGATCCGCTGGGAGGAAGCATAGGAAGCACCAACTCATCCTTATCGATAACGCAATCTATAACGTATGGTCCGTTATATTCAAAAGCATTTTTAAGAGCTGTATCAAGAGCTTCAATGGACTCTACCCTTTCACCCAGGGCGCCGAAGGCCTTTGCCACAGCAACAAAATCTGTTTTTCTATTCAGAACGGAGGATGAATAATGCTTATTGAAAAACAACGTCTGCCATTGCCTTACCATACCTAAAACACCGTTATTCATAATGAGTATTACTACAGGTATGTTGTATGAAACCGCTGTGGCAAGCTCATTAAGGCTCATTCCAAAGCTTCCGTCGCTTGTTACAAGCACGCTTCTTTCGCCTGTACCTGCAGCAGCACCCATTGCCGCACCGAGGCCGTAGCCCATTGTGCCCAGGCCGCCGCTTGTAAGAAAACGCCTCGTTTTTTTAACCTCAAGGCTTTGGGCTGTCCACATCTGATGCTGACCAACGTCTGTGGCAACGGCTGTATTTTCTCCGATGTAGAAATTAAGCTTTTCTATAATATTTTTAGGTGTAAGCCCTTCCCTGTTATCCCGTGAATCCAATTCCTTTTTTCGTAATTTATCTATCTTTTTCCACCAATCGGGCTTTTTGCTTTCGTTTATAAGAGGAAGAAGCTTCTTCAGGGTCGCCTTAAGATCACCCCTCATACAGTATCCGGCATTAACGTTTTTGGATAATTCGGAGCCGTCCACGTCTATATGTACTATTTTCGTACGCTCCGCAAACCTTTTTCTGTCCCCTGTAACTCTGTCGTTAAAGCGAACACCCAGGGCAATTATACAGTCTGCCTTATTCATAGCCATAGAGGATGAATAATGGCCGTGCATACCCTGCATACCCAAAAAACGGGGTGTATTTGTGGGTATTGCGGATAAGCCCATAAGCGAACAGCCCATAGGCGCATCTATAAGCTCTGCAAGAGCAAGCATCTCCTCCTGAGCATTTGAGGATACAACACCGCCTCCGAAATATATGTAAGGCTCCTTTGCCATATTTATATATTCAGCCGCCTGTTCTATACGTATATCCTTTGCCGCCATAGGCTCATCCGCCTGTACGGCCTCGGCACAGGTATACTCACACGTTGCAACCTGAACGTCCTTGGGGATATCAATAAGCACAGGGCCCGGCCTGCCTGATTGAGCTATACGAAAGGCCTCCCTTATCGTATTTGCAAGCTCCTTTACGTTAGACACAAAGTAGTTATGCTTTGTTATAGGTAATGTTATACCCGTAATATCAATTTCCTGAAAGCTATCCGTACCTATCTGCGTTGTGGGAACGTTGCCACAAATAGCAACAACGGGTATAGAATCAAGATGCGCAGTGGCTATCCCCGTAACGAGATTTGTTGCGCCGGGGCCCGAGGTTGAAATAACAACGCCTACTCTTCCTGTGGCACGGGCATATCCGTCTGCACCGTGTGCCGCACCCTGCTCGTGAGCAGTAAGCACGTGCTTTATTTCATCACTGTACTTATACAGCGAATCGTATATATCCAAGACCTGACCGCCGGGATAGCCGAAAACAACGTTACACCCCTGCTCTATCAACGTCTTTATTACAATGTCTGCGCCTGATAAAACCACGGCCTACTTACTCCTTTGTTATTTTTTCTGTAATAAGACCTTTACACCCATTACAGCCGATATCCAGAGTATTTTCACATTCCTCTGTGCAAAAAAGAATATTAATCCTCATTTTAATTAAAAATATCGATTATACGGATTATATCACTTAAAGCAATAAATTTCAACATCGTACCCGATTTATGCAATACCATACAATTATAAAGCCCTTGACAAACATAATAAAAAGGGATAACATACCACATAACCAAATACAACACTCTGTGAAAATACACAGATACACATATAAGAGGTTTTTATGATGACATCAAAAGAAAGATTCCAAAGAATGTACGAGCACAGGGAGGCTGACAGAATTCCTATAACAGACAGCCCCTGGGCAGGTACGTTAAGGCGCTGGCACCGCGAGGGTATGCCTGAGGATGTTGATTGGCGGGATTATTTTGGCATTGATAAAACCGAGGGTATAAACGTGGATATTACCCCTCGCTTTGAAAATACCGTAATTGAGGAAACGGAAAAATACGTTATAAGCGTTTCCTCATGGGGTGTAACCATGAAGAATTTCAAGGAGGAGGATTCCACACCTGAAATGATAGATTTTAAGGTAACAGACCTTAAAAGCTGGGTAGAAGCCAAGAAGAGAATGACCCTTGAGGATGACAGAATCCCCTGGGAGTACCTTAAGAAGCATTACCCCGAATGGGTTGCTGACGGGCGATGGATTACGGGAAATTTCTGGTTTGGCTTTGACGTTACACACTCCTGGATGATGGGCACGGAAAATCTTTTAATTGCTCTTTACGAGGAACCGGAGCTTGTAAAGGATATGTTCGATACGTATCTCAACCGCTGTGAGGCTCTTTTTACAAGAATTTGGGATGCAGGCTACAGATTTGATGAGATTTTCTGGCCTGACGATATGGGATACAAGGGCACAACCTTCTTTTCACCTGATATGTACAGAGAATTCGTAAAGCCCTTCCATACAAGAGCTGTAAAGTGGGCTCACGAGAGAGGCATTTATGCTCACCTGCACTCCTGCGGAAACATAATGGGGCTTCTCCCCGACATAATGGAAACAGGCATTGACGCCCTTAATCCCCTTGAGGTCAAAGCAGGTATGGATTCTTTCAAAATCAAAATGGAATACGGGGATAGGCTTGTTCTCCACGGAGGCATTGATGCCGTCAAATGGAAAAATACACATGAAATAATCTCGGAAATCAGCCAAAAGGTGCCCGTTCTTAAGGAAAACGGCGGATACATATTCTCATCAGACCATTCTATCCCCAACGACGTTTCTCTTGAAAACATGAAGCTTATTATTGAAGCTGCAAAAAAATGCGGTAAATATTAAATACCTACGCCCGTTATCACGTACCGATAACGGGCTTTTTTCTTATTGCTTTTATTTATATTTTATGAGAAAATAAAAGAATAGAATATATAAAGGGAAATTACACAAATGAAATCCAGACACATAAATTCCATACGCATACCTACAGATTTTTGTTCCGATAAAAACCGTTTCAACGAATTGCTTGATATGCTCAATAAATACCCATGCGAAATATCACAGCTTGCCATTTTCGCCGCATTAAACCATCCCCCGGCACCTCTCGACCGTATGTATGACATCGTAGAGAAAATCAAGCCCTGCATGGATATGGGCCGTAAGGAGGGCTATGAGTGCGGCATTAACATACTTGCAACTATAGGGCATCACTGTGAAAACCTTGAAATTGGCCTTGGAGATAAATACACGTATATGACAGGTATTAAGGGCGACGTATGTATGGGAAGCTACTGTATGAGAAACGAAAAATATATAGAGGAATACGTTGTCCCCTGCTATAAGCTTCTTGCAAATTCTCACCCCGATTTCATTTGGATAGACGACGATATACGCTATGCACACTGGCCAATCGGCTATGGCTGCTTCTGCGATAACTGTATAGATACCTTCAACAAAAAACATTCCACAAGCTACAACCGAGAAACTCTCCGTTTAGCTTTAGAGGAGGAAAACGTTGAATTCAGAAAGAAATGGCTTAACCACAACAGCGATGCAATATGCCACCTTTTTGAGGTTATAGGTAAAACTGTACGCAGCATAGACCCAAGCATAAGGCTTGGATTTATGACAGGTGAAAGATATTTCGAGGGATATCAGTTTGAAAGATATTCCGAGGCTCTTTCAGAAAACGGAAAGTATGAAATTATGTGGCGCCCGGGCGGTGGCGGATACAGTGATATCCGTTTTGACGAGCTTGTAGAAAAGCAGGAGCAAATAGGTAGACAAAACGCATATCTCCCCGATTACGTTACCATAATTCAATCCGAAATAGAAAACTTTCCCTATAATCTTGCTAAAAAAATGCCTCACTCAACCTTAATTGAGGCACTTATGAGCATGACTGCAGGATGTACAGGTGCCGCATTCAACGTAGTAGGCTGTGAAAGCGGCGAGCCTCTTGAGGCATTTGAGCCTATGTTCAAGGGCTTGAATAAATACACAAAATTTATGAGGCTCTTAAACGAGCATTTATACGGGCTTTCTCCCGAGGGTATACATACGGGGTGGCGTATAGACAGCCAGGCAGCATTACCAAAGGGTGAATATTTCAACAACTGGGGCGGCGCTTTTGCAGAATATGCAAGAGAGCTTTTTGTGCTTGGTCTTCCCGAATGCTATCACAAGGACAAGGCAAATGCAGTTACTCTTTTTTCAAAGGGCTGCTCTGTTATGAGTGATGAGGAAATTCTTTCTCTTCTTTCAGGCGGTGTTTACATCAACGCAGATGCTCTTACCTATTTAAACTCACGTGGCTTTGGTGAATACACAGGCTTTGATGTTAAAAGAGCAATAGATACTGATGCTATTGAAAGATACACAGATCACAAAATAAACAACGGCATGGTTGGAGGTGCGAGAAACTGCCATCAGGCATTCTACCCCGGCGATAGCTACGAGCTTGTACCTACAAACGACAATGCCGAAATAATAAGCGAAATAGTAAACTGTAATAAGCAGGTAACAGGAAAATGTGCCTGCGGTATGTTTAAAAACTCCCTTGGCGGTATCGTATGCGTTGCAGGATATTATCCCTTCAGCGGTATTCTTGATACGTTCAAATCCCGTCAGCTGAAGAGAATTTTCCTTGAATTATCAAAGGGTACTCTTGTTTCATTCATAGACAGCTATTCACGCATAAGAAACGTAACCCTTACAGGCAACGGCAAAATCTGCGTTACACTCTTCAACCTTACAACAGATGATGGCGATGATATAGTGGTTGCAGTACGTACCGATAAAAACGAGGGCACATTCTACGCTATGGATGGAAGCGAGCATGCTGTAAAGGCATTTAAGCGCGAAACGCTTTCAGGCGGTAACTATGCATTTTTCAACGTTGGCGTAATAAATTCTTTCAGAGGCGGTTTACTTGAAATATGAAGCTTAACTTAAACAATAAGGGATATATTGATATAGACAGAAGCACTCTTCTTTCCCATCACGACGTAGTTTTTGGCGCACCTGTTCACGACCCTACCTACGGGCTTCCCATAGGTAACGGCGACGTAGGCTGCCTTATTTGGACTGAAGAGGACAAAATAATATTAAACCTTAACAAAACAGACCTTTGGGATGATGCAAAAAATCCCGAGCCTCACTGCAGTAATATGAAGGGGGATGACCTTACAACCTGCCGCCACGGTGCACAGCTTGTTATAGATATGGGCTGCCCCGTATTTGACGTAATTTACCAAAAAAATTACGAGGGCAGGCTTTCACTTCATGATGCAACCGCCTCCATAAATGCAGATACTCCCTTTTCACAAAGCAGTATTACAGCCTTTTCATCTCACGCCAACAACGTTACAGCAGTAAAAATAAAATCCCGTAAGGATAAAAATATACCCATCGGTATAAGCCTTAAGCGTTGGGGCAGCAGAACACTTTGGTTTTGGTATTCAAACTTTAATCCCGACATAGATAATGGGCTTTATGGCACACAAAGCTACTGTGAAAACGGAATTATGAGCATTACTCAAAGGCTTAACCCCACAGTATTTTCTGTTTCTGTGCTTCCCGTAAGTGTAAGCACACCTAAATTCGATTTGCGGGGTGAGCATTGTGTTCACGCAGACCTCAAGGGTGAGGAATGTGAGGAAATAATACTCTATATTGCCATTTCCGCAAGTGAAAACGGCGAGGACACCCTTAAGGCATCAAGAGATCTTGTGCGTAATGCTGCAAAAATCGGATTTAATTCTATATACGACAAGCACAAGGAAGAGTGGAAAGGCTTCTGGAGCAAATCCTTTATCAGTCTTTCTCAGGAAAGCGATTACTGGGAAAACCTGTGGTACTTAAATCTTTATTATGCAAACAGCCAGATGAGAGGAAAATATCCCGCCCATTTCTGTAACGGAATATGGGGCTTTTACCACGATTTTGTGCCCTGGAATCACTATTTCCACTACAATATGCAGCTTGCAACCTTCCCTCTGGAGGCTAGCGGACACGGTGAATTATTGGAAACATACTACAATTTCAGGTTTAATCAGCTTCCCGAGGCAAAGGAATTTGCAAGGCTTGTGCATAACAAAAACGGCGCGTTCTATACAGACGTATGCGACAGGCTTGGGAGAAACGATATGCAGACGATACACAACTGCACCTGCGGACCCCAGCTTGCAATGATGCTTTACAACCATTACCTTTATTCCCTTGATAAAAATTATCTGTACGAAAAGGCTCTTCCCTTAATGAAGGCTGTGGGTGAATTCTATCTTGATATGCTCACAATGGGTGATGACGGATACTACCACGTTACAAACACTCAATGCTATGAGGGTTCCCTTATGATGGACGACAGTATTACGGATTACGCTATGATACGCGCTCTTTTCACAGCACTTGTAAATGAGCTTACACCCGGTGAAGCATCGCCGTACAAGGAAAGGCTTGAAGGGCTTGCACCTTACAGATATACCCAAATGTACGAGGATGAATTTGACGGAGAAAAATATACGAGAGGTATAGGTAAGGGTCTTAATGCGGTAAGCAATGAGGTCCTTCACGTAGGCAGACTTCACGGCACAGACGAGTGGCAAAGAAAGACTCACGGAAACAGTGAACACGACACCTACGGCTTTCCCGATACGGAAATGGCACCCTTATTCCCGTCAGGTACAGTTGGTATAAAGGATAAGGGTACGCGGCTTTACAATGCAATTTACAATACCGTATGCCTTCACCGCAATATGCTTTTGAAGGATAACGCCCTTGGGCGGGAGGCAGACGATACTACCTGTATGGGCTGGTGTATGGAGCCAATATACCTTGCACGTATGGGAATGGGTGATCTTCTCCTTCCCTACGTTGAAAACACTATAAACTCATGGATGATATTCCCTCAGGGCTTCGGAATTTATACCCCAACCGATCACAAGCTGTTTGGAGAGAGATGGAACCATTATACCGTTAAAAATATGGAAACCGGGGTAGCCTCGAAAATTCCAACGTGGAATTTCAGGCACTTTGACTACGAAACTCTGCCTATACTTTCAGCCGCCGCAAACGAAATGCTCCTTCAAAGCTACGACGGTATTCTCCGCTTATTCTGTGCTGTAGAGGGCACAAAGCAGTATGCATTTTCACTTCACGCAGTTGGGGGATATACTGTTGATGCAATATACAATAGCAGAAAATTTGCCGCATCAATATACATAAGAAATAGCGGTGTTTTAAGGCTTGCAGTTGAAAACGTTGATGAGGAAATATCATTTATAAGTGATAACGGCAAGGATATATATCCCAAAAACACAAACGGCGTTTACGAAATAGAGGTAAACGCAGGCGAGTATATTTTCGTTAAAAATACAAACAGCATAGCCATTGAAAGAGCTTACAGTAAAAACAGTGGCGTAAAGGTATTCGGCGACGTTAAATTAGGTGAATACAAGGCTTATATGTAAAACATTTTCGGAGAAACATACAATGAAAAAAATTATTTTTACATTAACGGCTCTTACATTGAGCAGTAAAAATATCATACAACATAAACCGACCTATGAGATTTCTCACAGGTCGGTTTATTTTTAGCTTTAATCCTCTATTGCCGCCTTACGGCTCATTATATCATACATTCTCTTTGTATCGAATTTAGGAGTTCTATCGTACTTATACAAGCCGTTTTGCTCCTGTTCAATATCTGTAAGCTGTGTATAGCACAAGCCCATTATTTCAGCATTATCAAGCAGAGCGTCTGTAAGGCCCTTATATCTTTCATAGAATTCCTCAAGAGATTTAGGACCTGTACCGTAGCCCCAGCCCTCGGAATCAAGATTCCAGGCAATTCCGCCGTATTCACTTACAAATACAGCCTCGCCCCTATATTGCTGCTTTCCCGCAAAGCTATCGTACAGATACCCCTCAGACATAAGCCTGTCGTAATCCGCCTTAAACTTAACGTAATCCTGATCGTAATTATGCACACAGTAAATATCCGTTTTAACGTGATATCCGCCGCTTGTATCTATGCAGGGTCGAGTTGGGTCAATAGCCTTTGTAGCCTCATAAATAAGGGCTATTGCCGGAAGATATGGGTTGCCCCAGGTTTCGTTATGAGGGCACCAGCCTATAATTGACGGGTGGTTGATATCCCTTTTAATAGCCTCTATCCACTCGGGCAATATAGAATATATATTGTCCTCACGGCTATGGTCAAGGCCCCAATCAGGATATTCCCCCCATACCATGTAGCCAAGCCTGTCTGCGTGATACAAAAATCTCTCTTCAAATATCTTTTCGTGAAGCCTTGCACCGTTAAAGCCCAACGCCATAGAGCGTTCTATATCCCCCTTAAGCTCATCATCTGTGGGGGCGGTATATATTCCGTCGGGGTAAAAGCCCTGGTCAAGTATAAGGCGCTGAAAAACAGATTTGCCGTTTATACGGAATTTATGTCCGTCAAGGCTCACCTCTCTTAATCCGAAATAGCTTTTTACATTATCATTACCGAATTTTAATTCAACGTCGTAAAGCCTGCCGCAGCCTACCTCCCAGAGATGCTTTTCCTTAAGGGGCACGTTAAAGGTTATTTTTCCCTTAAGAGCCTTTGCGCTATAGCGTCCCATATATTCGCCGTTGTAGGATATATTACACTCAAGATCACCTATACCACAGGTATCTACAGTAAGTGTAATGCTCGGATCATTTATATTAGGAAAATAACGGATATTATTTATATGCTCACGGGGCATTATTTCAAGCCATACTGTCTGCCATATGCCCGTTGTCCTTGTGTAAAGACAACCATAGGAATTATATTCATTGGATTGCTTGCCTGAGGGGATCAAGGGATTGCGCGTATCATCCGTTGCATAAACGGTTATTTCATTTTCACCCTCTGAAAGAAGATCTGTTATATCGAATGAAAAAGACGTATATCCGCCCCTGTGTACACCTGCAGCAATACCGTTTACAAAAACCTTTGCCTCATAATCCACAGCGCCGAAGTGAAGCACAAACCTTTCGCCGTTTTTATTAACGTTTATATTCCGCTTATACCAGACACCGTACATAAAATCCTTATGCTCAACGCCTGAAAGCTTACTTTCGGGGCAGAAGGGAACCAAAATACTTGAGTTAAGTATTGTACCCTTATTCTGAAGCCCTCTTGCCTCACCGCTTTTGGAATTATCTATTTCAAACTGCCACTCGCCGTTAAGGTTTATCCAATTTTCATGCTCAAGCTGCTTTCGCGGATGTTCTTCTCTGGGAATACTCATAGTTCTTCTCCTTCTTTATTTTTCTGCGCCGATAAACTCGTTTTCCAAGCCGTATGTGCTTATGTTATTCTTTATAAGGCTATCTATTTTTACGTTATCTCTGCACCTTACAAGTGTACCGTTTTTCTCCTGATTTTTGTTTACACGGATATTGCTTAAAACAAGCCTTTCTATATCGTGATGTACGCAGATATAATCCGTACCCATAGGATCATCTTCATTTTCCGTAACCGTTAGCCCGTCTATTATTATATTTTTTATGCCCTGCTTAGGTATGCACCTGCTTTCCGGGCGGGTGGTGTAAAACGGAAGCCCGAATTCAAATAACGTACGGTTATCATAGGGCTTACTGTGGGTAAAATTTCTTAAGGTAAGGCAATTTATATTACCACCTGCGCTTACCAATACGGGCGGGTGGTAGGTATAGGTGTTTTTACGCTCCTTAAGGCACACGTTTTCAATAAGTATATTGCCAAAATTACCCATACCCCCCTCCGGAAACCATGGGCATATATAAAAGCCATAGCTACAGTATTCACCTGTAACGTTGCGGACAGTTACTCTGTCCAGAATACCGCTTCCGCAGCTTAAAAGCCTTACCGCCTGCTCTGCACCGTCTAAAAACAACCCGTCTATAAGCACGTCCGTAATGGAGGACACCTTATCACATTCATCAGGGCCTACGTTGATAATATCGTCGCTTGTTCTTCCGCCGCAGTTTTTTACTGTAAGAAACTGCCCCGGCCCCCAAAAATGGAGCCCGTCCTGATTGCCACCCATATGGTGTACCATATCAAGCCACACGTTTTCAACCTTAACACGGCTGAAATTACCAACTGTTACGGCAAATGTTCTAAATTCCCTTACCGTAATATCCCGTATACAAAGATCCTCCACGCCGAAAAATTCTATGCAGAGATTAAACAACGGCTCATCGCTCTTTGATATATATCTTGCAAATGGCGCAGGATCTAAAGTATCGTGGGCCTGATTAAGGCAGTTTCCATTATACGTGCCGCCAACAAGGGTTATATTTCTTGTAAGCCTTTCGTAGGATGCTTTATTGTAATTTGTTATCATAGCCGTATTTGTATTGGCTATCTGATAAAATCCACAATCCTTATTAAGACATTCTATAGTTGTATTTGAATATACGCACAACCTGCTTACAAGGGCCGCACCATCCATAATAAGATGTACGCCACCCTCACTCAACGCAATATCAAGAAGGGACTGTATTGCATGCGTATCGTCGCTTCCGCCACCTGTGTACACGTTGCTGTTAAGCCTTGCAACACTGCTTGCATAAACTGTTCTTACAGGCATTTGTTTCTCCCTGACTAAAGTATAAGAAATGAGCAGAGTAATCCTCTGCTCTGTTATCAATAATTATTATCAACTATCACCTTACAGTTTCCCTTTACGGATTTTTCTGCCGCATGGGCAACTACAAACGCGCTCCAGACGTCGTCTATTGTAGGCTCGCCCATTGTATCATTTTCTATCATATCTATAAGAGTTTTGATTTGGGAATACATATCCTTGTACGTAGCCCTTACGTTTATTGACTCGTACACGCCTGTATCACTGTGATAAAGAGTAATAAGATCACCCTCTTCAAAATCAATACTCCTCTGCATTTTCATCTGAAGGGATATATAGCCCTTTGTTCCTATGAATTCCTTTACGTTTGTGGCGCGGATGCTTTCGCCCCAGCCCACCTCGTAATAGCCTTTGCAGCCGTTTTCCATTTCGAAGGATACAAGGGTATAGTTTTCATTTGGAGCATTATCCTGTGTTTTTACACCGAAGCCGTTTACCTCAGTAATGCGAGAGCCTGCAATCCACTGTGCGATATCGTAATAATGAACTCCGCAATCCAGAGTAGGCGTACAGTTTTCCATAAGCCTGTAATAGCGCGGCCAATCCATAATGTGGTGGTTCTGTGTCATTCTTATCATTCTTAATTCACCTATTTCACCGTTAGACACAAGCTCGTGTATCTTTTTATAGGACAAATTATGGCGAAGAACGTGGGCCACAAGCACCTTTTGCTTAGATTCCTTTACTACCCTTACAAACTCCCTGCCGTCCTCCTCACTAATAGCTATTGGCTTTTCACAGAGAACGTGCTTACCTGCAGCAAGACAATCCTTGAGTATGGTAAGGTGCGTTGACGAAAACGTAGGAATT
>SVGI01000020.1 GCA_015056385.1 Clostridiales bacterium
CTATTGCCGTAACAATTACGTTTGTAACGGCAAAGGGGAATCTTTCCTTTATTATGCGATGCAGCAAATGGGGGTATGATGATAACGTATTTACAAAGGGTGTGGCAAAATATCCTGCAGGCACACTGTGTCCGTGGCAAACAATATTGATTATACGGTTGTGTGGCCATTGGATAGCCATTTCATCCAATAACGGGCTTAAATAATCATTTTGCATTATCATTTTAATTCTCCAAAGGTATATTTAATACAATTATATATGTAATCAATCTTACTGTAAATACAAACAGGGGCAGTTGTTATATTTTTTTTGATGGTATAATGTATCATTATATAACAAGCTTTTTTGCAGTATTAATTTAATGTTATTGCCCATCACCCGAGACTTCCGATGTTTTTTTGAAAAACTCCTTGAAACTTTTCTTAAAATATATTAATATTTCCTTATACGTTTACTTTTTTCTTTGAAAGGAGCTTCTTTATGAAGAAAAGAAAAGAATTGGATGCCAACGGTAAGCCGAAATTCGGTATGCGGGATTGCCTTGCATACGCGGCAGGCGACTTTGGCTGTAACATGAGTTTTGCCCTTAAGGGTACAATGGCAATCTTCTGGACACAGTTTATGCGAATGGATTCCCTTCTTTATGCGGCGCTTTTGATTGTCGTTCAGATCTGGGACGCTATTAATGACCCCTTGATAGGCTCTATTATCGACAACGATAAGAGAAGAAAATATAAAAGAGGCAAGTTTTTGGCCTATATCTGGTTTGGCTCAATAGGTCTTCTTGTTGCAGGCGCCCTTTGCTTTGTTCCCTTTGTAAAGAATTCTGCGGAAATAGCCAAGGCACTCGTATTTGTTGGCGGCTACATACTTTGGGATGCGTTCTATACAATCGCAAACGTTCCCTATGGCTCACTTCTTTCACTTATTTCAAACGAGCCTGCAGACAGAGCCTCTCTTTCAGCATGGCGCTCCGTTGGCTCAATGATAGGTAATATGGTACCTATGGTGCTTCTCCCCATGCTTATTTATGATGCAAACAACAACATTATGGGTGAGCGTGTATTTGTAATCGCTCTTATTATGGGTGTTGCAGGCTTCCTTGCATTCCAGTTTATGATACGTAACACCACAATCCGTGTGGATGAAAATATCACCGTAAGCGAAAAGCAGGAAAAGTTCAACGTTATCAAGGCTATGGGTAACTTTATGAAAAACCGCCCTGCCGTAGGCGCAACACTTGCCGCTATGGGTATGTTTATAGGTATGCAGGCGGCTACAACTGCTGTTACGGTTATGTTTCAGTCATACTTCAAAAACGTTGGCATCTCAGGCCTTGTTACAATGTTTTCAATGATACCTATCGTTGCATTTACTCCTCTTGCAAGAAAGCTTGTAGTTAAATACGGTAAAAAGGAGCTTTCCGTTTTCGGTACTATATGCTCACTTGTAGCGTGCGTTATTATGCTTGTTGCCCCTATTACTCCCGACGGTAAGGGTATTCTTATTTATATTTTATGCCAGCTTATTTATGCTCTTGGAACAGGTATTTATTCCACAGTTTCATGGTCTATGATGGGCGACGCTATTGACTATAACGAATGGAAATTCGGTACTCGCGAGGAGGGCACGGTTTATTCCTTACATTCATTCTTCCGTAAGCTTGCACAGGGCATCGGACCTTCTTTGGCGCTTGTTATAATGGTTGCATTGGGATATTCTGAAATCAACGCAGGAAATCAGCTTTTCTCCGTTGCATTGAATATGCGTTACCTCGTTGCTGCTCTTTACCTTTTTGCGGCAGTTATGCAGTTTGTAGGCCTTGGCCTGGTTTATAACCTCGATAAGAAAAAGCTTGAGGTTATGACAAAGGAGCTTAACGAAAGGCACGCGCAGGCAGGAGCTTTAGCTCAGACAAACGATGAAAATAAGGCTTGATAAGGGAGGAAAACAACATGAAAAAAATAATATCAATAATACTTTTGGTTGTGCTTGTTTTATCCGCTATGTCATTTGCAGGCTGTGTTGCCACAGGTGATGCAGAGGCTGCTATTCTTTGGAGCGGTAACGGCAAGGCGGAAAACCCCAACAGTCTTATAAACTCCATGGAAAGAGCAATGTATATCAAGAGCGTTGCATATAAGCACTACGGCGCTGATAACGACATTGCAAAGCAGGTTAATACTGCAAAGGAAGTGCTGGACGGCGGCTGTAAAATTATTGCAGTGGAGCTTGTAAATGCTGAGGGTGCCGATGCCTATGCACAGGAAATAGTAGCAAAGGCAAAGGAAAAGGGCGCTGCCGTTATTTTCTTTAACTGCAGCGTAGGCGAGGCTGTAATAGCAGACTACGAAAAATGCTATGTTGTAAATGCTGATACAAGCACTCTTGCAGACGTACAGGGTGAATTTATTGCAGAATACGTCAAGGCAAACTTTGCTAAAATGGATAAAAATGCAGACAATAAAATAAGCTGTATAGTACGGGAGGCATCTGCAACTGCAAACGCAGCAGTAGCAAAGGCAAATGCACTTCTTGCAACTGAGGAATACAGCGTAAAGGCTGCAGATAAGAGCGTAATAAACACAACTGTTGAGCTTGCAGACGTTGAGCTTCTCAAGGCAGAGCTTGTTGTAACGGAGGACGATACCGTTGCTTTTGATGTGCTTTTGGAGCTTCAGAAGGCTGACTATAATACAGACAAGCTTATTACACACTTTGTTCCTGTTGTAACAGTTGGTGAAACTGTGGACTACAAGGCTTTTGTAGTTGACGGCAGACCCGAAATCCCCTCAGACCTCATTATAAATGCGGATGACGACAGCAAGACCGTAAAAAACAAAAACAAGCAAATCAAAAGGCTTAAGGAGCTTATGGCATACTACGAAGCAAACAAGTATCTTGTAGATCTTACTGCAGTTAACGAATCCGACCTTAATGAAATGATATATACCACAGTTAACGTTGTTGAGGCAGGAAGGCTTGCAGGTACCGTTATGGAGGACAGAGATTCCATATCCATAGCCGTAGCCTCAATAGTAAGAAATCTTGTAAAGGGTGATGATGCCGTAAGTGGAGTTGCATCCAAGGTAAAGGACGGAGAAATCCCCTCTGTTGTTGTTGAGGGTGCATTCGTAAAGGTCCGCTATATTGCATACGGCGCCTGATTAATTACCTTATAGGAGAAAAATATGAGAAACATAATTAAGCTTAACAGCGATTGGCTTTTTATAAAGGATACCGCAGATATTACCCTGCGTGAGGGTGAAAGGGTAAGCCTCCCTCATTCATGGAATGCTGTGGACGGCCAGGACGGCGGAAACGATTATTTCAGAGGATCCTGCCTTTACGTTAAGGCTCTTAATAAAGAGGAGCTTCCCAAGGCGGATATGTATTACCTTGAAATCAGAGGCGCAAACTCATCTGCCGACGTTTACGTAAACGGCAATAAGCTTGCTCACCACGACGGCGGATATTCCACATGGAGAGTAAATATTACAAAGGAGCTCAATGAAAGCGCAGAGATTGCAATTCTTGTGGATAACTCCGCGAACGATACGGTTTATCCCCAAATGGCGGACTTTACCTTCTACGGCGGTATTTACCGCGACGTAAACCTTATCTGTGTTAACGAATCACACTTCGATCTTGATTATTACGGCGCTCCCGGAATTAAAATCACACCCGTTGTAAACGGTGCAGATGCAAGTGTTGAGGTGGAAGCCTACGTAACAAACCTTAAGGACGGCCAGAAAATTGTATATACTGCCCGGGATAAGGACGGTAACGAGGTTTATAAAGCTCAAACAGCGGATACCAAAATATCCTTTGAAATAAAGGACGTTAATCTTTGGCACGGCAGAAAAAATCCCTATCTTTATTCCTGCAGGGCAGAGCTTACTGAAAACGGTGAGGTTATAGATAACGTAGAGAGCAGATTCGGATGCCGCAGCTTCAAAATAGACCCGGATAATGGCTTTATATTGAACGGTGAGGAATACCCCCTTCGCGGTGTTTCCCGCCATCAGGATAGGTGGGGCGTTGGTAACGCCCTTCTCCCCGAGCATCATGAGGAGGATATAGACCTTATCTGCGAGGTGGGTGCTACAACAATCCGCCTTGCTCACTATCAGCACGATCAGTATTTCTACGATCTCTGCGATGAGCGCGGCCTTGTTATCTGGGCGGAAATACCTTATATTTCAAAGCATATGCCTACCGGACGTGAAAATACAATTTCGCAGATGAAGGAGCTTGTTTCACAGAATTACAACCATCCCTCTATTGTGGTATGGGGTCTTTCAAATGAGATTTCAATAGGCGGCTCCGATGATGACCTTTTGGAAAATCACCGCATACTTAACGACCTCGTTCATGAAATGGATAAAACGCGCCTTACAACTATTGCCGCAGTTTCCATGTGTAAGATGGATGATCCCTATCTTCTTATACCCGACGTTGTTTCGTACAACCACTATTTCGGCTGGTACGGCGGGGATACTGCAATGAACGGCCCGTGGTTTGATAAATTCCACGAAACTCATCCCAATATTCCCATAGGCTGCTCCGAATACGGATGTGAGGCTCTTAATTGGCATACAAGCGACCCCAAGCAGGGCGACTACACCGAGGAATATCAGTCCTACTATCACGAGGAGCTTATAAAGCAGCTCTTTACAAGAAAGTATATGTGGGTAACCCACGTATGGAATATGTTCGATTTTGGCGCTGATGCAAGGGCAGAGGGCGGTGAAAACGGTCAGAACCATAAGGGCCTTGTCACTATGGACAGAAAGTATAAGAAGGATGCCTTCTATGCATACAAGGCATGGCTTGTTTCTGCAGAGGTAGACCCCTTTGTTCACATTTGCTCAAAGAGGTACGTGGACAGGGTTGAGGACGTAACAAAGGTTACCGTATATTCCAACCTTCCCGAGGTAGAGCTTTTCGTAAACGGCGAAAGCATTGGCAAGAAGGCTGCCGAGGATCATTTCTTCTATTTCAACGTTAAAAACGAGGGCGAAACAACGATACTTGCAAAGGCAGGAGAGCTTACAGACGAAAGCCATATCCGCAAGGTCGATGAAATGAATATGGATTACGTTCTCGTAGAAAAGGGAGCTGTTCTCAACTGGTTTGATATAGACGCCCCCGAGGGTCGCTTCTCACTTAACGATAAGATTTCCGATATTATCGCGACAAAGCGCGGTAAGCTCTGGCTTATTTCAATGGGACTTAAGCTCAAAAAGAAAATGAACGCAAACAAGAAGAGCTCAGACGGCAAAAAGTCAGGCGGCTTCGACGTAGATCTTAAGGGCGGTGCAACCGGCGGTATTATGCAGATGCTTGGCGGCTTCAGTGTTCTTCGTCTTACAGGTATGATGGGAATGATGAACGTTTCATTTACAAAGGAAGAGCTTTTGAAAATGAACAAGAAGCTCAACAGAATCAGAAAGCCCGGAAAATAACGGCTTTATATTAAATACACACGAAAAAGGCAGTTTATACTGCCTTTTTTTGTGTTATAATGTACAAAAATAATTTGTGAGGACCGGAAATGAAAAAGATAATTTGTATTTTAATGATAGTATTGGTATGCTTTGGTATGTGTGCCTGCGGTGCTCCCGATGCTACACCTGATGAAATTCCCACCCCCGAGGCTACACCCACACTTACCCCCGGAAGCCGTGACCTGGATGCTGTTAACGGTGCGTATATAAAGGGTGAATGGAACGTAGAGGGCACACCTAAGGATATAGAGCCTAATAAGATAGTTATAAATGCAGACGGAAGCTGTACTGTTACGGTGGACCTTGACGTTATGGAGTATTCCTGGTGGATAGACTCTGAAAATAATAATGCGGATATAATAAATATTATTGTAAGCGACGGCTATACCGTTGAATACGAGCTTGGCTTTAGGGGCACTCTTGATGAGGTAGGTGGTGCCGCGGACAACGTTTTCGTTGTAAAATATTTCGGTGTTGCAGACCAGAAGGTCTGGGCAAGATACGAAAAAGTGCAGTAATATGTTAAGGGTGCATTGTTTTATGTACCCTTTATTTTGTGAAAAAATTTTGATTTTCGGTTGACAAAGTAAAAAAAAGGGTATATAATCCTTTGTGAAATAATCCACAAGGAGTAAGCGGTAATGTTTTTTAATCGATTTAGTAGCTTTACATTTACTACGGACTGCCTGTGCTCAGTGGATACTTCAAGAAATTGATCTTAAGCAAACTGATATGAACGGACAGTCCGCAGACAGTCATACGCCAAAATATGGGCGTTATGGGTTGTAGGCGGATTTTTTTATTGCCTTAAAGGCTTGGAAAGAGGAAAAAATGACAGATTTGGAAAAGGCACGATTGATTATAAACGAGGCGGATAAGGAAATGGCACAGCTGTTTGAAAAGCGTATGGATGCCGCCCGTATTATAGGTGAATATAAAAAGGAGCACGGCTTGCCCGTAGAGGATGTGGGCCGCGAGGAAACCATAATCGAAAGAAATTCTGCATACGTGGAGAATGAAGAATACCGCTCCTACTATGTGAACTTTCTTCAGTCTGCAATAGAGCTTTCCAAAAAGCTTCAACACCGTATTTTTGACGGTATGCGCGTAGCGTACAGCGGTGTAGAGGGCGCCTTTGCCAATATAGTAACAAAGCGCGTTTTCCCGGATGCCAAGGCTGTGGCGTGCAGTGATTTTGCCGCAGCATACAACGCCGTTGTAAACGGAGACTGCGATTGCGCCCTGCTTCCCATTGAAAACAGCTACAACGGGGACGTTGGCAACGTAATGGACCTTGCTTTTTTTGGCTCACTTTATGTTACAGGGGTGTATGAGGCTGAAATCGTACAGAATCTTCTTGCTGTAAAGGGAGCATCCGTAGGTGATATTAAAACAGTAATAAGCCACCCCCAGGCCCTTGGACAGTGCGCAACGTATATTGAAAAGCATGGCTTTGAGGCGGTGGAGGCTGTAAACACAGCAGTTGCCGCAAAGGAGGTAGCCCGAATGGGGCGTGTTGATATTGCTGCAATAGGAAGCGAGGAGGCGGCAGAGCAGTTTGGGCTTGTAAAGCTTGAATCTCACATAAACCAAAGCAGCCAGAACACCACACGCTTTGCCGTGTTTTCAAGAACTCCCAGAATGAGTAATGAAAACAAGCATTTTATAATGCTTTTCACAGTAAACAATACGGCAGGCTCTCTTGGTAAAGCAGTTTCCATTATAGGTGAATACGGCATAAACCTAAGGGCTCTTAAGAGCAGGCCTACAAAGGAGCTTGTATGGGACTATTATTTCTACGCAGAGGGTGAGGGCAACATAAATTCCGCCAGAGCAAAGGAAATGATAGAAAAGCTTGAAAATTATTGTAACTATTTGAAAATACTTGGCTCATACGAAAAGGAAGTCCGTGTTTAATAAAGAGGAAATTATGGAAATAAGTGTAAAAACATCAAAGGGTACCTATAAGGTTATTACAGGCAGAGGAATTTTAAGGGATGCCGCAAAATATATGAATCTTTGCCGAAGGGTGCTTATAGTTACCGATAGCGGCGTGCCTGCAGAATATGCACGTGCTGTTGCAGGGCAGGCAAAGGCTCCTGTTATCTATACAGTGAGGGAGGGAGAGGGCTCAAAATCCCTGGAATCCTATAAAATCTTAATAGAGGAGCTTATTAAGCACGGCTTTACGCGTACGGATTGCATTGTTGCTGTAGGTGGTGGCGTTGTAGGGGACCTTGCAGGCTTTGTCGCCGCAACCTATATGCGCGGAATAGATTTCTACAATGTGCCCACAACTGTTCTCTCACAGGTGGATTCATCGGTTGGCGGTAAAACGGCAATAGACGTTATGGACATAAAAAACGTTGCAGGCGCATTTTATCCCCCAAAAGCAGTGCTTATGGATTTTGACACTCTTTCAACTCTTCCTCAAAGGCAGATATCAAACGGCCTTGCAGAGGCTGTAAAAATGGCAGTAACCATGGATAAGGGGCTTTTTGAGGTAATGGAAAATGAGGACATTACCGCAAAGGGCAATATAGATAATATTATCCGCAGGTCCGTTGAAATAAAAAAGAGGGTTGTGGAGGAGGATGAGCATGAGGCCTCCTTAAGGCGTGTGCTTAATTTTGGACACACCGTTGCTCACGGCATTGAAAGCGTTAATGGCCTAAAAAATTATTTGCACGGTGAATGTGTTGCAATGGGTATGCCCTTATGCTGTGCTCCCCACGTAAGGGAAAGGCTCGTAAGGGTTCTTGAAGGACTCCACCTTCCCACAAAAGTAGATATGGATATTGATGCAGTGATAGAGGCATCAAGCCACGACAAAAAGCTTTCCGGGGACAATATTACGGAAATATACGTAAATAAAATTGGTGAATTTGAAATGGTGCAAATGCCGTTTGACGAATATAAGAGGCAGATAAGGGAGGCTTTCATAAAATGAATGATACCTTCGGTAGAAATTTACGCGTAAGCATATTTGGTGAAAGCCACGGCGAATGTATAGGCGCTACCCTTGAGGGCTTGCCCCAAGGCCTTGTGGTAAACGAGGATTTTATAAGGCTTATGCTTACAAGGCGCCGCCCTGCAGGTGTAATATCAACAGCAAGGCGTGAAGAGGATAACTTTATTATAGAGAGCGGCGTATGTAACGGCGTAACTACGGGGGAAGCCCTTTGCATAAAAATCCCTAATAAAGACATACGCCCAAAGGATTATAAGTCTGTTGAGTATAAGGCAAGGCCCTCTCACGCGGATTACGTTGCACACGTAAGGTTTGGCGGCGGTGAGGGTAAAAGCGGCGGAGGGCATTTCAGCGGGCGTTTAACCGCAGCCCTTGTAGCGGTGGGCGCAATACTTGTGTACGCGCTTAAAAATAAGGGCATAGAAATCGGAGTACATATAAGCCGATGCGCCGGAGTGAACGACAGGGCCTTTGATAAAGCATCTCTTATTTCGGATATCAAGGCGCTTCAGGAAAGTAATTTCCCCGTTCTTGACAATGATGCCGCAGAAAAAATGAGAGAAAAAATAATTGCGGCAAGGGAAAATAACGATAGCGTAGGCGGAATATTGGAGGCAGCTATTGTAGGGCTTGACGCAGGTGTAGGCGAGCCCTGGTTCGATAGCCTTGAGGGCGTGCTTTCCCACATCCTTTTTTCTATTCCCGCAGTTAAGGGCGTGGAGTTCGGCGCAGGCTTTGCAATAGCGGATATGCTTGGGTCCGTGGCAAACGACGAGCTTTATACAGACGGTGAAAGGGTATATACCTACACAAATAATAATGGCGGAATAAACGGCGGAATATCAAATTCAATGCCTGTTGTATTCAGGTGTGCTGTAAAGCCTACTCCCACTATTGCAAGGGAGCAGCGGACTGTTGATTTGAAAAACATGTGTAATACAACGATAATCGCAACAGGCAGACATGACCCGTGCATAGTTCACAGAGCGGCGGTTGTTGTTGAGTGCGCAAGCGCAATAGCTTTAGCAGATATGCTTGTATCCAGATACGGGGAAGAATGGTTGAAATAATATGATATACGGATGTATAGGTGAGCGTTTAACTCATAGCTTTTCAAAGGAAATCCACTCAATGCTTTTTGATTACTCCTACGAGCTGTGTGAGGTGGCAAGGGACAAGCTGTCCGAATTTATGCTCCGCCGTGATTTTAAGGCAATAAACGTTACTATCCCTTATAAGGAAGCGGTAATACCTTATTTATACGAAATAAGCGACGTTGCAAAGAGAATAGGCGCAGTCAACACAATAATAAACAAGGATGGCAGGCTTTACGGGCACAATACGGATTATTTCGGATTGTATTCTCTTATAGAGAAAAACAAAATAAGCCTTAAAAACAAAAAGGTAATGATATTGGGAAGCGGCGGCACGTCCAGAACGGCTCTTGCCGTGGCAGAGGATATGGGCTGCAGCGAGGTGTACAGGGTGTCCCGCGACAAAAAGGAAGGCTGCATTACCTACGAACAGATGAGGGAGCAGCACGGTGATGCTCAGATAATTATAAACACTACCCCTTGTGGAATGTTCCCCAATATAGGAGTAAGCGCAATAAGCCTGGAGGATTACCCGAATGTTTGCGGTGTTGTAGATGCTGTGTATAACCCGTTAAGGTCAAGGCTTGTAGGCGATGCAATAAAAAAGGGAATACCTGCCACAGGCGGCCTTTATATGCTGGTTGCCCAGGGGGCGCGCGCCGCAAGTCTATTTACGGGTATGGACGTACCGGATACAAAAATAGATGAGATTTACCGAAAAATATTTGCATCCAAGCAAAATATCGTGCTTATAGGGATGCCCTCATCCGGCAAGAGCACAGTGGGAAATATTTTAGCCCGTAAGCTTAATATGGATTTTGTGGATACGGACGAGGAAATAGTAAAGGCTTATTCCGTGAGTATCCCCGAAATGTTTGCCCAACGGGGCGAGGAATATTTCAGAGATGCAGAGGCGGCTGTGATAAAATCTGTAAGCGCCCTGCAGGGTAAGGTAATAGCCACAGGCGGCGGAGCCGTTTTAAGAGAGGAGAATATAAATCTTTTGAAGGAAAACGGCCGTGTGTATTTTATAGACCGCCCTCTTGAGAAGCTTATTGCCACGGGGGACAGGCCCCTTTCCTCCAATAAATCCGATATGGAAAAAAGGTACAGTGAAAGATACAGCCTTTATACAGGCAGATGCGACGTACGTATAAACGCAGATGAAGACGCCTGTGATGTGGCGGATAAAATAGCAAAGGATTTTTTCGATGAAGATATTAGTAATTAACGGACCTAATTTGAATATGCTTGGCATACGTGAGCCCCATATATACGGCAAAAAAACCTATAAGGATTTGTGTGATATGATAAACGGATACGCATTGTCAAGGGGTGTTGAGGTTGAAATATATCAGTCCAATCACGAGGGGGCGCTGGTGGATAAAATTCAGGAGGCATACACTGCTGCAGACGGTATTGTAATAAATCCCGGCGCATATACGCATACGAGCGTTGCCCTGCTTGACGCCCTTAAGGCAGTAGGTATTCCCGCTGTAGAGGTGCATATTTCAGACGTTGATTCAAGGGAGGACTTCAGAAAAATAAGCTACGTGCGCACGTATTGCTTCAAAACAGTAAGCGGACACGGCTTTGAAGGCTATCTTGAGGCAATAGATTCTGTATTGGAAAGGCTGGCAGAGGGAAAATGAAGGCTGTTTTCTATCCCTCAAGGGCTCAAGGATGTATAAATGCCCCTCCCTCAAAAAGCATGGCGCACAGGGCTCTTATATGTGGAGCCTTATCTCCAAAGAGTGTAATCAGAAATATTACATGGTCCGAGGATATAAGGGCTACGTATAATTGTCTTGTGAATTTAGGTGCAGAGGCTTATGTTGAGGGTAACAACGTTATAATAGGTGGGCTTTCTCCCGAAAAAATAAAAAACGGTACTACCATAGACTGCAACGAAAGCGGAAGCACACTGCGTTTTTTAATACCCATTTGCCTTGTAAGCGGCAAGGAGATACACGTAAAGGGCAGCACACGCCTTATGGAAAGGCCCCTGGGCGTATATGAAAGCCTGTGCATGGAGCAGGGCCTTGTATTCAAATCCGAGCAGGGAGGTCTTTGCATTTGCGGACCGATCTCAAGAGGTAATTATAAGGTACGGGGAGACGTTTCAAGCCAGTTTATAAGCGGACTTTTGTTTGCTCTTACGTTACTCAGTGGAGAAAGTACCCTTGAGGTTACGGGTAAATTTGAAAGCGAATCCTACGTAAAGCTTACGGAGGCTATGCTTGAAAAATTCGGCGCAGAAATAAAAAGAGAGGGCAACGCTTTTTTTGTAAAGGGTGCTCAACACTATAAATCGGTAGATTATACCGTTGAGGGAGATTGCTCCAACGCCGCATTTCTTGAGGCATTTAATCTTATAGGCGGAAGCGTTACCGTAAACGGAATAAGCGAAGACACTCTTCAGGGTGATAAGGTTTATAAGGATATATTCAAGGGTATTACAGAGGGCAAGGGTGAATTTGATTTAAGTGATTGCCCCGACCTTGCCCCCATAGCCTTTGCGGCTGCCGCAATAAACAATGGGGCGCTGTTTAAGGGTACGTCAAGGCTTAAAATAAAGGAAAGCGACCGTGCCGCCGCAATGAAGGCAGAGCTTATGAAAACAGGAATAGAATTAAGGGTGGAGGATAACTGTGTAGAGGTTTTGCCCGGTATAATCCACAAGCCCACATCTTCCATATTATCGCACAACGACCACAGAATAGTTATGGCAATGTCTGTAATTTGCTCCTGTGTAGGCGGTGAAATAGAGGGTATAGAGGCAGTAAGAAAAAGCTATCCCAATTTCTTTGAAAATATAAAATCACTGGGTGTTAACGTAAAGATGCTTGATTAAAATTATGTATATTTGAGGTAAAAAGCTATGAATATGAAATTCAACAGAAAGCTTCCCATACCAAAGGAAGTTAAGGAAATGTATCCCGTAAGCCATGAGATGGCTCTTGTAAAAAATCAGAGGGATGAGGAAATAAAATCTGTATTCAGAGGAGAAAGCAATAAGCTTCTTCTTATTATAGGCCCATGCTCTGCAGATAAAAGGGAGCCTGTGTTGGATTATATAGGCCGTCTTGCCCGTTTGCAGGAAGAGGTTAAGGATAAAATTATAATTATCCCCAGGCTTTACACAAACAAGCCCCGTACAACAGGCGCAGGCTACAAGGGTATGCTTCATCAGCCGGACCCCGATTCAAAGCCTGATATGCTGAAGGGTATAATCGCCATAAGAGATTTACATATGACGGTTTTAAGAGATTACGGCTTCTCATGCGCAGACGAAATGCTTTATCCCGATAATCACAGATATACCTCGGACCTGCTTTCCTACGTTGCCGTAGGCGCAAGGTCTGTTGAAAATCAGCAGCACCGCCTTACTGCAAGCGGACTTGATATTCCCGTAGGCATGAAGAATCCTACAAGCGGAGATTTAAGCGTTATGATGAATGCAATAAAGGCAGGCCACGGAAAGCACGTGTTTATATACAGAGGCTGGGAGGTTGAAAGTCAGGGTAACCCCTATACCCACGCTATATTGAGAGGCTACGTGGATTTTGCAGGTAAAAGCGTTTCCAACTATCATTACGAGGACCTTTTGGGGTTAAGCGGCCTTTATAACGAAGCGGGCCTTGAAAACCCGTCAACAATAATAGATACCAACCACTCTAATTCAGGCAAGAGATATCTTGAGCAGATAAGAATTGCAAAGGAAATTATGCAAAACAGGAAGCAAAGCGATGATATCAGAAGGCTTGTAAAGGGGCTTATGATAGAAAGTTATATAGAGGACGGCGCTCAGAGCACAACAGACCATGTATACGGAAAATCTATTACAGACCCGTGCCTTGGATGGGAAAAAACTCAAAGCCTTGTTTTGGATATAGCAAATGATGTATAATATCCGTAAAAGGAGATATTTACATATATGGATATATCTGAAAAAATAAAAAAAGCCTGTGATTTACTTGAGCAATTAGGTATTGAATATACAAAAGCAGAGCATCCCCCTGCAATGACAATGGAGGACTGTAAAATTCCCGAGGATATTTTAGGTGCTCCCGTGTGTAAAAATCTTTTCCTTTGTAACGCAGGAAAGACGGATTTTTACCTTCTTATGCTGGGTGGGGATATACGCTTCAAAACGAAATATCTTTCAAGGCAGATAGGCTCATCAAGGCTTTCCTTTGCAGACGAGGATAAATTAGATGAAATTCTTGGGCTTACCCCCGGCTCCATAACCTTTTTGGGGCTTATGAACGATAAGAAAAAAAGGGTAAGGCTTATAATTGATAAAAGCGTGCTACAAAACGAATACGTATGCGTTCACCCCTGCTCCAATACGGCAACCGTAAAAATAAAGGTGTCGGATATTACCGATAAATTCTTGAGGTACACAGGCCATTCCCATACAGTTGTGGACCTTAAGGCGGAGGAAAACAATGAACCGTGAGGAGATAATGCGCCTGGCATTGGAGGAGGCAAACAAGGCTCTTCAAAATGGTGAGGTACCCGTAGGCGCCGTTGTTGTGAGAGGGGAGGAGATAATATCTCTTGCTCACAATATGTGCGAGGGTATGAAGGATTCCACCGCCCATGCGGAAATGCTTGCTATACGTGAGGCACAAAAAATACTTGGTGATTGGCGCCTTACAGACTGCGATATTTACGTAACTCTTGAGCCCTGTGCTATGTGTACGGGGGCTATTGCAAATTCAAGGATAAGAAGGGTCGTTTACGGTGCAAGGGATGAAAGGGCAGGCTGTGTGGATTCTTTGTATTGCCTGTTGGATAGCCCTATTGTTCAAAACGCTCCCGATATCGTATCAGGTGTGCTTGAGGACGAATGTGCAGATATATTAAAGAAATTTTTTTCAGAGAGAAGAGAGAGGTAACAGCGTGAAAAATACTTTTTCACGCGGGTTTTGTGGCCTTTGCTACGGTCGCTGCGGCGGTTTTGCGACGCAAAACCGGCCCCAATTCCACAAGAAAGGAAGGCTTTTCACAAACGAAAGCCGTGGTTATTAATATGAAATACATGAAATGTGCAAATACATACGTTGTAAGATTAGACGTAGGCGATGAAATAGTTGCATCAATAAATGCAATAGCTAAGGCAGAGGGTATTACTCTTGCAAGTGTAAGCGGTATAGGCGCTGTAAAAAATACGGTATTGGGCTTGCTTAACGTTGAGGAGAAAAAATATTACTCAAGGGAATTTAAGGAGGCATACGAGCTGGGCTCCCTTACAGGAAATATCACAACAAAGGATACAAAGCCTTATGTTCACCTCCACGCAGTGTTGGGCGACCCTTATAACGGCAAATGCCACGCGGGCCACCTTACCTCGGCAGTAATTTGTGCCGCAGGTGAGATATTTATAACAGTTGTAGAGGGAAGCGTTGGCCGTGAGTTTAATGAGGAGCTCGGGCTTAACGTAATGGATTTCTGATTTGTAAGCTTATAAAAAGAATAAAGCCGATGGGGAGTAAAATCTGTATCGGCTTTTAATTTTGCGGTATTATAATATTATTCAGGTATTACCTCATATTGCCTGTATTTATATCTTATCTGGGACGGAAGCATTACCTTCACTCTTGCAGAGGTATCCGTATATTCCGTGGAGATTATTTTTGCGTTTTCATAAAGCTCCGATAAAACGGCGCTTTTTTCATAGGGGATATCAAGTGTAAGCGTAACGGTATCCTCAAAAAGCCTATGGCATATAAGCTCACGAAGGGCCTCTATGCCATCACCCGTTTTTGCGGATATAAATACGCAGGGGGAGGCTGTAAACATAGGCTTTGAGCCGATTTTATCGCATTTATTATAGACGTTTATACGGGGCTGCTGCGCCTTAAGCTCTATAAGCACGTCTTCCGTTGTGGCAAGCTGGGAGGGGTAATCATTACTTGAGGAATCTATAACGTTAAGTATAAGGTCTGCATTAAGGGATTCCTCGAGTGTGGATTTGAATGCCTCTATAAGTGAATGAGGAAGCTTTTTTATAAAGCCTACGGTATCTGTAACAAGTATATCCAGCCCTTTATCGTTTGGCATTGCTCTTGTTAAAGGGTCAAGGGTGGCAAAAAGAATGTTATCCGCATAGGTCTGGCTTCCTGTAAGGGCGGTAAGAAGGGTGCTTTTACCTGCGTTGGTGTAGCCTACCAGGGCGACTGTTTTATAGCCTTTTTCTCTTCTCTGCTCCCTTAATATTGCACGCCTTTTTTCAACAAGCTTAAGCTCCTCTGAAATATGCTGCATTCTCCGCCTTATATGCCTTCTGTCTGTTTCAAGCTGCTTTTCACCGGGGCCTCTTGTACCTATTCCGCCACCAAGGCGCGAAAGATCTGCGCGGCTTCCCGCAAGACGTGCGTATAAATACTGAAGCTGTGCCAATTCTACCTGAAGCTTACCCTCGTTGCTTTTTGCACGGGAGGCAAATATATCGAGTATTATTGCGGTACGGTCTAAAACCTTGACGTTGAAAAAACGCTCCATTGTACCCGTTTGGGATGGGGTAAGCTCGCCGTCTGCAATTACGAGCGTGGCATCAAGCTCATCAACAGCCTGCCTTATTTCATAGGCCTTTCCCTCGCCGCAGAAAAGTGGGCTGGACATACGCTGGCGCTGACTGTATTTCTGCACGACTACTATACCTGCCGTATGACAAAGCTCCTCCAGCTCCTCCAATTCCTCGTCTGCCTTATCGCCCAGGGCAATAAGAATTGCTCTTTCAGGTGAGTTAATGCCGTTTATTTCACTGTCCTGCTTTGGAGGCGCAAAATAATTTTTTTCATCTGAATAGTTATCTGTGTACATCATCTATATTCGCTTACGTCCTCTGAAATTTTCATTTCCGCAGGATAGAGAAGGTTTCTGTTTTTAAGGCTTACACACTGGCTTCCTGAAACAATTATATGGTCGAGAAGTGAAACTGACATTTCCTTAAAAACGCTGTAAAGCCTGTGGGTTATTGCTACGTCGCTTTTTGACGGGCTTAACGTTCCGCCGGGATGGTTGTGGGCAACTATAACGCAGGCGGCATTATGCCTTAATGCAGATTCAACCACTGCCCTTGGGAAAACGGGAGTTTCACTTACAAGCCCCTCGTGAACCCTGTCTGCATATAAAAGACGGCATTGAGCATCTAAGCTCAAAACGTAAAACACCTCGTTTTTGTAGCCTACGAATAAATCCTTAAGGTAATCCCCTGCGCGGACATGGTCGTTCAAAAGGGGTCTGTCGCCCCATCTGTCTGAAAGATAAACCTGGGAAAGCTTAGGTATCATTTTAAGGAGAGTGGATGCGTATTCACTCATACCCTTAATAGCCTTAAGATCCGAAATATCTGCCTCAAAAACCTTGGAGATAGAGCCAAAGGCATCAAGCAGACTGTGGGCTATGCCGTTTGTATCCTTGCGTGGGATGGCGTAAAAAAGTACCAGCTCCAGCATTTCATGGTCGCTGAAGCCTTGAAATCCGTTTTCAAGAAAGCGGTTGCGAAGCCGCTCCCTATGCCCGTAATGCTGATGGGCGGGTGTGCCCTTAGCCTTTGTGTTGTTTTCCATAATCGAAGTAAATAAGAAATTTCGTATTCCTGTATAATTTGCATATAATCCTTGAAAATTATACCAAAAAATACGGCAGTGTTCAAGATAAGGCGATAAATAAAAAATTCCGACCTTAGCTTAAGATCGGAATAAATCTTGTTTTCCCCCAAAGGACCGCTTGTCCGTTAATTCAAACCTGCCTGAAAGCAGGTGGGTAAAACGCTCGCATTTTCCAAGGTCCCCGACAAAGGGGGCATGATGTCCATGCCAAAGACGGTTTTTCCCGATTTTGAAATGTAGGTTGAATTAACCGGATACACGTGAACTCCAGGGCGTGCTTACGTGATTATATCCTAAAGATTATCAGATAACCTTTAATTCCTCAAGAACGTACTTGGAAAGAGCCTCGGGGAGAGCCTCAGACGTAATATTGATTGCGATAAATACTGTGATGTTGTGCTCGCCGATAAGGCCCTCAAGGCAAGCTACAAAACGCTCAAGCTCGTCGCGTCTGATGTTTGTAAGGTTGTAAAGGCCGTCAAGATATATCTTTTCAACGTCGTAATTGCTTGCAAGAAGACCGGAGATAAAACCGAAGAAGGCGTCAAATGAACGTACGTTGTAATCTCTGACGTCTATAAAGCGGATTTTATGCTGAAGATTCATCAATCCTGAACGCTTGTCGTCATCTATAAAAATGATGTTTCCATCAGTTGTGTTAACGGCATCGTTAGCCATTTGAATCATTTTTTTTGTTTTGCCGGCACCCTTTTGTCCGATAATAAGCTTAATCAAATTTCAGTCCTCCTTGTAAATTAGACTTTCTGTGTATTTATTATAACATACATCTTTTCAAAAATCTACACTTAATAATATATTGTTACGCTAGTTTACTCAATATTTTAATGACAGCGTCCCTTAATTGAGCTTTCTCAAATGCAGGGGTACCCTCTTTATGGAAGGGTAACTGGCTTTTGAGAATGGGCAAATGTATAAAGCCGCAGCATTTAGCCTTTGTATTACAGGTAAGCAGCCTGTATAATACGCTGTTGCAAAGATAGCTGCCCGCGTCGTTGGAGATTTCAACGGGTATAGAGGAATCCCGGAGGGCTTCCTTTATAGCCCCGGCGTTGAAGGTTGAGCATACAGTATCGGGTCCGTCAATACATATTTTACCGTTTTCTATAATGTTTTTCGCGTTATCGCCGTTAGGCATATGTATAACGTTTTTTGCAGTATTTTCCAGGCGTATTTCACCTGCACCTGCGTATTGCCCAAATGCAATTATTGCATCAAAGCCCCCGCTTAGCGCTTTACTTACCATAATATCTCCCGCTGTGGGATATACTACGGGCAAAAGCATTTTAGTAACAGAAAAATTACCCATATGCTCCGGCAGAGATGATATTATCTCTGCCGAGGCATTAATACTGTCTGCGCCAAAGGGCTCAAAATACGTTAAAAGCAGCTTTTTCATTATTTATCAAAAACTGTGGTACGGCCGAAAAGTGTAAGGTTGATAAGTCCGGGTGTGATTCCCTTGGGTGAACCGAGAATACGCAGACGGAATTCAGACATTACACAGGGCTCGAATGTCCTGTAGTCAATCAAAAGGTCTGTTTCGTTGTTGCTTTCGTCAACTACACATACCCATTCATCACCCTTTTTACCCTCAAGGACATACTTGAAGGGTCCGGGGAGAACGCCGTTATCGTAATCAAGGCCAACGTCTCTCCAAACAAGCCTTAATGCGCTTACCTCTGTTTTGTTTGCTATGTTTACATAGAAGGTAGGCTCTTTATCATCCTCTGCAGGCTGCCACCATGTAAGCATACTGTCGTCAAGGGCGTAAAGGGGGTCTCTTCCGGGTGCCTGGCTGGAGGCAGAGGAGCCTCTTCTGTATGAAACAGGTATAATTCCTGCGGAGTTTCCAAGCTCGGGATTTTTAAGCATACCGGGTGCCCACTGAGGTATTTCAGTTGCATCTACTACAAAGAGGTTGCCGTTTTCGTCAATACCTGCAGGGTCGCAGCCAATGCGGCGCTCAAATGAGTGAATATAGCAAACCGTACAGGTGTAGAAGGCCCAAAGAGTATCGTTGGGACCCTTTACAATGCTTCCGTGGCCGGGACCTCTTACAAGGCCGTACTTTTTGGAGAGAATGGGGTTACGCTGCTGATAGGTGAAGGGCCCAAGGGGGCTGTCCGAAACGTATGCACCCATAGAATACGTGCGCCATTCTGTTCCGGGTCCACAGTATGTAAGGAAATATTTTCCGTTTACCTTTACCATCCAGGAGCCCTCGCAGTAGCTGTTGGAGGCATCCTCGTTCCATTCACCTATTCTTTCCCATTCGTGCTCGGGATTATAGCTGAAGAGGATTTTGGGCTCCGTTATCATTTTTGTAGGGTCGTTTGCGTCAAGCTCTGCGCCGCGGATGCCGTCTCCGCCCAAGCCCCAGTAAATGTAAAGCCTTTCGTCATCATCCGAAAAGAGCATAGGGTCGGGGATTTGTGCGTTTCTTCCGTCGGGACGGATAATGTTGCCCAGGGTTACGAAAGGTCCAAGGGGGTTATCTGCAACTCTCAGTATATAGTCGCAGGAGGTCATATAAAATTTACCCTTGTGTAAAACCACTGTGGGAGCGTATCCAACGTCGTATGGGTCTATGCGTACGTGAGTCCAGTTTATAAAATCCTCACTTACGTATGCCATTCCGCATGAGGGGTAAAGATACCATTTGTTGTCGTAGTAAATTACTGTAGGGTCAGCCGTTTCTCTGTAATCGGGTGTTGTAGAGTTACCGCGGCACATTTTGCCCTTGGGGTAATCCGGAAGAACTAACGGATTACAAAAAGTATTCTGGTATTTGTTCATGTGTCTTCCTTTCGTATTATCAGATTTCTATTTCAAGGCCGTCGTGGGAAACCTCGAAGCCTTTTCTGGACGCTCTGTTTTTTATTTCATCATAGGAGGCTATGCCGTTATGCGAAAAATGATTTACTATCACCTTTGTTCGTGGTGATATGTTTCCGTTGGCAAACAGTCTGCGGCGCATTTCATCTGCATCGGCAAGGCCCATATGCCTTTTTCCGTCTGAATGTGTGTGCCCGCAGGTACAGTCTAGGGATATACAGTCATATCTCATGGATGAAATGAATTGCATTGTTTTTTCAGGGAAAAAGCCTGTATCGTGGGCGTAGAGGAAACGCTTTTCAGCATCCTCTATTGAGTATAACAGGCACGGCTTTGGCGCTGAATGAAGGGCTTCAAGGGCTGAAACTCTGTATTTACCTACACTTACCGTTTCAAAAGGTGAAACAGGGTTCAGGTGTATTTTTTTACCCTCTGCAGATGCGCCGGAGGCCCTTAAAGCGGAATTTATTATGTTGCATACGGTCTGACTTGCAAAAATTTCCAGGGTATCCTCTGCGTCGCCGTAGGGGAAGGTCCTTAGTAAAAGGTCGTTTTCGTAAAGATGGTCGCTGTGGGAGTGGGTTATAAAAAGATATTTTACCCTTCTCAAATCTAACCCGCCCGTAAGAGTGTGCATATAGGTATCGGGAGAAAAATCCAGCAAAAGGTCATCGTTTACCAAGCATTGGGAGCGTGTACGGATATTTCTGCCGCCGTTTTCCCTTGCGTTCTCGCAGGTGGGGCAGCTGCAGAACGGGGCGGGAATACCCTCTGCCGCCGCAGTCCCAAGAAACTTAATGTGCATAACTTTATCTCCTTGAATCTGTTTTAGATATCAAAAACAAGCTTTTGTGCTCATGAGGCTGTACCTTGCTTTTATTATATATTATTATTTTTTCAAAAACAAGGGGGAAACGAAATGTAATGAAAAGATACGGCGTATAATGATTGACTGTATATATAAAATATTGTATAATATTCATTAAACTAAAATGGAGTTGGTATGTGCTTTTCCGGTGAATGGCGGTGTTTACCGCGCGGTATTTACCGCTATGGAGGGTATATATTTTCTCTGCGGAAAGGCGAAAAATATGGTAGCTCAACGTATAAAGGAACTCAGAGAGATTATGGACGTTACCGAGGAGGAAATGTCCCAAAGGCTTTCAGTATCTCTTGAACAGTATAGATTGTATGAAAGCGGTGAATCGGATATTCCAATAAGTATGCTTTATGAAATAGCCGCCGCTCTTAAAACGGATTTTACCGTGCTGATATCAGGTGAAACGCCAAGAATGCTTACGCATACAATAGTGCGTCAGGGTAAGGGCTTGTCAGTTGAAAGATATCCCGGATACGAATTTGAATCCCTTGCATTTAACTTCATAGGCAGAGAAATGGAGCCTATGCTTGTTACCTTAAGCGAAAACAACAAGGAGGTAAGCCTTGTTTCTCATACAGGCCAGGAATTCAACTACGTGCTTGAGGGCGCTATAAAAATAACATTGGGAGCAAACGAGCACGAGCTTAAGAAGGGTGATTGTATATATTTTGACCCTAACATCCCCCACAAGCAGGAGGCTGTAACACCCAGCGCTACTTTTCTTACCATAATAAAGGAATGAGGAACGAAAATTGTTAATGAACAGATATTGTCCCCGTATAGAATTTGATTCCTACGAGGACTTTAAGAAAAATTTTGTAATAAACGTACCCGAAAACTTCAATTTTGCTTACGATATTGTAGATACGTACGCAATAGAGGAGCCTGAGAGGCAGGCGCTTGTATGGTGTAACGACGAGTACAGCGTAAAAAGGTTTACCTTTGCCGATATCAAAAGATTAAGTGATAAAACGGCTAATTTCCTTGTATCCGCGGGAATAGGTAAGGGCGATAAGGTTATGCTTATGCTTAAGCAGCGCCCTGAAATATGGGTAACGCTTATGGCGCTTTGCAAAATAGGCGCAGTTGCTATACCTGCCTCATTCCAGCTTAAAAGCCACGATATTACCTATCGCTGCGATGCTGCAGACGTAAAAATGATTATCTGCGTTGATGATGGCGATATCTGCGATAATGTATACGAGGCTCTCGGTGAAGCAAAAACTCTCAAAAGCCTTGCCGTGCTTTTTGATAACGAGGCTAATCTAAGGCCTGCAGGTATTCCCGTGTACGATTTCGGCAAGTGCGTTGATGAGGCGGACGAAAACTGGGTGCGTCCCGAAAACTATGCCTGCGGCGAGGATATGATGCTTCTTTATTTCTCCTCCGGCACTACGGGTATGCCTAAAATGGTTGAGCATGATTTTACATATCCCTTGGGCCATATAACAACTGCTTATTATTGGCAGAGGGTTATAGACGGCGGTGTTCATTTAACGCAGTCAGATTCCGGCTGGGCAAAATTTGCATGGGGTAAAATATTCGGCCAGTGGGTATGCGGAAGCGCTATTGCCGCTTACGACACGGAAAAGTTTGACCCTGCCCATATGATAATGGCAATAAAGGCGTTGGAGCCTACAACCTTCTGCGCCCCGGCAACAATATACCGCTTCCTTATCAAAGAGGATATGAAGCCCCGGGATTTTGCATCCGTAAAGCACGCTTGCGTTGCAGGCGAGGCGTTAAACCCCGAGGTATTCAATAAATTTTACAGCCTTACGGGTCTTAAGGTTGCAGACGGCTTCGGTCAGACAGAAACCACAGTGCTTATTGCCAACTTCAAGTGGTTTGATATAAGGCCGGGCTCCGTAGGTAAGCCTTCACCTCTTTACGACCTTGAGGTCGTAGACGAGGATGGGGAAAGATGTGAGGACGGTATGGTTGGCAACATCGTAATAAGAAATGCCAAGGGCTCCAACAAGCCCGTAGGTCTTTTCAAGGGATATTACATAAACGATGATGCAAATGCCGCCGCATTTAACGGCAGCGTTTACAACACAGGCGATATGGGCTGGCGCGACGGCGACGGATATATATGGTTTACAGGCAGAAACGATGACGTTATTAAGTGTTCAGGCTACAGAATAGGGCCCTTTGAGGTCGAAAGCGCTCTTCATACGCATCCCTCTGTTCTTGAGTGCGCCGTTACCGCAGTACCGGACCCCGTAAGAGGCCAGGTTGTTAAGGCAACGATAGTTCTTTCAAAGGGATACGTTGCAAGTGATGCTCTTACAAAGGAGCTTCAGCAGCATGTTAAAATGGTTACAGCACCCTATAAGTATCCTAGAATTATAGAATACGTTAAAGAGCTTCCCAAAACCACAAGCGGTAAAATAAAACGCAGTGATATACGTAATGCTGACGTTAAAAAGGAATGGAAAAAGTAATTATAAAGGCTTTGTTGTGGAATACTATAAGCAGTAAACAATTTCATTCCGATTAAGAGGCATTTGAATGAGTAAAATAAAGGTAATAAATATTTCCCGTGGGCTTACACTCCGTGTGTACCCTACATCCAAATTCAAAACCGTAAGAATAGGCGTGCGCTTTACCTGCGACCTTGATGAAAAAAGGTCGTTAAGGGCTCTTATACCCTACGTTCTTGCAAGGGGCTGTGTAAAATATCCCTCTATTGAGGCCATAGAGACCCATTGTGAGGAATGCTGGGGTATGCGCTTTGATTTAGGTGTAAACAAGTTTGCAGGTAAGCAGGGCGTTTCATTTGACCTTGACGTTGTAAACGGGAAATTTTTGCCCGAATGCCCCAATACTATTCTTGATGCCTTTGAATTTGTAAGGGAAATGGTGTTTGCCCCTATTACTGAAAAAAACAGCAGGGGTGATGCCGTGTTCAGCCCCTTATTCGTAGAGCAGGAAAAATTCCTTATGAAGGAAAGGATAGAGGCGTTTATTAACGACAAGCGCAGCTACGCAATGTCACAGCTTCTTAAGAAAATGTATCCGCAGATGCCCTTTACCTTTGATAAATTCGGAAGCGTTGAGGACGTTTGTAAAATTACCCCCGAGGCTCTTTATGAGGAATATACCTCAATGGTTGCCACAGCCCCTGTGGACGTTTTTGTTGCAGGGGACGTTGACGAGGCAATGCTTACGGAATATATAAAAAATATTTTTGAAAGCGATAAAAGGCTTGGCTTTACTCCCTATACCTCTCCCGTTATCTATGAGGAAAAGCCCTCATCCATTGAAACAGAGCGCCTTGACGTAAAGCAGAGCAAGCTTTGTATAGGCTATTATACGGGTGTTACACCTAATAGTGATGATTTCTTTGCGCAGGCCGTATATAACGGAATATTGGGAGGAGGAGTAAACTCAAAGCTTTTTATGAACGTACGTGAAAGGGCAAGCCTTTGCTACGATATTGCAAGCAGGATAGATAAGTACAACGGGATTATGATGATTTCCGCAGGAATAGAGGAAAGTACCTTCGATAAGGCGTGCGCTATTATTGACGAGCAGGTGCGCGCAATAGAGGAGGGTAATATTACTCAGGTGGAGTTTGAGTCTGCCAAGTCCGATATAGAATGGAGCATGAAGGCAATAGAGGATTCACCCGGGGCAATGCCCGAATTCTACTACTCAAATGCTCTTTGCTCTGTTGAGATAACGCCTGAGGAGTATGTTCGCGGTGTGCGCGGAGTTACTCTTGAGGACGTTACAGCCTTTTCCAAAAGGGTAAAAAAGGTTATGACTTATTTTCTTACAGGGGAGGAAAAGTGATGTACACAGAAAAATACTGCTCCCTTATAGATGAGGTTATATGTGAAGAGGTAATGCCTAACGGGTTAAAGGTTATATTCATACCCAAAAGAGGCTTTTCAAAGCAGATAGCCATATACGCTACAGATTACGGCTCAAACGACGTTGAATTTTACGAGTATTCAAAGGATACTCCCGTTAAAACACCTGCAGGTATAGCCCACTTCCTTGAGCATAAGCTTTTCGAGGAGGAAAGCGGAATTAACGTAATGGAGGAATTTGTTTCAAGGGGCGCGCAGCCCAATGCCTTCACAAATAACGATAATACCGCCTACTACTTTATTTCGGCAGGTGAATTCTATGATAATCTGGAGCTTCTTTTAGGCTACGTGGGTCGCCCGTATTTTACAGACGAAAACGTGGAAAAGGAAAAAGGCATAATCGCACAGGAAATAAGAATGTACGATGATGAGCCTAAGTGGAAGTGCCTTCAGAATCTTCTTTCAGGTATGTATCACGTTCATCCCGTAAGAAACGATATAGCAGGAACGGTGGAGGATATAATGTCTATCTCCAAGGAGCTGCTTTATACCTGCTACAATAATTTTTATAATCCCGGAAATATGAGGCTTATTATCTGCGGAGACCTGGATGCCGGTGAGGTAATGGATTATATCCGCAGCAGATGCGAACACGATAAAAGGGCTCTTTCTGCTCAAAAGGTAAGAGTTGTTACCTACGACGAGCCTGTTCAGGTTAAGGATAGCTACGTATCACACGTTATGGATGTTTCCAGAGATATGGTTATGATAGGCTATAAGGATACCGTAAGGCCCGAATCATCAAAGGATTATCTCCACAGAATGCTTGTAAGCGATATAACTATGGAGCTTTTTGCAGGAAGAAGCTCACGCCTGTACTCTGAGCTTTATAAGGAGGGGCTTACAGATTCAACCTACGAGTGCAGCTCCACAATGAAAATGGATTATTCCTTTGTTACCATAGAATCCGAAACGGTAAACACAGAAAAGTTTGTAAGTGTTGTTTCCCGTGAGGTAAAAAGAGTAAAAGAGGAGGGCTTTGATAAGAGCGCCTTTGAACGCATCAAAAAAATGTTCATAGGTGATTTCGTAAGAAGCTGTAATTCCGTAGAGGGCTTTGCTGTGAGTACAATGCGCTTAAGCTTTTGCGATTTAGACGTATTTGATTATTATAATGAAATGGCAAATATTGAATTCTGTGAATTATCACAGTATTTTGAGCAGGTTTTTACGGACGGTACAATGGCAGTTTCTGTTATAAAGTCCAAAAATAACCGATAAACAATTAAAAATAAAGGAAAGATATTATGAATACAGCACTTTCAATAGGTAGGGTTGCCTTCAGTATATTCGGCCACGAAATATATTGGTATGCCATAGTTTTGGCGGCGGCTATATTAACGGCTATTCTTTTCGGAATGTATCTTGCAAAAAAGCGTGGAATGAATGAGGATATAATTATAGACCTTTGCTTTGTGATTTTTATACCCGGCATTATCGGCGCAAGAATACTTTACGTTATAACACATTGGTTCCAGTATGAGCAGCATCCTATAACAATGCTTTATATCTGGGAGGGTGGCCTGATGATATTAGGCGGATTTATCCTGGCTATTCCTGCCGTTGTAATCTACTGCAAAAAGAAGAAGATAAACGTATGGGCCCTTCTTGATATTCTGGTGCCCTGTATTGCCCTGGCACAGTGCATAGGCCGTTGGGGTAACTTCTTTAATCAGGAGCTTTACGGTATTGCGGTAAATAATTCGTTTTTCGAATTCTTCCCGGTTTCTGTGTACATAGATAAAACGAAAAGCTGGCATCTTGCAATATTCTTCTATGAGTCTGTGCTTAACCTTGTTAATTGCTGTGTTCTTTTGCGCCTTCTCAAGAGAAAGAAAACACATGGCGAGGCATTTTTCATATATCTTGCAGTATATGGCGGTATAAGATTTATACTTGAGTTCCTTAAAATGGAGGGCTCTATTGCGAATATGATACTCTCCGCAATAATGCTTGTAGGCGGTATTGCAGGCTTCTTCTTCAAAAGAAAAGCATTTTTTGACGGAAAAATTGAGGATGAGGTTCACGAAAAAATAGCGGCAGTGCTTATGGATTCCGTAGATAACGGTGTTGAGGATGTGCCTGCGGGTATTGCCGGGGAGGACGTGCCTGAGGATAATAATGAAGAAATTCCTGTTTCAGAGGCTGCAGAGGAGGAAATCCCCGAGGATAAAGCTGATGAAGAGGACGTTACACCTGTTGACGATACGGCGTATGACGATGACGACGATGATGATAACGGTCTTGATGAGGAATACGAGATAGATGATGATGACGATGAAG
>SVGI01000021.1 GCA_015056385.1 Clostridiales bacterium
GAGCCCAGTACCGAGAGTGCCATTTCTTTATGCTTATAGTTTGGATAAAAATGCGCAAGCAACAATGGTAGTAGATTATCTGCTACCAAAATAATAATCCATAATATTTTCATGTATTTCATCTCGTCAAATTCTTATTTATCGATGACTTTATTATAACACAAAATTAACTTTACTTTAATTCATTCTGTTTTACGTGGGCAAAAGAAAACTCGGCTTGTGAAAAGTCGAATTTTATAAAATATTCAATTAAAATCCCTAAGAGTGACGCCCTTATACCGGGGCTTGTTTTTATCTTTGGTATAAATTAAAGATCTGCGCTGTTGAGAAGATCTCTCAAAGCAACAATCTCTTCCTTTGTAAGAGTAATACCCTTACCCATTTTTGTATGGTCTGCATTCCAGGAACGAAGATCATATTTAGGTGCATTGTTATTCCATTTTACAAGATTGAGTTCCTTTTTCCATGCGCTGCCTTCAGCGGAAAATTTACCTATACTCTCAACTATTTCGTATACCAATTCAGCCATTTTTTAACTTTCCTTTCCTTTTGTGAAAACATCCCACCCGTTTTGTATTCGAAAAAACAAAAAAACCAAAATTAAATCGGATATTTCAACTATTTTTATTTTTTTCTATTTTACCACTTTATATAAAAAAAAACAAGTTTTTTATTAAAATAAAATAATGAGAACACCACATAATACTGTTTTTATTATGTATTTTACTTTTAATCCCTGTTATTTGTGATATAATAATACTGAACATTTATTGCTCAAATAAGTTTTACGGAGGAAATTATGCGGGACGTTATAATTCTCGGTGGAGGCGTTGCAGGGCTTACTGCAGGAATATACTGTATGCGTGCAGGGCTTGACGCTGTTTTGTATGAACGTATTGCCACAGGCGGGCAGACTGCCCTTACGAATGAAATAGAAAACTATCCGGGCTTCCCTACACCCGTTTCCGGCGCAGAGCTTACCTCCCTTATGGAAAAGCAGGCAAAAAATCTCGGGCTCACAATAAAGAGCGGCAACGTTACATCCCTTACCTCTGCAGAGGGGGGATATTGCTGTACATTTGCCTCCGGTAATACAGATTATGCCAAAAAAATAATAATCGCCACAGGAGCCTCTCCCCGTAAAACAGGGCTTGAGAATGAGCTTCGCCTGGGCGGGGCAGGCGTATCCTACTGCGCAACCTGCGACGGATTTTTTTACAGAGGTAAAGAGGTGGCAGTTGTAGGCGGAGGAGATACGGCTGTATCAGATGCCATATTTCTCTCACAGTTCTGCAAAAAGGTATATCTCATACACAGAAGAGATTCACTCCGCGCGGCAAAAAAGCTGCAGGAAAGGCTTTTTGCCCTTGAAAACGTTGAAATAATATGGAACAGCACGCCTGAGGACATACTTGGAGATGCAAGAGTATCGGGCATACGTATAAAAAATACAAAGACAAATGAAATTTCAGATATAAAAGCAGACGGAGTTTTTATTGCAATAGGCGTTATACCCAACAGCGAAATATTTAAGGATATTGTAGCCTGTGATGAAAACGGGTTTATAATTACAGACGATAAAATGGAAACATCTCTTAAGGGTGTATTTGCCGCAGGAGATATAAGGCGTAAGCCTCTCCTTCAGATTGTAACTGCCGCCGCAGACGGAGCTATTGCCGCAACGTTTGCCGCAATGGAATAAAGGAAAGTAATATGGACAGATTTGAAGCCATTTTTGAAAGGCATTCAGTAAGGTCGTACGACTTTACCGAGCTTTCCCCCGGTATTCTTGAGGATATAAAGAATTCTGCCTTAAACGCAGATACATTGGGGCTTAGCGGAGGGCTTGAGCTTAATTATCTGAATAACACAGATAAAATAGCGCAAAAGCATTTGTTTAAGGGTATTATAGGTCAGTACGGATGCGTTACTGCGCCATACTATTTACATTGCCGCGCATCGCAAAGCGCCTACGCAGATATATACACAGGCATATGCCTTGAATCTGCCGTACTGGACTGTACGCGCTTCGGTATAGGCACCTGCTGGATAGGCATACCCTTGAATAATGAATACATAAACGGAGTATTGGGCGAAAGCTTTGATACCACAAACCAGGTTATGCTTGCCCTGGGGCTTCCCGATAAAGCGCTTACCCAACAGACCTACAAAAGAAAGGATATTGGGGATATAATAAAGGGAGATGCTTCCCCCGAGGCTATAAGGCTTATTGAGGCGGCGCGTATAGCTCCGTCCTCTATGAATTCCCAGCCCTGGGTATTCACCGTAGATGGGGACCGTATTATACTTTCAGTAAAAAAGAGAGGGGCATCACGCCTTTCACAAACGCTGACACACCTTAACAGAATAGATGCAGGTATCGCACTTTGTCATATATCAGTTGCGGCAGAGCATTACTCAATGGAGCTTTCCTACACTCTTCTCGATAACGACAACGGTGAAATCATGGCTATAGATATATTGTAAAAAATTATTTGGAAGGACTTTCTTATGGATATTAAAAACGCTGAATACATGCTCAACTGTGAAGATGCAACCTCAAGGCTTACCGCTTTGAAATGCATTAAGCAGGAAATAGACAAGGGTAATATTGCCCTTGAACCCTGCGGCACAAACGTAAATAACCACATACATACCATATATTCATTTTCACCCTATTCCCCTGCTGCAGCAGTATGGGAGGCTAAAAAGGCGGGCCTTGCCACTGCAGGCATAATGGACCACGATTCCATTTCAGGCGCAGAGGAATTCCTTGCTGCCGCAAATATAATGAATATCGGTGCTACAATAGGTATTGAGATACGTGTAAAAATGAATGAAACACCCTTCAACGGCCGCTTACTCAACAACCCCGACCAGCGCTCTATTGCATACATGGGCATTCACTCTATCCCCCATTCAATGATAAATCAGACAAAGGATTTCTTAAAGCCCATCGGCGCCGCACGTAAAATCCGTAATCAGAAAATGACGGCAAGGCTTAACGAGATTTTTGCACCCTACGGTATTTCCATGGATTACGAAAAGGATATAGAGGCTATTTCACAGTATAAAAACGGCGGAAGCGTAACGGAAAGGCACATCCTTTTTGCACTTGCACGTAAAATAATGGAAAAGTACACTCCCGGTGAGGAGCTTATTTCCTTTATGATAAACACATTGGGTATTGCTCTTTCCAACAAGCAGGTAGAATTCCTGTCCGACACAGGCTATAAGTATTACGATTACGACCTTTTGAACATTCTTAAGGGTGTATTCGTATCACGCTTCTACGTTGATGCAACAGATGAATGCGTAAGCGTATTCGAGGCTGTTGATTTTGCAAAAAGCATCGGCGCAATAAGCGCCTACGCCTACCTTGGCGACGTTACTGCAAGCGTAACGGGAGATAAAAAGGCACAGACCTTCGAGGATTCATATCTGGATGAATTAGTTGAATATCTTGCAGACATCAAATTTAACGCAATTACATATATGCCTGCAAGAAACACAATGGATCAGCTTATACGCCTCCGCGCTCTCTGCGATAAGTACAACCTTTTCCAGATAAGCGGCGAGGATATAAATCAGCCCAGGCAGAAATTCCTTTGCCCCATAATAGACGAGCCTATGTTTGCAAACCTTAAGGACGCCGCATGGGCGCTTATCGGCAATGAAAACGAGGCAACAAAGGATCTTGGCCTTTCTATGTTCTCTGCACAGTCCGTATGGGAAAGCCCCAATATTAAGGACCGTGTTATGAAGTATGCGGAATCAGGGCGCCTTTACGTCAGATAACAGCTGCAAGCCATAAGGGGAGGCAAGCGTCGCCTCCCTTTTTTATTCCCTATATATTTGACAAAGAGTTTTATACTATATATAATACTTCTTGTACAAAAAATGAGGATTTATATATGCGCCCGAAAAATGCCGTAACATCTTTTTTTCTTATAATATTCGCAATAGTTATTTGCGGATATATGCTGATAAGCGTTCAGAATCTCTCCAGAGCAAGCCAAATACGCGCCACAGGGGTTACCGTATCCGTTGAGGAGGATATCGATATTATAAGCGTTGATATCGTAAGGCAGGATCTTTCCACGTACGGTATGAAAATGATGCTGGAGGACAGAAATTTGCGCTTCTGCGATTATGGCAGCCAGCTTGCATGCACGGCCAGCGTATTAAGGCTTCACAACATATATTACGAGGTGGATACGCTTTACGACTTTTTTTATACCAACGGGCTATACCCCAAGGATACAAATGGCGGATATAAAGATGTAGTGGGCAAGGCTGTGCGCTATGAATACGATACAGATACCTACAACAGCATGTATAAAAACCCTTATATTGAAAAAACTCCTGTTTTTAATTCAAAGGATATCGTTAAATACCTTAAATCAGGCGTACCCGTTCTTGCAAGGGTAACCCATCCGGAAATAGACAGATACTGGGTGCTTATCATCGGAGCTCACAATTCCGATTTTATAATTATGGACCCGCTTTCCTCTACCTACGGCTCACTTTCACAGTATTCCTCCAGGGTATATGAAATTTATACGTTCATATCTACAACGGATATTACAGACACAGCACAGTGATTTATAATGATACAAAAAGCCTCTCCTTTATGGGAGAGGCTCATTTTATATTTAGTATTACTTGTTTTCCTTAAGATAATTCTTGAGGCAAACGATTTCGAAGGTGTTTTCCTTTTTACGGTCAAGGCGGTCAAACCAGATGTCCTCCTGCTCCTCTATCCATTTAAGCTTATCAAGGAATTCCTCGTTTAATTTTTCAGGGGGAACTATTACAACGCCGCAATCATCGCACACGGCAACAGCGCCGTCGTACATACCCTTATGCTCTGCAATTATTTCCTCTGCAAGAGGTGGCTCGGGCTTTCTGTTAAAGCAGCCCACAGGTGAAAAGCCTACGCACCAGATAGGATAGTTTTCCCTTAAAAGTGCGCCTGCATCTCTCATTTTGCCGTTTGTAACAATAGCGGCTGCCTGCTGATAAAGAAGTATGTACTTACTTACAAGCTCACCTATTATTGCCCTGTCTGCGCAGTCTATAACGTCAATAAAAACAATGTCGCCCTTGTCTATTGATATTACCTGCTCGTGAACGTCCCAGTTGGTTTCCTTATAGGCATATACCCACTTTACCTTACCTGCCTTGAAATGCCCTCTGTTTATGGGGAGTACACCGTCAAGTGCGCCTGATTTACCCAGGCAGTCTGCAACCTCTGTGGTAGAAACTCTGTTTCGCTGTATGTAATCAATAATACGGTCTCTGATGCTCATTTCTTCCATGACATGTACCTCCAAGTTATAATATCCTGTAAATTTATTATAACACGATAATCCGAGTTTTACAAACAAAAATTTCTGTATTTTTCTGTTGATTTATTCCTTTAACCCAGCAGAAATAACACAGTTTTCTTGCAAAAAAAATTGTATTATGCTATTATACATATAATAAATAAAAAGGAGCATTGTAATGGGTTATTTATTAGGTCTTGACATAGGTACATCCGGTACAAAAACAGTTCTTTTCGATTTCGAGGGCAACACTATTGCCTCTGCTTTAAGCGAGTATCCTCTTTATCAGGAAAAAATCGGCTGGGCAGAGCAGGAGCCTGAGGATTGGTGGAACGCTTGTGTTACGTCTATCCGTTCAGTAATCGAAAAAAGCGGTATTGACGCAAGTGCTATTGCAGGTGTTGGTCTTTCCGGTCAGATGCACGGTATAGTTCTTCTCGACGAAAACGACAAGGTTCTTCGCCGTTCAATCATCTGGTGCGACCAGCGTACACAAAAGGAGTGCGAGCAGATTACAGACATGGTAGGCTACGACAGGCTTATCGATATTACTGCAAACCCCGCACTTACAGGCTTTTCAGCAGGTAAGGTTATGTGGGTAAAAAATAATGAGCCTGAAATCTACGCAAAGATCAAGCACATCCTTCTTCCTAAGGACTATATCCGCTTTAAGCTTACAGGTGAATTCGCAAGTGAGGTTTCAGACGCAAGCGGTATGCAGTTCCTCGACGTTAAAAACCGTTGCTGGAGTAAGGAGCTTCTTGATATCCTCGGTGTTGATATAAACTGGCTCGGCAAAATGTATGAGTCTTATGAAATAAGCGGTAGGGTTTCCAAGTGCGCGGCAGAAGCAACAGGCCTTAAGGCAGGTACTCCCGTTGCAGGCGGCGCAGGCGACCAGGCTGCAGGCGCAGTTGGTAACGGCATAGTTGAAGAGGGTATCGTTTCCTCTACTATCGGTACCTCAGGCGTTGTATTCGCTCACATGAACAAGCTCACAGTTGACGAAAAGGGCCGCCTCCAGGCCTTCTGCCACGCAGTTCCCGGCGCATGGCACGTATTCGGCTGCGCAAACGCATCAGGTCTTTCCCTCCAGTGGTTCAGAAACAACTTCTGCCAGAACGAAAAAACTGTTGCAGAATTCATCAAGAAGGATCCCTACGAGCTTATCTGCAAGCAGGCAGAAAACGTACCCATAGGCAGCAACGGCCTCATTTACCTTCCTTATCTTATGGGCGAGCGTACGCCTCACCTTGATAACGATGCAAAGGGCGTATTCTTCGGCTTAAGCGCAAAGCACACACGTGCGGAAATGATCAGAAGTATTATGGAGGGTGTTGTATTCAGCCTTAACGACGCTCTTAACCTTATTGAAAACCTCGGTGTTAAGATTACACAGGTTCGCGCTTCAGGCGGCGGCGGAAAGAACCCCCTCTGGAGGCAGATGCAGGCAGACATCTTCAATAAAGAGGTCGCAACAGTTAAGTCATCTGAAGGTCCCGCTTTGGGTGTTGCTCTCCTTGCAGGTGTTGGCGCAGGAATTTATTCAAGCGTTCCCGATGCATGTAAAGAGGCCGTTCTCATTAAAACAACTCAGACGCCCGATGAAAATGCAGTTAAGGAATACAAGAAGTATGCAGGCCTCTTCGATGAGCTCTACCCTGCTCTTAAGGAAAAATATAAGCGCTTGACCGAAATCCTCAACAACTGATTTTAGATAGGAAATATTCAAATGAATAAGGTTTGTGTTATAACAGGCGCAGGCGGCGTGCTCTGCTCCTCATTTGCCAAGGCAATGGCAAGGGAAGGCTACAAGGTTGCTCTTTTAGACAGAAACTTTGAAGCTGCACAGAAATTTGCCGATGAAATAGCTGCAGAGGGCTACGTTGCAAGGGCTTACGCTGCAGACGTTCTGGATAAGGCTGTTCTTGAAAACGTTCACAGCCAGATACTTAAGGATCTCGGTAAGTGTACTGTTCTTATTAACGGCGCAGGCGGCAACAGCCCCAAGTGTACAACTGCTCACGAGATTTACGAGGAGGGGGACGAATCAAGAGATGATATCTCTACGTTTTTCAACCTTGATAAGAGCGGATTCGATTTTGTATTCAACCTCAACATGATGGGAACACTTCTTCCCACACAGGTATTCTCTGTTGATATGTTGGGTGAGGAGGGTTGTTCCATTATCAACATCTCTTCAATGAACGCATACCGTCCTCTTACAAAGATTCCTGCATACAGCGCAGCAAAATCCGCTGTTTCAAACTTTACACAGTGGCTTGCAGTTCACTTTGCAGGTACAGGCATCCGCGTTAACGCTATTGCCCCCGGCTTCTTTGTAACAGCACAGAACAAGGCGCTTCTTTTCAATGACGACGGTACACCTACTCCCCGTACAAACAAAATACTCACCGCAACTCCCATGAAGCGTTTCGGCGAGCCCGAGGAGCTTTTAGGTACACTCCGTTGGCTTACGAATCCCAAGGAGGCAGGCTTTGTAACAGGTATCGTTGTTCCTGTAGACGGAGGCTTCTCCGCTTACTCAGGAGTTTAATACCAAGGCATAAGCTATTAACCCCGATAATAAGAGCACCTTATTATCGGGGTATCTTTATAATATCAACACAACCAATCTTATAAGGATAATAAAAAAAGGCAGTGAATAAAGGATATAACCCTTATCACTGCCATTATTTTATATGCTTTTTCAGTATGTAAGCTCTATAGTTACTATCTTTTTAGCGCCTACCGTAATGCTTATTGAATTATCATTTATATTGATGTCTCCGCATTTCTTCTCATCCAAATCCGTATAATTTGCAGACTTAAACACAGAGGCAAGTGTAATATTAAGTGGTGTTTCGCTTTGTAGCGTGTTGAAGAAGCGAAGAATAATGCTGTTTCTTTCCTCACTCTTTTTTAGGGCAGTCATATGAATATGCTCGTTATCAAAGGCTACAATATTAAGCCTTGACGGTATATTACCTTTATGTATATCTGTACTGATAGCGGTTACAGAGGGGTAAGCAAAGCCATAGCCCAAGGAATAAGCATTACTGCGGTTGGACTTTTCGTATGGCACAAACGAATATTCAAGGGTATACGTACCCTTCATCTGACCCTTGGGCGTGGGGAAAACACCCCAATCGCCAATCTGGCCAATAGCACGAAGAAGAGTTATGGCAAGGGTGTTGCGGTTATCACGAAGCACCTCGTATTCGCAAAGGCCTCTGTTGGCAATTATTACAGCATTTTCGCCTCTGTCTTCTTCAAGACTTATAAAAGCCTGTGTTCTTTGAGCATTACATGGGTTTTCCCATTTTGCGGAGGGCTTTATATCACGGCGTACTACGTCAAACTGACCCTCGGAGTAAACGTACTCGCTTTCAATATCAGTAGTGAACAGCGCACGGATTCTATGGTCCTCTGCCCTGTTAGTAATCACAGTCTTAAAATCCACACGGGCAACGCCCTTCGAAAGTGTAACGTATGAGGTTATATCTGCATCGATATTTAAGGGTATATCGCACCTAAACGTTACAGAATAGGGTGTTACCTTATCAACGGAAATATTGGCTTTGGAATCCTTATTTGTTACAGCAATATCACCCTCGGGCTGAATATAGCTGTAAAGATTACCCTTATCCTTTGTATCCTCAAATATATTTTGGTTGCAGTAGTATACACCGCTTCGCTTATCTATAATATTTACTGTGCCATCAGGGTTGAATTCAACGGTTATAAACTGGTTTTCCATTGAGCTTTCTGTATATTTTACATATATTTCATTTGAGGGTGCCTTCTTTTTTACGGTATAAACCTTATAGCCTACACCGTGAGCCTCAACCTGCATTTCCACCTTGAATCTATCCACAAATTTGGGTATTCTGAAGGTATGCCTCGGCAACGTATAGGTAAACTGCTGCCTTGTAACCTCAAATGTAGACGGTATCTCATTTCCGTTTTCATCAAATACGGCAACTGCCTCAACGTTTTCGCAAGGATCGAAATCCACATTTACACTGATTACCGTACGTGATTTATTTGGCTCTGTGGAAAATACGATAATTGCCTTATCCCCGCTTACCTCGGTATCAATTTCCTTTGCAAGATATGAAAGAGCATAATCCTTCAGCTCCTCCCCACATGCAAGCGCCTTGGCAAAGCGTACCTTCATTTCATCGTACACCTCATCACACGAGCATGTACAAATTGAATCGTGAGGATGATTCTGTATAAGCTTTTTCCACGCATAAAGAAACAAATCTTTATTATATTCTCCGCCAAAAAGCATAGCGCTTACCGATAAGGGCTCCGCAACCCTTTCAAGCATATGCTGTACGTTATAATTATCCTGCTTTATATCCATATGGGCAGATGCAGTACCTACAAGGGAATAATACCCTGCAGTAAGCTGACTGTTTATTTCACCCTCATATACGGGGAATTTACCCTTATACGGACGTACGGCATCCAAGTATTCCTCAAAATTCGATTGCTTAACCTCTATATCATCCTGAATACTGTTTGCAAGCTTTACAAGCTCGTGAAGGTTTGTCTGCACCGGCTGATGGTCGCATCCGTTCATACCCAAAAGATGATCTGTAAGAGCAACGCTCTGTGTGCTGTCCACTATACCCTTTATTGCTTTACAAAGCTTATCAGGCTCATTGGGAAGCTCCATAGCATTGTTATACCAGTGAGCCATGTGAATACCTATAACCTCGCTTTTGTCAGGTGCGCGCCATATAAGCTCACTTTTTATTATACCCTCTTCCTCTTCACCAAGATAGCCGTTATCGTTTACGCTTCTTCCGAAAACCGCATTGTCAAAGCCAAAGCCCTTAACTATCTGCGGCACCTGAGATACGTTACCGAAGGCATCGGGGAAATATCCGCATTTAACAGGCTCCACACCAAGCTCGCGACAAAGCCTTACACCGTAAAGCATATTTCTTACATTTGCCTCTGCGCTTGTAAGGTATTCATCCTGAAGCACATACCACGGGCCTATTTTTATACGTCCATCCCTTATAAGCTTTAAGAGCCTTTCCTTCATATACGGGCGGATTTCAAGGTAATCCTCTATGGGGATATACTGCCCATCCATATGGTAAAAGGTATAGTCCGGGTTTTCCTCCATAGTTTTTATAATATCGTCAAAAAGCTCAACCAAACGAACTCTGTGCTTTTCAAAAGGCATATACCATTCCCTGTCCCAATGGGAATGGGGGATTAAATACAATATTTTCTTCATAAACATCTCCCTGTGTTGTGCTATTAACAAAAACTGCGAAGAACACAAGTGTTCTTCGCAGTTTATAATCACATATTTATTATTTACCCTCGCGGTATTCTCTCAAAATCTCATCATCGATGAAATACTCACCGTCAAAGCAGCCTGTACAGAAGGGAAGCTGACATTCATCACAGGCCCTCTTAAGACCGTCAATGCTCAGATATCCAAGGCTTTCCGCACCGATGCTGTCACAAATGCCCTGAATGGTCATTCTGTTTGCTGCAAGGTTTTCCTCGTTATCAACGTCTGTACCGAAGTAGCAGTTATGCTTGAAGGGAGGTGAGGAAATTCTCATATGCACCTCCTTGGCACCGGCACTCTTAAGAGCGGAAATAATATTCGCACTTGTTGTTCCTCTAACAATAGAGTCATCAACAAGAACGATTCTCTTACCCTCAACGTTTACGCGCAAGGGATTAAGCTTTATCTTTACGGCCGTTTCCCTTTGTGATTGTGTAGGATAAATAAAGCTTCTGCCTATATATCTGTTTTTAACGAATGCAGGAACCAGGGGAAGTCCGCTTTGTGCAGCATAGCCCTGGGCAGCCTCAAGGCCGCTGTCGGGAACACCGCAAACTATATCCGCATCTGCAGGACACTCCTCTGCAAGAATCTTACCCATATTAAAGCGTGATTTGAAAACGCTCATGCCCTCAATAAATGAGTCTGTTCTTGCAAAGTAAACGTACTCAAATATACAAAGACCGCGCTTTTCCTTTGTAAGAACAATTTTTTCAGTAACTATTTTACCGTCCCTTATAATAACCATTTCACCGGGAGCAATATCACGAATGAAATTAAAGCCCTGGGAATCAAGTCCGCAGCTTTCAGATGCAACCGCAATACCGTTACTGTTTTCACCTATACACAAAGGCCTGTACCCCCAGGGGTCCCTGAAGGCAACGATACTGTTATCACCGCTCAATATAACAACAGAAAACGCACCTATAAGCTCATTCATCGCCTTTGCAACACCGTCCTCAAGGCTGCCTGCAACAACTGTGTTGTATGCAACAAGTGCAGAAATAATTTCGCTGTCGCTGTTAGAGGTGAATCTTACGCCAAGCTTAATAAGCCTTTTCTTAATGCCTCTGCCGTTTACAAGATTACCGTTATGAGCCGTTGCAATTCTGCCTGTAAGATATTCAGTTACGAAGGGCTGAACGTCGCATTCATGGCTGTTACCCTTACCGGAATACAAGCAATGGCCTATGGCGCTTTTACTGTGAGCAAGGTCTGTAAGCATTTCGTTTGTGATTGCCTCACTTACCAAGCCAAGATTTTTACGGCAAACAAGCCTGTCTGTATCGTAAACTGCAATACCGGCACTTTCCTGCCCTCTGTGCTGAAGAGCAAGAAGACCGTTGTAGGTTATACCTGCAGCCTCATCAACGTTAAGGCTTACACCGTAAACCGCACATTCCTCGTGTAATTTATCGAAGCTCATATTTTCCCCTTTTATATTTCAAAGAATAAATACGTACCGGCATCCGCCGATATTACATAAGCACCGCCATACCGCATATATTTACATAATGCGTAATACGATATTATGCAGACCGTAAGCGCCACAGCATCAGTGCTTCAAACACGTACATTATAACTCTGTACAGTAATTTTGTCAAGTTAAATTACGGAACGAAAAACGTATTTTTATGAAAAACAATCGGAAAATCCAATTATTTCAAATTGACATAAACAGTCAAAAATGATACAATATTTTAATTATTATGTGTGAAAGAGTATTATGGAACTTTATCTTATAGTTATCTCGATTATAATATTGATTTGTATATTTTTTACGAGGATATCCAATAAAGTAGGTGTCCCCGTTCTTTTTGCATTCATTCTTCTGGGTATATTTTTCGGCTCCGACGGCGTTGTAAAAATACCCTTTGACGATTTTTCATTTGCAGAAAAAATATGCTCCGTTGCTCTTGCATTTATAATGTTTTACGGCGGCTTCGGTACAAACTGGAAGCATGCAAGGCCCGTTGTGGTACAGTCTGTGCTTCTTTCCACCCTGGGCGTTATATTAACAGCCGCCTTTACAGGCTTATTCTGCCATTACGTTCTTAAAATGGGCTGGATTGAAAGCTTCCTTTTAGGCTCTGTTATAGGCTCTACGGACGCTGCATCCGTATTCTCCATTCTCCGTTCAAAAAAGCTGGGCTTAAAATACAACACAGCATCGCTTCTTGAGGTAGAAAGCGGCAGTAACGACCCTTCTTCCTACACTCTTACAATAATGTTTCTCTCTATTATGCAGGGTGGGGTATCTGCAGGCAAGGTAATATATATCGTTTTTGCGCAGGTATTCTTCGGTATAGTTATAGGCGTATCAATTGCGTATCTTGCTACGTTTATACTGAAAAGAGTCAAATTTTCAGTACAGGGCTTCGATACCATATTCGTTTTTGCATTTGTGCTGTTCGCATACTCCGCAGTAGTATTAGTAGGTGGAAACGGATATCTAAGCGTTTATCTCTGCGGTATTATCCTCGGAAACAGCCGCATACCCAACAAAAAACCACTGGTAAATTTCTTCGACGGCGTTACGGGAATTATGCAGATGCTGGTTTTCTTCCTTTTGGGGCTTCTTTCATTCCCCTCAAAATTCCCTTCCGTTGTGCTTCCCGCCCTTATAATTGCTCTTTTCATAACCTTTATAGGAAGGCCCCTTGCTGTCGCAATACTGCTTACCCCCTTTAAGAGTAAGCTTAATCAGCAGGCGCTTATATCCTTTGCAGGCTTCAGAGGCGCCTCATCCATAGTTTTTGCAATCGCCGTTATGGTAAGCGCCGTACCAACAGAGCGTGATATTTTCCACACCGTTTTCTGTATAGTTCTGTTTTCAATAATATTCCAGGGCTCACTTTTCCCCTTCGTTTCAAAGAAGCTTAATATGGTAAGCAAGCACGAAAACGTTATGAAAACATTTAACGACTACGTTGAGGATACCCCTGTTCGGTTTATTCAGCTTACAGTAACAGAAAATCATCCCTGGGTAAGCAAGCACGTTAAGGATATTATACTCCCCCCGGAAACACTTTTCGTAAGGCTTTCCAGAGGCGCAAAAAAAATAACCCCCACCGGAAGAACCACTATAAAAGCAGGGGATATTCTTACGTTAAGCGCCGTAGCCTCACAGATAACAGACGATATCAGCTTAAGCGAGATAACACTTGACAAGGAAAACCAATGGATAGGTAAGAGAGTAAGTGAGATAGACCTTGAGGACGGTAAGCTTGTTATTATGATAGAAAGAGGGCATCAGGTTGTAATACCCAGCGGTAAAACCATTCTCCACGAGGGGGACATATTGGTTATAAACGAGGATATTTCAAAGGAAGCCCCGCCTATAAACGTATAACCCAAAGTGCTTGAAAAAGCACTTTTTTCTTTTTTAAAAAAAGCAGTATTTTCATATAAACATTGTAAAATGCCCAATAATGTAGTATAATATTTGGTGGCTTATAATCGTTAATTACGGTTGACATAAAACTTAAACAGGAGACAGTGTTATGAGTATCATTGATAACATTAAAGCAAGAGCTAAAGAATCAATCAAGAGAATCGTATTACCCGAGGGTAATGACGAGCGTATCGTAAAAGCAGCTATACTCGCTCAGGAGGGCGGCTTTGCAAAGCCTATCCTTCTCGGTAAGAGATGCGAAATCGAAAAATTCGGTATGGACGTTTCAAACATCGAAATTATCGATCCCGACAATTACGAGCGCCGCGGTGATTATGCAAATGCTCTTTACGAAATCCGTAAAAACAAGGGCATGACTCTTGAGGAGGCAAACAACCTTCTTAACAAGGGTACATATTTCGGTACAATGATGGTTAAGCTTGGCGATGCAGACGGTATGGTTGCAGGTGCAGTAGTAAGCACAGCAGACGTATGGCGCCCTGTTCTTCAGGTAATCAAAACACGTCCCGGTATCAAGGTAGCATCAAGCTGCTTCCTTATGGAAACTCCCGCAACACAGTACGGCGAAAACGGCGTATTCATTTTTGCAGACTGTGCACTTAACCCCGAGCCCACAGCTGAGGAGCTTGCGCAGATAGCTATCGCAGCAGCAGACAGCGCATCCGCACTTGCAAATATGACACCCAAAATCGCAATGCTTTCATTCTCCACAATGGGCAGCGGTAAGGGCGCACCTGTTGAAAAGGTAAGAGAAGCAACAAGAATTGCCAAGGAATTGGCTCCCCACCTTGATATAGACGGTGAGCTTCAGGCAGACGCAGCATTGGATACATCCGTTGCATCCAAGAAGTGCCCCGACAGCAAGGTTGCAGGTAAGGCAAACGTTCTTGTATTCCCCGACTTAAGCTCCGGCAACATCGCATACAAGCTTGTACAGCGCCTTGCAGGTGCAACTGCCATAGGACCTATCAGCCAGGGCACAGCTCTTCCCGTAAACGACCTCTCAAGAGGCTGCAGCGCAGAGGACGTAGCAGGCGTTATCGCAATTACTGCAGTTCAGGCAGCACAGGTAAAATAAATCATTTCTCAGAAAGGTATTCAAACCGTTATGAAAATTCTTATTATAAATGCCGGCAGCTCATCACTTAAATATCAGCTGATGAACGTAACAGACGGCAGTGTTATTGCAAAGGGTAACGCAGAAAAAATCGGTCAGGAAACTTCCTTCCTCGTTCACAAGATTCCCGGTCAGGATGACAGAGAGTTCAAAAAGGCAATGAGCAACCATTCCGACGCTTTCCAGCTTGTTATAGACTGCCTTATGAGCGAAGAATTCGGCGTTATTAAGTCTATCGAGGAAATCGACGCAGTTGGCCACCGTGTACTCCATGGCGGAAGCAAATTCTCCGGCTCTATGCTCGTTACAGACGACGTTATCGAGGCAATCAAGGAGTGCATACCTCTCGGACCTCTTCACAACCCCGCAAACCTTATGGGTATTGAGGCATGTATGAAGCTTATGCCCAACACCCCCAACGTTGCAGTATTCGATACAGCATTCCACGCTACAATGCCTGATTACGCATATATGTACGCTCTTCCCTATGAGGATTACGTAGATTTCGGTATCCGTAAATACGGCTTCCACGGCACATCCCACAGATTCATCACAAAGCAGATCGAAAAATATATGGGCAAGCCTGCTGAGGAGCTTAAGATAATCACATGCCACATCGGCAACGGCTCAAGCCTTGCAGCTGTTAAGTACGGCAAGTGCGTTGATACTACAATGGGCCTCACCCCTCTTGACGGACTTCCCATGGGTACACGTACAGGCGCTTTGGACCCTGCAGTTGTAACTGTTCTTATGGAAAAGAAGGGCATGTCCGCTAAGGAAGTAGATACTTACCTCAACAAGAAATCCGGTATTCTCGGTGTAAGCGGCGTAGGCAGCGACTTCCGTGATATTACAGCGGCAATCAAAAACGGCAACCAGCGCGCTGCTCTTGCTCTTGAAATGCTTTGCTACTCCATCAAGAAGTACATCGGCTCCTACATCGCAGCTATGGGCGGTGTAGACGCTATCGTGTTTACAGCAGGTGTTGGTGAAAACATTATGGCTCTCCGCGAAAAATCATTGAGCGATATGGAATACCTCGGCATCAAGATTGATAAGGAAGTAAACGCCAACATGGCAAGCTACCTTCCCAAGAAGGAAGGCCTTATCTCCGCTGAGGATTCAAAGGTTAAGGTTTTCGTTATCCCCACAAATGAGGAACTTATGATTGCTCAGGATACCTACGAAATCACACAGAGCCTCAAGAAATAATAATTAACAAACACAAAAGCAGGCTTCATAACGAAGCCTGCTTTTTTATTGTGTTTTATTGTACTTTGCATTATCAGCCCATAAGAATTACTATATCATAGCCTTTTCTTACCTCTGCTGTCTTCATATTGATATAATCATTTACGTCCCCGGCAAATTCCGCCTCTACACCAACAAATTCATCGTGCCAATCCGCCTCCATCTGAGCGGCAGAGTAGGTTTTATAGTAATCCCTTGCAAGATAAATAACGTAATCGTCAAAGGAGATATCCATACCCTTTGCTACGTCGTGAAGCTGCTTGAGCATATCTGCTGCACTGCTGTTTTCAGGTGAAAAGGCCTCCAGCTGCTTTATCTGAAGCTTCTGGTCGGCAAGGCCCTCCTCATACGTCATTGCCTTGCCCTTTTTAAGCGCCTCCTGGTAAAGCATTTCAGTAACAACAAGGCTTTCTATAATTTCATCATCCGTAAGGTGAGTGGGGTAATACTCCATAAGCTCCTCCTCTGTTAAATACGGATGCTGCTTTTTGAATTGCTTGTATTCCGCCATAAGCCCCTTGAAGGTACACTCATCCAAGGCCTTTACCTCGTAATACTGGCTTTTGTATATTTCTATGCCGTTTACCGTAGCAATAACCTCATCCTTGTCCTCATACAGCTCAATTTGAGCAAGAGTTTTTCCGTACAGCACCCAATTAACATTAGGCCTGTTGATTATAAACACCGTTGCGGCTACACCTATTGCCACAATAGCAATAAAAATCAAAGCAAGCTTAAAGGGAGTTATTTTTCTTCCCGCCTTTTCCTTTACAAGCCTTTGCCTTTTCTTTTCCTGCCTTATTTTTTCTTTTTCGTATTTTCTGCGTGTTTGTCTGTTTGCCAAGATTTATTCCGCCTTTGTTTTTTTTCTTTTATATAATTATATAACATTTTTGCGATAAATAAAAGTAATTGCTTATATTTATGTTTTTTTGTTTTATCTGCCATAATCCTGTATTTTCCGTCTTCATTTTCGCCCTTTTGTGTGATATAATATACAAACCCCATAAAAACCTGTTGTTCGGAGTGAAAAAATGATAAAATTTGACGCAAACTATTCTCTTTACGAAAATACGCCTGTAGAAAATCTGTTTATTATGCAATTTCTTTCAAAGGCGCCCTCCGACTATGTCAAAATGTATCTTTTTCTTTTGAATAAGGCATATTTCCCTGATGCAGAGCCCACAAGCATATCATCCTTAAGTACATTTGTAAATATGGACGTATCTGTATGCAGGCGTGCACTTTTATATTGGGAAAGGCTTGGGCTTTTAAGCGTAACGTTTTCCTCAACTGAGGACGACGCAGAATACACCGTTGAATTCCACAGCGCAAAGGATATATTCTTTAACTCACAGCCGTACAGGGCAAACGTTTTGTATTCAGATGCCGAATTCAACAACTCTCTTTCCGAAATATTCAAGCCCCGTATATTGGATATACAGGATTACGTTTTCTATCAGGAGCTTCCCAAGATATATTCCGTAAGCAGTGAGCTTGTACTGTACGCCGTACAGGAGTGTGTTAAAAAGCATTCCTGCGAGGTTTCATATTTCGTTGTTGAAAAGCAGCTTATGGAATGGGTGGATGCAGGTCTTACCTCTCCCGAGGCTGTTAAGGAGCTTACAAACCAAATAACCGAGTATTCAAGGGAGCTTAACCAGGTGCTTAAATACCTGGGCTTTAAGCGTACACATACTATGCCCGAATTAAAATGCTATACAAAATGGCGCAAGGATTGGGGCTTTGCCTTCAATACAATACTTGAGGCATGTAATACCACCACGGGCGCAAGCAATCCGAACATAAAATATCTCGACTCCATACTCGAGCAGTTAAAAAATAACAGTGTAACATCTCCCAAAGAGGTAAGAGAGCAGCAAAATATACAGACAAGCGAAAGAAAAGCAATAAAGGAATTACTTTTCTTCCTTGGTATTGCAGGGTCTGCCTCTGCAGTACATACAAGGCTTTACAAAAAATGGACGAAGGAGTTTTTATTCTCCCATGAATCTATAATGCTTTGTGCAAGCGCCCTTGATTGCGACAGCTCGTCCTCAATGTCCTCACTTGATATGATGCTTGAGGCCCTTTACAGCCGCTGTATAACGTCATACGAAAGCGTTGCCGCTTATCTTGCAGACCTTAAAAAATACGACGATTACGTAAAGCTTGTTAACACCCACGTTAAAGGAATGCTTTCCGATACAGAGCGTACGCTGATTAAAACGTGGATAGAAAGCTACAATATGCCGATTGACGTAATACTTTACGCGGCAGAATTGGCTCAAAGCACAAAAAAGCCCTGGCAATATATGAACAAAATAATATCCAGGTGGAACACTAATTCCGTAAAAAATATTGCCGACGCAAGGGCAGACAGCCAAAGATTTGCCGATTCCCAATCTGCAGATACACCCAAATCAAAAAAGAGCGGGTTTGAAAATATTGACAACCATTCATATACAGATGAGCAGCTCAATTCTCTGTACGAAAAATTTTCAGACGACTAAGTATATAGTCAGGGAAAGAGATTTAACACAATGAACAACACAGATTATAACAAGCTTACCCAGCGTTACGCTACTATGCGCGAGGATGCCGCACAAAGGCATAAGGCGGCTATGGATAGCCTTTATCTTACTCACGCACCACTTAAGGAGCTGGATGATTCATTGCACACGCTTTATATGCAGCTTACAAGGGCAAGGCTTTTTCACGACAGCCAGGCTGTATCAGATACCGAAAAGGCTATTCTTGATGCGAAAGAAGCAAAGGAGCAGTATATGAGGGAAAACAGTATTCCCTCCTCTGTATACGATATAAAATACACCTGCCCCAAATGTAAGGACACAGGTCTGCTTGAGGATTCAAGCCATTGTGAATGCTTTTACAAATACGCCTCCGAGCTTTATTTTGAAAACGCCCTTACCCCCCAATGCCGCAAATACACCTTCGAGGCCTTTGATGAAGGCGTTTTCGAAAACGTGCCCGTATCCCCGGGTAAGAGTACCACGGTACGCTCCTATATGTGCGATATAAAGGCGCGCCTTGAAAAATACTGCAATACGTTACCCGAGGCAACAAAAAAGAACGTGCTTCTGTGCGGAAATACAGGTACCGGAAAAACATTTCTTTTGTATTGCATGGCAAACGCAATACTGGAAAAGGGGTACAGCGTTTTATTCGCAAGGTCCTTCACCATGTTCAACGAGCTGTTTGATGCGTACATAAGCGATAATTCAACACTTAATGCTATGGTGGATAACCTCATAAACGTAGACGTGCTTATAATAGACGACTTGGGTATGGAGCTTAAAAAGCGCAACTTCACCTTGAATATACTCACCTCCATTCTTGATGAAAGAATGCACGCAGGAAAGCATACGTTTATTTCCACAAACTATTCCTTAAAGCAGCTTCAGGAGGAATACACGGATAAGGTATTTTCCCGTATGGCAAATGCCAAAAATACGCTTTGCATACAAACAGTAGGCAGAGATATAAGGCTTTCGATATAAGAGTTAATTTATTGAATGAAAGGTTTTTCATGGATACAAATAAAATAATAGACCGCTTTATAAAATACGTAAAAACAGACAGCCAGTCCCGTGATGAAATAAGATTTTGCGACCTTATTACAGAGGAGCTTGAAGCCCTTGGCTTTGAGGTAACAAAGGATTACAAGGCAGCAGAAAAATGCGGCTCCAACGGGTACAATATTTATGCCAGGCTCCCGGGCGAGGGTACGCCTATTCTTTTAAGCGCTCATTTGGATACGGTTTTCCCCGGCAAGAATATTAACCCCATAATAGAGAACGGTGTTATACATTCAGACGGAACTACAATCCTCGGCGCAGACGATAAGGCAGGTATATGCTCAATAATTTCAGCAATGACCTATATCAAGGAAAACAACATCCCCCACAGGCCTGTTGAAATTCTCTTTACTCTTTGTGAGGAGCTTGGTCTTTTAGGTTCAAGGTACGCAGATTATTCTATGATAGAAAGCAAGCAGGCAGTTGTTTTCGATACAGACAATGTTGGCGAAATTATAAACAGCGCCGCCGCAAATATGGTGCTTCATTTCGACTTTTTCGGAAAGGCCGCCCATGCGGGCATATCCCCCGAAAACGGAAAGCACGCGCTTAAGGCCGCTGTTGAAGCCATTTACAATATACCCGTTGGCCACGTAGACGATATAAGCGTTATGAACGTAAGCAACTTCCTTGCCCCCGGTAAAACAAACGTTATATGTAACAAGGCTTCCTTCGATATGGAAATACGTTCTCTTAAGGAGGAAAGGCTTCAGGAGCATATACAGGCAACTCTTAACACCGTGGAAAAGGCGTGTAAGGCCTACGACGTTACGTTCCAATACGAAACAGACAGGCACAGCAACGTTATTGCCGTAGATAAGGATTCCACTCTTATTAAAGAGGTAGTATCCGCCTACGAAAAATTAGGTGTAAGCGCTACACTCTCGCAGACGTTTGGCGGATGCGATGCAACAAACCTTTGCAACGCAGGCATTGAGGCCGTAAACGTAGGTATCGGAATGCAGGACGTTCACGGCTGTAACGAATATATAAAAACAGAGGACCTTATAACAACAACCGGGTTTGTGATTAATCTTTTGAGCAAATAAAAAAGAACGTACAAAAGCACCGCATATCACATGGGTATGCGGTGCTTATTTTATTTTGATATGCTTTTTATCTTACATCGTACTGGGCAATATCTTCATTTGTGGCTTCTCTGATTACATTTCCCTGGGTATCTATAAGAACCCAGCTTGCCTCTGCAGGCTGTCTGTCAAGATTTCTGTGTTCGGCAAAGTTATCGGTTTCAGGGTATGTAAAGCTCATATCCGGATAAGCATCAAATTCCATTTTTGAATCCGTATGCCTGAATGAATTCTCTGAATAGCCTCCCACACAGGCAACAGCCTTTCCGCCTGAAAACTGTGATATATATGAGTATGTTCCGAAGTCCACCACTGCCTCTCCCTTATCGTTTACGAAGGCATAGTATATTTTTCCGTTATCCTCAAGCACAACCCTTGCAACGCCGTAATAGCCAAAGCTTTCTATCTGGGAAAAGGATATTTCGCCTGTAATATTAAAGGTCTGTGAGGACATAAGACTGTATTTGCCGTCCTTTCCAACAGCAAGCAGACCCTCGTCCACAGCCATAGTTGCTTCTGTATATTCAGGGGATACCACAACCTCGCCATCCATATTCATTATGCCGTGCTTTGATTTTTCAACTATTCCGCAAAGCTCGTCATTGATATAATAAATTTCATCATAGCCCTTCGTGCTTATATAGTTAAGGGAATAGTCTGTAAGGTAAATTGTACCGTCTTCATCTGTAAGAAGAAGCTTATCCTCGCCGTATTTCTTTACGTTGTACCAGGGCTCTGAATTAAGAGGGTTCAGGGCGCTGTCATAAATATAACATTCAGCGCCTACGTATCCGTACGTTATTATGTTCTCGGGACCACGGGGCGTTGTATCCCTTACTATTTTTTTAAGCATTACAATAATGCCGTCTGCAATTTCCTCTGCGTACTCAACGTCCTCCAGCTCCCTTAAAACCTTATCCTTTCTGTTGACTACGGTATATACCTTGGAGTATTCCGTAACAAACTCGGATTTATCTATGTTAGAGCCGACAACGGTACATATTTTTATAGCCTCACTGCCGGGTAAGCATACAAGATACTCATCGTTATCAAGGCCAATCATCTGATGGTATTTAGGCTTTATGATGTAATCTCCGTCCTCATCACACAAGCCGTAGTATCCGAAGTAGTTTTTTATAAACACCTTGCCGCCTGACGTGCATCCGCAAACAGAAAAGAGCATTACAAAAAGTACAACATAGACTATTATTTTTTTTGCCATTTAATTATCACCTTTCACCCCGAGCAACAATATTCGGGTAAATCCACTGCTTATTATAATACAAAATGCATTTGAGTTCAATATACACCTATATACCTTTGTATTGTATTTATTCGAAATAAATGATAAAATGTCCTTAAAGATAAGTGAAAGGCACAAAAGGGCTATGAATAAAAAAACATTGGAAAAGCTTGGGTATTACTCTGTATTATCCATCGTATCCAGGTACGCTTCCTCCCATAACGGAAAGGAATATATACTGGGTCTGAACCCCTCTACCAATATAAGGGTGGTAAGAAAAATGCTGGAGCAATCCCAGGAGGCCTTTTTATTTCTTTCCTATTCATCGTCTGCCCCCGTAGGCTCGTTCCCCTCTGTAAAGGAGCATTTAGAGCGCGCCACGAGAGGGGCATCCCTTTCCCCTCACGCGCTTCTTGAGGTTCTTTCTCTTATCAACGCATCACAGGCAAGTAAGTCCGACATAAAAGGCTGTAAAATTATAGATACGCTTCCCTATATGCGGCAGTCAGGCGAGGATATAAATCTTCTACCCTCTATCCAGAGTGATATAAGGCGTTCTGTTGACCCAGAGGGGGAAATTAACGACAACGCAAGCTCTGACCTTAAATATATCCGCAGAAGACTTTTTACCCTTAACCAACAAATAAGGGCAGACCTTGAAAAAACAATACGCTCACAATCACTCCAGAAATATATTCAGGAGCCTATTGTTACCACCCGCTCCGGGCGTTTTGTAATACCTGTAAAATCCGAATTCAGAAGCATGATTCCCGGTATTATACACGACCAATCCTCTACGGGAATGACGGTTTATATAGAGCCACAATCCGTAGTAAATGCAGGTCCTGCGATACGCTCCCTTGAGGTTGAGGAAAAAAAGGAAATAGAGCGTATATTGAAGGTGTTAAGCGCACAGGTTGCCGCAGAAGCGCTTTCTCTTTCCGAAAACGAAGCTATACTCACAAGGCTTGACGTGCTTTTTGCCAAGGCAAAATACGCCAGAGATAACGACTGTACCCTTCCCGAATTAAGAGATAAGGCTGTTGTATCCATAAAGGCAGGTAAGCATCCCCTTATTGATAAAAGGGTGTGTATTCCCCTTGACGTCAGTATAGGTGAGGAATACAGAACACTTATAGTTACCGGCCCCAATACAGGCGGCAAAACCGTAAGCCTTAAAACAGTAGGGCTGCTTGTGCTTATGTGCCAAACAGGAATATTCGTTCCTGCCGCAGAGGCTTCGTTCGGTGTATTCAAGCAGGTGCTTTGCGATATCGGCGACGAGCAAAGCATAGAGCAAAGCCTGAGCACCTTCTCCGCGCACATAAGCAATATTATAAGCATACTTAACAGCCTTGAGGACCCTTCACTCGTTCTCTTTGACGAGCTTGGCGCAGGTACAGACCCGGTTGAGGGTGCCGCATTGGCAAGAGCAATAATAATGACCCTTCACACGCATAACGCAGTTACAATTGCCACCACCCATTACAGCGAGCTTAAGGTTTTCGCATTTGAAACAGAGGGCATTGAAAACGCATCTATGGAGTTCAATGCGGAAACGCTTATGCCCACATACAGGCTTATAACGGGTATTCCCGGAAAATCCAACGCATTGGAGATTTCAAAAAGGCTTGGACTTTCAGAGGATATAATAAAGCTTGCCCAAACAAATATAAATAGCGACGAGCTTAAGGTCAACAAAATGATTGCTGATATAGAATACAACAATCACATTGCTCGGGTGGACAGAGAAAAGGCAGAGGCTCTTTTGAAGGAAGCTCAAATGAAATCCGACCATTGGGATAACCAGCTTAAACAAATATCCCAAAAGCGTGAGGCAGAGATAGAAAAGGGCAAAAAGGAGGCCGAGCGCATAATAGCCCAGGCCCAGGAGGAAGTAAAAAGCATTATAAAGGAGATACGTTTCCTTTCAGGTGAGGTTTCGGGAAAAGAAAAGAATGCTACCCTGGACAACGCCAAAAACAGGCTCAGCACAATGTCAAAGGATATACGCAAAAACGATAAGCCTGTACAAAAGCCCGTATCCCCCGAAATAGATATTGCATCCCTGCGCCCGGGCGCAGATGTATTCGTAAAAAGCATCAACCAGAATGCCGTATTTCTGCAAATAATTTCACCAAACGAGGTACAGATACAGGCAGGAATACTTAAAATGAAGGTTTCCAAGAATGATATCGCTCCCCCTACCGGTGAGGCTATAAAGAAAAAGCCCGAACGCAGAAGGCTTGAAATAAGGCAAAGCGATATATCAATTTCGAAAGACCTTCGCGGTATGCTTGCCGACGAGGCTGTGGACCAGACCGACAGATACATTGATTCTGCCGTGCTTGCAGGAATAAACGAGGTAACGCTTATCCACGGCAAGGGTACAGGCGCCCTTCGCAGCGCAATACACGTTTTCCTTAATGGGGACCCCAGAGTTGAATCGTACAGGCTTGGCAAGCAGGGTGAGGGGGACGCAGGAGTTACCGTTGTTAAGCTGAAATAGTATAAACAATAAAAAAGATGGGAGCGCAAAGCACAGGGCCTTGTGCTCCATTTTTACATTAAAAATGTAAACTATTACTCATTTACAGGCAAAACCAAATACAGCTCTGTTTTTTTATTGACATTATATTTGCTTAAAGCTATAATCACTTGTTGTACGGTTGTGGCCATATTAAAACGGAGATTTGTTGTAATGAGAAAAATCAAGCATATTTTAGCGCTGTGTTTATCCTTGGTAATGTGTATTTGTACCACAGGATGCTCGGTAAATAATTACGGCAAAATCCCTGTACGTATAGCCTTGTTCCCCAATATAACACATTCACAGGGGCTGTATGCCCGGGCAACAGGGGCTATGGATGACGCCCTTGGGGATGAATGTCTCGTTTCATGGCACACCTTTAACGCCGGCCCCTCAGAAATACTTGCCCTTTTTTCCGACTCAATAGATATAGGCTACATAGGCCCCATTCCCGCTATAAACGGCTATATACG
>SVGI01000022.1 GCA_015056385.1 Clostridiales bacterium
TAATTGCTAATTATTCAATGATAGTAGCAACAACGCCTGCGCCAACTGTCTTGCCGCCTTCACGGATAGCAAAGCGGAGACCTTCCTCGATAGCGATAGGTGTAATGAGGGAAACTCTCATTTCAACGTTGTCGCCGGGCATAACCATCTCTACGCCCTCGGGAAGATTGATAACGCCTGTAACGTCTGTGGTTCTGAAGTAGAACTGGGGACGGTAGCCATCAAAGAAGGGCTTATGTCTGCCACCTTCGTCTGCCTTAAGAACGTATACGTTGCTGGTGAACTTTGTGTGGGGATGAATGCTGCCGGGCTTTGCGATAACCTGACCGCGCTCGATATCTGTTCTCTGTATACCACGGAGAAGTACGCCAATGTTGTCACCTGCTTCGCCCTGATCAAGGAGCTTTCTGAACATTTCTACGCCTGTAACAACTGTGCTCTTCTTCTCTTCTTTAAGTCCAACGATTTCTACTGTATCCTGTACCTTTACGATACCTCTCTCTACTCTGCCTGTTGCAACTGTTCCGCGGCCTGTGATTGTGAATACGTCTTCAACAGGCATAAGGAATGTCTTGTCTATTGCTCTTTCAGGATCGGGAATGTAGGAGTCTACTGCGTCCATAAGCTCGTAAATGCACTTGCATGCATCATCTGCCTTGGGATCTCCGCCGTTCTGTACTACCTGGAGTGCCTTAAGGGCTGAGCCTCTGATGATGGGTGTATCATCACCGGGGAAATCGTAGCTGCTCAAAAGGTCTCTGATGTCCATATCTACGATGTCGAGAAGCTCGTCGTCGTCTACCTGGTCAACCTTGTTCATGAATACTACGATGTAAGGTACGCCTACCTGCTTTGCAAGAAGGATATGCTCTCTTGTCTGAGGCATAACACCGTCTGATGCTGATACAACAAGGATAGAACCGTCCATCTGTGCTGCACCTGTGATCATGTTCTTGATGTAGTCTGCGTGTCCGGGGCAGTCTACGTGTGCATAGTGTCTGCTGTCTGTTTCATACTCAACGTGTGATGTGTTGATTGTGATTCCTCTTGCCTTCTCTTCAGGTGCCTTATCGATATCTTCATATCTCATTTCTTTTGCGTGACCTGATTTTGAAAGTACCATTGTAATTGCCGCAGTCAATGTGGTTTTGCCGTGGTCTACGTGACCGATGGTTCCGATATTGACATGGGGTTTCGTTCTTTCGAATTTTTCCTTTGCCATAATATTATTCCTCCAATTAATTATCTAATTTATGTTTATTATAATTACTTAGCCAAGTTAAGCTTTTCAATAATTGACTTCGGTACTTCCTCGTAGTGAGAAATACTCATGTTAAATGTTCCGCGACCCTGGGTGTTTGAACGGAGTGCCGTCATATATCCGAACATATTTGCAAGCGGCACAAGACCTTTGATGATCTGAGTTGATCCAAGCATATCAAAGCCGTCAACCCTACCTCTTCTGGAAGAGATATCACCCATTACGTCACCTGTGTATTCCTCAGGAACAACAACCTCAACCTTCATCATAGGTTCGAGGAGTACTGAGCCTGCCTTTGCCAAAGCTTCCTTAACTGCCATAGAACCGGCAATTGTAAATGACATTTCAGAAGAGTCAACGTCATGGAATGAACCGTCAACAAGAGCAATCTTAACGTCAACAACGGGATATCCGCCAACAATACCTGTAAGGAGCGCCTCCTCCATACCTGCACGTGCAGGTCCGATAAATTCCTTGGGGATTACGCCGCCAACGATTTTATCTTCGAATTCGAAGCCCTTACCGGGTTCGTTGGGTGACATTTCGATAACAACATGACCGTACTGACCCTTACCACCGGACTGACGAACATAACGTCCTTCAACCTTAACAGCCTTAGTGATAGTTTCGCGGTATGCAACCTGAGGCTGACCAACGTTTGCTTCAACACGGAACTCACGCATCATTCTGTCTACGATGATTTCGAGGTGAAGCTCACCCATACCTGCGATAATGGTCTGACCTGTTTCACTGTCTGTATGTGTTCTGAATGTAGGATCCTCTTCAGCAAGCTTCTGGAGAGCAATAGCCATCTTTTCCTGACCTGCCTTTGTCTTAGGTTCAATAGCAACCTGGATAACAGGCTCCGGGAATTCCATAGCCTCGAGAACGATGGGATGCTCCTCATCGCAGAGTGTATCTGCAGTAGATGCAATCTTAAGACCGCCAATAACAGCGATTTCACCTGCATATACTGTTTCTACATCCTCTTTACTGTTGGCGTGCATTCTGGAAATACGGCCGATTCTGCTCTTCTTACCCTTGTTTGAAATGTAAACGTTGTCGCCTGAGGTGAGTGAGCCTGAGTATACTCTGAAATAAGCAAGCTTACCGAGGAAGGGGTCTGTCATTATCTTAAAGATAAGAGCAGAGAAGGGCGCATTCTCGTCTGCAGGACGTATTTCTTCTTCATTTGTATCGGGGTTTATACCATGAACTGCTTTAACATCAAGAGGTGAAGGCAAGTAGTCAACTACTGCATCAAGAACCTTCTGAACGCCCTTGTTCTTGTAGGAAGAACCACAAAGAACGGGTATAAATTTAACTTCAACTGTACCCTTGCGGATAGCTGCCTTAAGTGTATCAACAGAAACCTCGTTACCCTCAAGATAATCATTCATGAGATCCTCATCGAAATCTGCAGCCTTTGAAATAAGCTCGTCACGATACATCTCAGCCATATCCTGAAGATCTTCGGGAATTTCAACCTCGCGGATGTCTGTACCCAGATCATCGAAATACTGGTATGCCTTCATTTCTACAAGGTCTACCATACCAACGAATGTATCTTCTTTACCGATAGGAAGCTGAATCGGGACAGCGTTTGTCTTAAGACGGTCCTTCATCATTTCTACAACACGGTAGAAGTCCGCACCCAAGATATCCATCTTATTGATGTAAGCTATTCTGGGAACAGAATATTTATCTGCCTGACGCCAAACAGTTTCTGACTGAGGCTCAACGCCTCCCTTTGCGCAGAAAACTGCAACTGCACCGTCAAGTACTCTCAATGAACGTTCGACCTCCGCAGTAAAGTCAACATGTCCGGGCGTGTCGATAATATTAATACGAGCATTCTTCCAGTGAGTAGTTGTAGCAGCGGATGTAATTGTAATACCGCGCTCCTGCTCCTGTTCCATCCAGTCCATTGTAGCGGAACCTTCGTGTGTTTCGCCTATACGATGTGTTCTACCGGAGTAGTACAAAATACGCTCGGTAGTAGTTGTTTTACCAGCGTCAATATGAGCCATGATACCAATGTTTCTCGTATCCTTCAGTGCGAATTCTCTCATTCACATAACCCCTTTAGTTGTTTTTAACATTTTAATTGCACGATAAAACCTCCCTGAAGAAATATTTCTTCAGAAGAGATATTAAACGTATAAATTTTAAGATAAAACTATAATTACCACTTGAAGTGTGCAAATGCCTTATTAGCCTCTGCCATCTTGTGTGTATCTTCTTTCTTCTTAACAGCGTTACCTGTGTTGTTGTAGGCATCCATTATCTCGCCGGCAAGACGCTCAACCATTGTCTTTTCGTTGCGGTTTCTTGCATAAGTAACCAACCAACGAAGACCGAGAGTCTGTCTTCTCTCTGCTCTGATCTCGAGGGGAACCTGGTAAGTAGCGCCGCCCATTCTGCGAGCCTTAACCTCAAGCACGGGCATAATGTTGTTCATTGCCTGCTGGAAAACCTCCATAGCATCCTTACCTGTTTTCTCAGTAATAAGGTCGAAGGCGCCGTAGCAGATCTGCTGTGCTGTTCCTCTTTTACCATCATACATAACCTGGTTAACAAGCTTTGTGATGATAACTTCACCGTAGATAGGATCTACCAAAACTTCTCTTTTGGGAGTATTACCTCTTCTTGACATAATTCAAACTTCCTCCTGATTCCTTGGTGATTACTTCTTAGGTCTCTTTGCACCGTATTTAGAACGGGACTGTTTCCTGTTAGCTACACCTGCTGCATCCAATGTACCACGGATAATGTGATATCTTACACCAGGCAAGTCCTTAACTCTACCACCGCGGATAAGAACAACAGAGTGCTCCTGAAGGTTGTGACCAATACCGGGTATATAAGCTGTAACTTCTATACCGTTTACAAGACGTACTCTTGCGATCTTTCTCAAAGCTGAGTTAGGCTTCTTGGGCGTATCTACTTTAACTACTGTGCAAACGCCTCTCTTTTGCGGGCTCTCCTGCAATGCAGGTGCCACTGACTTTTTCTTTTCCGTATCTCTACCCTTACGAACGAGCTGATTTATCGTAGGCATTCGAGAACCTCCTATGTTCGGATAATGCGTTTTTTTGTCATTCTGACGCCCAATCACCTGCGTCCAAAAAAACGTGCTTTGCGATTATAACATTTTATTTCGTCTATGTCAACAAAAATGTCGACTATATTCAACAAGTTTTACTCGTTAAATGCTTAATTTTCTGTAAAAGCTTCCAAATCTGCCTCTACAGACTCGGTTGCAGCCAAAAATTCTGCATCTTCTACCTGGGGAACAGCTGCTTCATTTTCACTTACAGCCTCGGGCTCCTGAGACTTTTCTGCCTCATATTCCTCGTTTTCATCCTCATAGCTCTTGGGGTCTGCAATAGTCGTTCCCATATCGAGCTTGAAGTTGTGGTATGCGCTAATGCCTGTACCTGCGGGAATAAGCTTGCCCATAAGTATATTTTCCTTAAGGCCGATAAGGTTGTCAACCGCACCTCTTACCGTAGCATCTGTAAGAACACGTGTTGTTTCCTGGAAGGATGCTGCGGAAAGGAAGGATTCCGTTGCAAGAGCTGCCTTTGTAATACCCATAAGAACTCTCTTGCCTGTTGCGGGACGTCCGCCCTCTGCGGAAACCTTTCTGTTTGTACGCTCGAATTCCTCGATGTCCACAATGCTTCCGGGGAGGAGCCTTGTATCTCCGTCCTCCTCTACGCGAACCTTACGGAGCATCTGACGTACGATAACCTCGATATGCTTATCGTTAATGTCGATACCGTAAAGCTGGTAAACCTTCTGAACCTCCTGGAGGATGTAATGACGTACACCGTTTACACCGTTGATAGCAAGTATCTCGTGGGGGTTGATGGAGCCAACTGTGAGCTGCTGACCTGCCTCAACGTAATCCCCATCCTGAACGCAGATGTCTGAGTTATAAGGAATGGAGTATGTTCTTGCATCCCCGTTTTCATTTGTTACGATAACCTCACGGCGCTTTGAAGCATCACCTGCGGGAATTGAAACCTTACCTGCAATCTCTGTGATAACCGCAACACCCTTGGGCTTTCTTGCTTCGAAAAGCTCCTCTACTCGGGGAAGACCCTGTGTGATATCTCCACCGGCGATACCGCCTGTATGGAAGGTTCTCATTGTAAGCTGTGTACCGGGTTCACCGATAGACTGAGCTGCAATAGTACCGATAGCCTCACCCAAGCCAACCTCTCTGCCTGTCGCAAGGTCTACACCGTAGCACTTTGCGCAAACACCGTGCTCGCAGGAGCAAGTAGATACTGATCTTATGCAAACTGTTTTAATTCCTGCTGCATCAATCTTATCTGCAATCGCCTCGTTTACGAGAGTATTTGTTGTTGCAATAACCTCACCTGTTGCAGGATCAATTACGTCCTTTGCAAGGAAGCGGCCCATAATTCTGTCTCTCAAGGATTCGATAACGCTTGTACCGTCTACAAGTGCAGAAACATCTGTACCTGCAACCTCCATACCGCGGGCTGCAAAGCAGTCGTCCTCGCGAATAATGGAATCCTGTGAAATATCTACAAGTCTTCTTGTAAGATATCCGGAGTCTGCAGTTTTAAGAGCGGTATCGGCAAGAGCTTTTCTTGTACCGTGAGTTGAGGTAAAGAATTCAAGAGCTGTAAGACCCTCGCGGAAGTTTGCTTTAATCGGGATTTCAATGATTTTGCCTGAAGGTGTAGCCATAAGACCACGCATACCGCCAAGCTGCGCAATCTGCTTCATTGAACCACGGGCACCGGAATCCGAAATCATGAATATGTTGTTGTACTTACCCATTGATTTCTTAAGAGCTGCTGAAACTGAATCAACAGTACCCTGCCAGATATCTGTAACTCTCTTATAACGCTCATCCTCGGAAATAAGACCACGTCTGTACTGCTTATTGGTCTTCATTACCTCTTCTTCTGCCTTTTCGAGAAGCTCCTTCTTCTGTGAAGGAATAACGATATCGGAAACGCTTATTGTAATAGCGCCCTTTGTTGAGTAATGGAAGCCTGTGCGCTTAATGTTGTCGAGAACCTCGGATGTGAAAACAGTGCCGTGCTTTTTGAAGCAACGATATACGATCTTACCGAGCATTTCCTTGCCGACTGTTGTATCAATCTCAAGCTGGAAATACTGCTCGGGGTCTGTTCTGTCCTTAAAGCCGATGTCCTGAGGAATAGAATCGTTGAAGATAACCTTACCGGGTGTTACGTCGATAAGCTTTTTAACCATCTTACCCTGCCATTCCTTCTCAACACGCATTTTGACCTTGGAATGCATTTCTATAATGCCCATTTCGTATGCACGGAGCATTTCATCACGTGAGCCGAATATCATGCCCTCGCCCTTTTCGCCGTCTCTGTCAAGAGTGAGCCAGTAGCTACCGATAACCATGTCCTGTGTAGGACATACTACGGGGTTACCGTCCTGAGGCTTAAGAAGGTTGTTTGATGCAAGCATAAGGAATCTTGCTTCAGCCTGTGCCTCAAGTGAAAGAGGTACGTGAACAGCCATCTGGTCGCCGTCGAAGTCTGCGTTGTAAGCAGTACATACGAGGGGGTGAATTTTAAGTGCTCTGCCATCAACGAGGATGGGCTCGAATGCCTGGATACCGAGTCTGTGAAGAGTAGGAGCACGGTTGAGAAGAACGGGATGATCCTTGATAACCTCGTCAAGTATATCCCAAACCTCGGGACGTACGCGCTCGATCATCTTCTTTGCATTCTTGATGTTGAGTGCAAAGCCGCCCTCTACAAGCCTTCTGAGTACGAAGGGCTTGAAGAGCTCGAGAGCCATTTCCTTGGGAAGACCGCACTGGTACATCTTAAGCTCAGGGCCAACAACGATAACGGAACGACCTGAATAGTCTACACGCTTACCGAGAAGGTTCTGCCTGAAGCGGCCCTGCTTACCCTTGAGCATTTCACTCAAGGACTTAAGAGGTCTGTTTCCGGGACCTGTTACTACTCTGCCACGTCTGCCGTTATCGATAAGTGCGTCAACGGCCTCCTGAAGCATTCTCTTTTCGTTTCTTATAATGATGATGGGAGCCTTAAGCTCGTACATCCTTTTAAGTCTGTTGTTTCTGTTTATAACGCGTCTGTAAAGATCGTTAAGGTCGCTTGTAGCAAATCTGCCGCCGTCAAGCTGAACCATAGGACGAAGATCCGGCGGTATAACCGGAAGATTTCTCATAATCATCCATTCGGGCTTGTTGCCGGACGCAAGGAATGCCTCAACAACGTCAAGACGCTTTACGATTTTTGCCTTCTTTTGACCTGTGCTGTTTGCAAGCTCTGCGCGAAGCTCTGCTGCAAGCTTTTCAAGATCTACGTCCTTCAAAAGACGCTCTACAGCCTCTGCACCCATTTCAGCCTTAAAGCTGTCGCCGAAGGCTGCGCGGGCTTCTCTGTATTCCTTCATGGAAAGAAGCTGCTTGTATTCAAGATGATGAATTGTAGTTTCAACGTCGGAGATGCGAACGTTATCGCCGGGATCAAGAACTACAAAGTTTGCAAAGTAAAGGATTTTCTCCAATGCGCGGGGAGACATATCCAAAAGCAGACCCATTTTGCTGGGGATACCTCTGAAGTACCAGATGTGTGATACAGGGGCTGCAAGAGCAATATGACCCATACGCTCACGGCGAACCTTTGCGCGTGTGATTTCAACGCCGCATCTGTCGCAAACGATGCCTCTGAATCTTACCTTCTTGAACTTACCGCAGTGGCACTCCCAGTCCTTTCTTGGTCCGAATATTCTTTCGCAGAAAAGACCGTCCTTTTCAGGCTTAAGTGTTCTGTAATTTATGGTTTCAGGCTTCTTAACCTCACCGCGGGACCATTCAAGAACCTTCTCGGGAGAGGCAAGGCCTACACCTATTGAAACAAAATCGTTAAGTTTATACATATCAGATATTCTCCCTTCCGTCAAATATCTTCATCGATATCAATGTTATCAGGCTCAAGACCTTCAAACGGATCTCTGTCTTCATCTTCCTGCTCAAAGGAGGCTTCCTCGTCATATCCGTCGCCGCCGTCAAACAAGCCGATGTCAAGAACGCTGTCGATATCGAAATCGTCGATAACACTGTCTGCATCATCTCCATTTGCACCGTCTGATGACTTACCGATAATAGAAAGGTAATCGGTTTCAAAGAATGCATCTGTATCTGTTGCCTGATCCTCGATAACGTTGCGGATTGAAACGTTTTCGCCCTGTGCAGTTGTTATCTTCATATCTACGCCCAAGCTCTGGAGCTCCTTAATGAGAACCTTGAAGGACTCCGGAACACCGGGTCTGGGAAGATTTTTGCCTTTGAATATAGCCTCGTATGCCTTCTGTCTGCCGTCGCAGTCGTCTGACTTGATAGTAAGAATTTCCTGCAGGGTGTGAGCGGCACCGTATGCCTCCAATGCCCAAACCTCCATTTCACCGAAGCGCTGGCCGCCGAACTGAGCTTTACCGCCCAGGGGCTGCTGTGTAACAAGTGAGTAGGGTCCGATAGAACGGGCATGGATCTTATCGTCAACCAAGTGGTTAAGCTTCATAATGTAGTTGTATCCAACGGTTACCTTGTTGTCGAAGGGCTCGCCTGTACGTCCGTCGAAGAGCTGCATCTTACCGTCGCGGGGGAAGCCTGCCTGCTCAAGTGTATCCTCAACCTCTGTCTGCCTTGCGCCGTCGAATACGGGGGTTGCTATCTTCCAGCCGAGAGCCTTTGCAGCCCAGCCGAGATGTGTTTCAAGAACCTGACCGATGTTCATACGTGAAGGAACGCCGAGGGGGTTAAGAACTATATCAAGGGGAGTACCGTCTTCAAGGAAGGGCATATCTGCAACGGGAAGTATTCTTGAAATAACACCCTTGTTACCGTGACGTCCTGCAACCTTATCACCAACGGATATTTTTCTCTTCTGTGCAATAGATACTCTTACAAGCTGGTTTGTTCCGGGCTTAAGCTCATCCTTATTTTCACGTGTGAAGAGCTTAACGTCAACAACAACACCGCCCTCACCGTGAGGAACCTTAAGTGAAGTATCTCTTACCTCACGTGCCTTTTCACCGAAGATAGCTCTGAGGAGCCTTTCTTCAGCTGTCTGTTCAGTTTCACCCTTGGGTGTAACCTTACCTACAAGCACGTCGCCTGACATAACAACAGCACCGATACGAACAATGCCGCGCTCATCGAGATCCTTAATAACGTCGTCGCTTACGTTGGGGATTTCACGTGTGATCTCTTCAGGTCCGAGCTTTGTATCTCTTGCTTCTATTTCGTACTGCTCAATATGAATTGAGGTGTAAACGTCGTCCTTAACAAGACGCTCACTGATAAGTATAGCGTCCTCGTAGTTGTAGCCCTCCCACATCATGTAGCCAACGAGAGCGTTACGTCCGAGAGCAACCTCGCCGTGGTCTGATGAGGGGCCGTCTGCAATAACGTCGCCCTCTTCAACCTTATCACCTACGTTAACGAAGGGCTTGTGGTTGATGCAGGTGCCCTGGTTGGAGCGCTTGAACTTAAGAAGGGGAACAGTATGCTTCTTATTTTCTTCATCAAGAATAACGATAGCATCGGAATCAACCTTTACGATAGTACCTGCAGCGGGTGCACGTACAACTGTACCGGAATCCTTTGCTGCTCTGTATTCCATACCCGTACCTACGATAGGTGAGTCGGTCTGGATAAGAGGAACCGCTTGGCGCTGCATGTTTGAGCCCATGAGAGCACGGGTAGCGTCGTCATTTTCAAGGAAGGGAATCATAGCTGTAGCTACGGAAACGATCTGCTTAGGTGAAATGTCCATAAGGTCAACTCTTTCTCTGGGCATTTCCTTGATCTCAAAGCTTACACGGCACATAACTCTTTCGTTTACGAAGAAGTTGTTTTCGTCAAGAGGCTCGTTGGACTGTGCAATAACAAGGCCCTCCTCTTTTTCTGCTGTGAGGTAAACAATATCGTTTGTAACTGTTTTATTTTCTTTATCTACTCTCTTATAAGGAGCCTCGATAAAACCGTATTTATTGATTCGTGCGTAGGTTGCCAATGAACCGATAAGACCGATGTTGGGGCCTTCAGGAGTTTCAATGGGGCACATACGTGAATAGTGAGAGTCGTGAACGTCACGAACATCAGAGGATGCTCTGTCACGGCTCAAGCCGCCGGGACCCAATGCAGAAAGACGTCTCTTATGAGTAAGCTCTGCCAAGGGGTTGGGCTGGTCCATGAACTGTGAAAGCTGTGAGCTTCCGAAGAACTCGTTCATGGCGGCAACAAGAGGACGGATGTTTATAAGGTCGTTGGGCGTAACAGTTTCTGTATCCAATGTTGACATACGCTCACGTACAACACGGTCGATACGTGTCATACCAACACGGAACTGATTCTGCAAAAGCTCACCGACTGCTCTTACACGTCTGTTGCCAAGATGGTCGATATCGTCGATACCGCCAACGTTTGAATCAAGATTTATAATGTAGCTGACCGTTGCAACTATATCTTCAATAGTAATGTTGTGGGGGCAGATTTCCTTTGCGCGCTCTGCGATTACCTTCTTAAGCTCCTCACCCTCAAGGTTAAGGTCAAGAACCTCCTTAAGCTTGCGGTAGCTTACCTTTTCGTAAAGCTTTGCCTCCTCGGGATCAAAATCAAGGTACTTTGATGCATCAACGAAGCCGTTGCCTACAACCTTAAGCTCTGCGCCTGAATCAAGCACAATATATACGGAAAGAATACCTGCATCCTCGATTTCAGCAGCCTGATCAGCAGTAAGGATTTCGCCTGCTGCAGCAATAAGCTCACCTGTTACGGGGCTGAAGATATCATCACGTACCTTTTTACCCTCGATACGGTTCTTAATACCAAGCTTATCGTTGAACTTATAGCGGCCAACTCTTGCCAGCTCGTACTTTCTGGGGTCGAAGAAAAGGCCTGCAATAAGCTGCTTTGCAGATTCCTCTGTGGGAGGATCGCCGGGACGGAGCCTCTTGTAGATTTCCTCAAGAGCCTCGAGCTGATTCTTTGTTGTATCCTTTTCGAGAGTTGCGGAAAGTATCTCGCTTTCGCCGAGAAGCTCTGTAATCTGAGCATCTGTGGAGAAGCCGAGTGCACGGAGGAATGTTGTTACGGGGAATTTTCTTGTTTTATCAAGCCTTACGTACACAACCTTCTTAGCGTCTGTTTCGTATTCGATCCATACGCCGCGCATAGGTATAACAGTGGCGTCGAAAAGACGTGCGCCGTTTTTATCTCTTTTATCCTTATAATAAACACCGGGTGAACGCGCAAGCTGGCTTACAACTACACGCTCTGCACCGTTTATAATAAACGTACCTGCAGGGGTCATCATGGGGAAATCACCCATGTAGATACCTTTCTGGGGATCCACAATCTCGTTTGTATTATGGTTTATTAAACGAACCTTAACCTTCAAGGGTGCAGCGTAGGTTACACCGCGCTCCTTACATTCCTGAATTGAATATTTTATATCCTCATCGAAATAATAATCATAGAAGTCAAGCTCCATGTTATTACCGTAGTCGACGATTGGCGAAATATCCTCTAAAACTTCGCTGAGGCCCTCTGATAAAAACCACTGAAAAGATTTTTTCTGGATCTCAATGAGATCAGGCACGTCCTGAACCTCTCTGATCTTTGAAAAGCTCATTCTTGTGTTAGTGCCATACTTAATCGGATGTACCACTGAAAACATTACCCCTCAATCAATTTTTGGGAGCGACAACAGGCTGTATTGCGCGGGGACAGGCTTGATTTCCGCGGAGGAAAACCGAATTTTTGACTGCCGACACCGTAATTGCCGCATTGCCGATACCGTTACGCCCAATATACCCCACCCTAAATGCGATATACTGACGCAGTATAGTATAATATCACATTTGTCAATACTTGTCAACGATTTTTTTGAAAAATAGGTATAATTCACAGTAAATTCATTTTTATATCGGTTTAGTTGCAAAATCCGCCGAAAACAGCCTGCTTATCCGCAAAACAGCACTCAAAGGCATCTGCTTGCCTTTCAAAAATGAACAAAGCCCCGAAAATAGGGGCTTTGTTCGTTTATCTTTTAGATTATTTCTTTGTAGGGTAATTAGGAGGAGCATCTCCCTTAAAGTGAATACCCATCCCGTAATCGCTTGGCATCATATCATAGAAGCTTTCACTTAGGTATGAGGGCATTTTACTGTCGAGTATATATGCATAATCACCATTATTATACAGTGAATTATCTGCCATATTTGGCCTTATAACACCCACAGCCTCATCCTTTGCAAGGGCGTATATCTGTTCCTTTGTAAGCGTTGCCATAAAGCTGCCCTTATCCGTTGCCTGGGGTATATCACCCTCCACCTTCATAGATGCGTAATAAGGCATTTCGTAATAAGACTTACTCCAATCATTTTTGCCTATTCCCGCATCTGAAAGTATTGTATCAAGAGGCTTATCCTTATGAGCGATATCGAGGTAAACAAAAACGTCATATTTTGTTATCCCGGTTTTCCCCTCAAGATCTATAAGCATTTGAAGATTCGGGTCAACAGTGTCCGCATACGATGCGTTTATACTCTGTGAAAGGCCTACAAATACCTCCTTCTGAACCAACGCATATATCTCCTCAACAGTAAGGGTGAGCTTAAAGCAATTCAGCGAATCGTAGGCGCCGTAATACATTTCCTGTATTTCGTGTTCTGTAAGAGGTACTACATCGTCAAATTCCTCATCCCAATTAAACTCTGCCTTTGCAAGATCAAAAATATGCTTGTAGAAGCTCATAACGCCCTTTACATCACTCGACAATGCTCTTTTATATTCATTATACGCTTTCCAGTAATTATCAGTATCAGAATAGTCCCGTGAATTCGGGCGCTTTATATCAGGGCTGAAATCGCTTCTGTTTACGTTGTAAACAGAAGCAAGGTCATAAATCGATACGTCTGTTTCAAAAAGAGCGTCATCATTGTAATTTGCATTTTCGAGAATATAAAACAAATTTGCCCCGATAGAAGAATGTGCCACACCACAGTGAGTATGTACGTAAAAATAATTTGTTTTACCGACATCTGCAGACGTATAATAAATACATTTTCCATTCTCCACATAGTATCGCCCTGAATGAAGCTTCAGCAGAGTCTCGTATCTGACTTTCTGCGCCGCTTTATCATCATATTCGAAAAGCTCAGCGTAATCCGTAAGAGATATAATGCTATCATTGGGAATTACGGGTGTTGGCGTAGGTGTAGGAGTAACCGCAGGGATAGGAATAATGTTAGCCGCACACGAGGATAACAGCATACATACAGAAAGAATAAAGCAGATAAACGTATATTTTTTCATAATGGTTCCCCTCTCATTTCCATAGATGATAAATGTTGTAAACACCCTATACATCTCGTAACATTATCGTAACATATTTTACATAAAATTGCAAGCAAAACATTAAATAACCGTCCGTATATGATATACACCCCAAAAGCATCTGTCTTTGGGGTGCGTTTTCTCTATAAAAAGAACAATTTCATATTAGTAACTCATTATATATCACTAATTACATTTTCGACGTAAGCTTATATACGTCACTTGATTTGCCTATGACCACCATATGGTCGCCCTCCCTGAACTCGTATTCCGCAGGGGGCATCTGGGTTAACACCTCGTTATTCTTTATAGCGAGAATATTTATGCGGTGCTTTTTACGTACGTCAACATCAATAAGGCTTTTGCCAAGCCAGCCCGCAGGCACGGGGATTTCAAAAATGGCAAAATCAGAGGTGAGCTCGATATAATCGAATATATTGTTTGCATTATATTTAATGGCAACCTTTTGTGCCATTTCCTTTTCGGGATACACAACCTCGTCTGCACCGTTTTTAAGAAGAAACTTTGCCTGAATTTCTTTATTCGCCTTGGATACGACCTTTTTTGCGCCAAGCTCCTTTAAGAGAGAGGTTATTTCAAGGGAGGACTGGAAATTTTCACCTATTGATACAAAGCATATATCAAAATTGGAAACACCCAGGGACCTTAATACAGCCTCGCTTGTGCAATCGCCTATCTGCGCATCTGTAAATTCGTAGGCAAGCTCCCTTATTATGTCGGCATCTCTGTCCACAATCATAACATCGTTTTTCAGCTCCTGCATTTTTCTTGCAAGATGCCTTCCGAAGCGGCCCATACCTATAACAAGTATTGATTTCATTTTATACACCTCACAGCCCTTACGGGCTTTTTTCTCATTTTATTTTATAACAGCGTTAAGCTATCCTATTATTATCTTTTCAACAGGCCTTTCAACATGGGCATTCATCCTTTTTTCAGCTAAAGCAAGTACAAGAGAAAGCCCTCCTACCCTGCCTGCAAACATAAGCACCATAAGTAATATTTTCGCTACACTGCTTAATGTCGGGGTGATGCCCGTTGTGAGACCGACTGTGCCCACGGCAGATATTGCTTCAAACAAAATATCCTTAAGAGAGTGGCTGTCAAACATACATATAACAAGCGTAAACACAACAACCATAAGTATATATACGGTGAATATTGCGCTTGCCTTGCGGATAACGCCATCCTCCAGCCTTTTTTTGAATGCGTTTACGTTTTCCTTGCCCCGCGCAGTTGCCACCATTCCAACAACCAAAACGAAGAGGGTGGTGGTTTTAATTCCGCCTGCGGTAGACCCCGGCGAGCCACCTATAAGCATAAGCACCATTGTAAGAAGGCTTGCCCCCGGGCTTAATTGGGCAAGATCAACTGTGGCGAAGCCTGCTGTTCTCGGTGAAACCACCCCAAAGAAGGACGCAAGCAACGCCTTACCGAAGGGCATACCCGCAAGCACTCCGTTTCTTTCGAATACGTAAAACAGAACGGCGGGAATCACAATAAGGATTGCCGACGTGGTAAGAACTATTTTGGAGTGAAGCTGATATTTTTTTAATTTTAAGCCGTGCTTCACAACGTCATCCCACACGATAAAGCCTATACCGCCAACTATTATAAGCATACATACAGTAATATTTATGAGAGGGTCCCCTACGTATGAGGTAAGGGATGAAAACTCACCCTTTACACCCATAAGGTCAAATCCCGCATTACAAAATGCGGATATAGAATGGAATACGGAATAGTATATCCCCTTCCCTACGCCGAATTCGCCTATAAAGCGTATAGAAAGAAGACACGCGCCTGCAAATTCGAATATAAGCGTACCCAAAAGCACCTTTTTAATCTGTGCAACAATTCCGCCTACGTTAAGAGAGCCTGTGGACTCCATAAGCAGACGCCTTTCACCCAGGCCTATTCTTCTTCCCATAAAGAATGAAAACAGAGTAATAACTGTCATAAACCCGAGGCCGCCTATCTGAATAAGGGTGATTATTACTATCTGCCCGAAGAGCGTCCATTGAGTAAACGTATCATAAACCACAAGGCCTGTAACGCAGGTGGCTGAAACAGAGGTGAAAAGGCAATTAACGTAGGGTGCAGATTCCCCGGATGCAGATGCAAAGGGGAGCTTCAATAACAGGCTTCCCAGCAATATAAGGGCCGCAAAGCCCAGAGCTATCATTCTTGTATAGGAAAAAAAGCCCTTTTTCACAGTATTCTTTGCATTTTTCATTATTAACCTCGTTATTTATAAGGAGTTGTACCCAACGGTCTGTGTAGAAATCTCCACGGGCCTTCCGTCCTCAAATATATTGCTTGCAGTAAGGTTATATACAGTGCCCTGATTGTTATATACAGGCACACGGGGAGCATTCATGTGATTTTCTGTGGTTATGTTTTCAAGTATAAGATTATCCACCCTTGCCTTCCAACCTACAAGAACTGTTTCTATGGGTACCTCGAATTCCCTTCTGTGCACGTCACTAACCTTTAAGTTCTTTACATACTGCTCGGGCTCGATAAATATTACGGCATAAACGTAATCATCCTCGGGCTTGTTATATACGGGGAGGCGCTTTGCCTTGCTTGCGTATATATTATCTATAGTGATTGCATCCAGATAGCCCGTATGCTCAAAGGGGAAGAATCTTGTAAGGCCTACGCAATACTGGAAATAAGTGCCGTGAACGTCGCTTATATGAACGTGCTCCACAGGCTGCTTGCAGGCAAGAAGCCTTACTGCGCTGTGGCAATCCTCTGCATATATTCCGCTTATATCAACGTGTGTAATAGGACCGTCGGAGCCCTCATCTGCATTAAGAGCAACAAGGTCATCATAGCAGGCGCCCTGAAGATTTGTTATTCTGCCGAAATGGCTGTTTCCGCAAACGTGTATGCCGTCCATATTAGTAGCAAGTGGGTTGCCGTAATTAAAATCAAAAACGATATTATCCACCGTAAAGTATGAGGTTTTATCAATGGTTACGGCAAAGGTTGTGGGATCCTTCAATGTCATAGATGAAAGAATAAGGTTCTTCACATTATAAAAGAGGAAGCCAAAGCCTGTATATCCGTTTTTAGCGTATTCCGTACACAAAATAGGGTTGGGGTCCTGCTCAAGGTTATTAAAATCCCATATACCGCCGCGTATTTCAATATTCTTGCTTACCTCTTCGTTATCAAAGCCGTCATTATAGGCCCATATATCCGGGTTATCCTCGTAGGAGGACACCTTCCTTGTTTTATTTTTTAGCATAAGGCAGTTTGAGCCCTTTGCAAGCTTGATCGTTGCAAAGCGGGGCAATATAAGCCTGAAATTGGAGGGCACCTCCAATGGCCTTGATATAAGGTAACACACCTCGGGCGCAGGAAGAGAAACCTCGCAGGCGCCGCTGTCTATCATTTCCTGTATGGCATTTGTATCGTCGTTTATTCCGTTTCCGTAGAGAGTATACATATTACGCTTCCTTTCGTTGGTTACAGTAATGATTATATCATACATTGTAATTAAAGTGCAAAACAAAAAAAAGCGCCTTGCTTACGCAAGACGCCTTGATTATATTCGTTATTTAAGCTTACGTATGAAGCCGCCCTGGTCTGTGTAGTAAACAGCGCCGTTTACTATTGCAGCACCTGAGGAAACGTCGCCCTTTGCCATTGAGGACCAGCGGAATTCACCGTCATCAAAGTTTACGCAGTAGAGGTAGCCGTTTCTGCAGCCGAATACTACGGAGTTACCTACGATAGCGGGAGCACCCATTACCCAGTAGCCTGCCCTGTATTCCCAGATTCTGTCGCCTGATTCTGCATCAAGGCAGTAGAGATAATAGTCTGCGCTGCCGAAGATTATTTTTCCGTCTTTAATAGCGGCACGTGTACCAACCCAGCCGTTGTGCGTTTCGAAGCTCCAGAGCTTTGCGCCTGTAAAAGCATCAAGACAATGGAAAAGCTCTTCACCTGTACCGAAGTAAACCTTGCCGTTGTAGCCGATTGCTGTCTGAATCATAGTGTTGGTAAGTGAGTATGACCATACCTTCTGGCCGTTTCTTGCATCTACGCAGTAGAAATAAAGGTCATCACTTCCGAAATATACGTTGCCCTCGTAATAAAGGGGAGTATTCTCTATCTGGCCTGTTGTGGAGTATGTCCATACCTTGGCGCCTGTTTCGGGGTTAAGGGCAATAAGCTTACCCTGTGTTGTTCCGATTACGATATATTTATCTGTTTTGATGGGGGATGCTGTCATAGGCTCGCCAATATACTCGAACCATACGATTTTACCTGTTTCGGCATCAAAGCAGTATACGTTTGTGTCGTATGATGTTACGTAAAGGTATCCGTCTACATAAAGAGGGCTGGATACGATGTATGCGTCTGTTTCATAGCTCCATTTTCTTCTGCCTGTTCTCTCGTTCAATGCGTAAACAACACCGTCTCCGCCGCAGAAATAAACGATACCGTTAACAACAACAGGCTCACTTGATATGGGGGAATCTATTTCGTATTCCCATGCAACTCTTGCGGGCATATCGAAATCAAGAGTATCTATTGTACCTGTATGGCTATCGTCAGCACCCTCCTGGTACCACCAGGGGCCTGTGTACTCTTCTACGGGACTGCATGCAGTAAGGCATGATACAACGCACAAAACTGCAATTACTGTAGCTAAAACTTTCTTCATAAAATCTCCTGCAATATCTGAGGTGGAATAATACTCCCATAATTATACAACATCACCGGGGGCTTTATCCACTATCTAAATATTATTTTTGTGTTAACATCAGCCCACCAAGGCTTAAGCCTATACCGTTAAGGGACAAAATACGGCAAATGTCAGCACAGATAGAACTATAATAACATATCTGCGAGAAAATTACAACAAATCCCCCACAAAAAAATGGGGTGATTTTTGATTTTTTTGAGGATTATAATCAATTTGCCAAACTTTTTCACCGATAAAATAAAAACCGAAGGAGGAAAACACTATTGCCAGGTAAAAAAAGAGACCCTACACAGGATAATCCCGCCGCCGACAACGCCCCGACATACATAGACAGCCTTATAAAAACCAACTACAACGCCCTTTGTGTGGCGGGAAAAATGATATCCGACGAAAGCCAGACGTTTCTCCATACCTACGCGGACAAGGCCTCGGGGGAGGCTATGGAGGTAAAGCTTAAGGCGAAAAATACACACAGCTACAAGGAGGCCGTTTCTGCCTTTGACACCCTCCTGGACTGTCTTTTCAGGCTTTACGCACTAAAAAACGAAAGCACAGGCGACGATGAGTGTAACGAGGGTATATCCATAAGCTTTGAGGGGGATTCGCAAAAATGGGGAATGTAGCATCTAAAAGCGTTAAAAGCCCGCCCTTAAAGCTTATCCTGCCAAGCCCGAACCCAAAGCAAAAGCTTTTTTTCGAAAGCAACGCGCGATTTATTGCCTACGGCGGGGCAAGGGGCGGAGGCAAATCCTGGGCTATGAGAACAAAAGCTGTGCTTTTGGCCTTTAATTACCCGGGGCTCAGGATACTGCTTTTAAGAAAGACGCTGCCCGAGCTGAGAGAAAACCACGTTATTCCTCTGCTTGCACTCCTTGGGGAATGCGCAAAATACAACTCAAGCGAAAAAACATTTATATTCCCCAACAAAAGCCGAATAAGGCTTGGATATCTGGATAAGGAAAACGATATGTTCCGCTATCAGGGGCAGGAGTACGACGTAATAATGTTTGAGGAGGCAACCCACTTTTCCTGGGAGCAGGTACGCTTCCTTATGCTTTCCTGCAGAAGCACCCGCACGGATTTTACTCCGCGAATGTATTTTACGGCAAACCCGGGAGGCGTGGGGCATCAGTGGTTCAAAAGGCTTTTTATAGACAGGCACTACCTTCCCGGCGAGGACCCAAGCGATTACGTATTTATCCCTGCCACAATAGACGACAACAAGGTGCTTTTGCAAAAGGACCCGGGTTACTTAAAAATGCTGGACAGCCTTCCGGAAAAAATGCGCAGGGCCTTCCGTATGGGGGATTGGGGAGGCTTCGACGGACAATTTTTCGAGGAATTCAGAGATAACCCCGCAGGGTATAAAACAAGGCGAAACACTCACGTTATAGAGCCCTTTGATATTCCCGGCTCCTGGACGGTGTACCGCTCCTTCGACTGGGGATATGCCAAGCCCTTTTCCTGCGGATGGTGGGCTGTGGATTTTGATTCCCGTCTTTACAGAATAGCGGAATACTACGGGTGTAACGGCACCCCTAACTGCGGAGTAAAAAAACACCCCGACGAGGTTTTTGCAGAGATTGCCAATATAGAAAAAACTCACAGATACCTTGCCTCAAGGCATATTACAGGGGTAGCCGACCCTTCGATATGGGATTGCTCGCGAGGGGAAAGCATTGCAGAAACCGCCGCAAGACACAGAATATACTTTGACCCCGGGGATAACACCCGTATTCCCGGATGGATGCAGGTGCATTACAGGCTTGCATTTAACGACGAGGGTGAGCCATCCATGTATTTTTTCAACACCTGTGCTCACGCAATACGCACCCTGCCAATGATGCAGTATGATTCATCAAGACCGGAGGACCTTGACACCTCTCTTGAGGACCATATTGCCGACGAGGTAAGGTATATGTGTATGGCAAGGCCCATAAAGCCGCGCAGAGAGGCGCCCAAGCTTATTTTAAGGGACGACCCCTTAAATCTATTGAACTAAAATCTATTCAACCGAAAGGAAAATTATGAAGAAAGAAATATCAGCAGAAGAATTTGTTGAAGCAATAACAGCAGACGACATAAGAAAAGCAAGAGAAACATTAAAGGCATACAGAAACGCCAAAAGCGAGCTTGACGCAAGAATAAAGGAAAACGAAAAATGGATGCGGCTTAAGCAATGGTCCACAATGCCTACCTTAAGCAGCGACGGAAAAAAGCAGAATATGCCCGAGCCTGCATCTGCCTGGCTTTTTAACGCCATAGCAAACAAGCATGCAGACGCTATGGATAATTATCCCCGCCCCACCCTTCTCCCCAGGGAAGCAAACGACGCATCACAGGCAAGCATGCTTTCAGGCATTATTCCCGCCATACTTGAAAAAAACAATTATGAAAACACCTATTCCGAAAAATGGTGGTACAAGCTTAAAACAGGCACAGGGCTTGAGGGAGTTTTCTGGAATAAAAATCTCTTAAACGGGCTGGGTGATATTGAAATAAAGCAGCTGGACATTCTTGATTTGTTTTGGGAATGGGGCGTAAGAGATATTCAGGAGAGTAAAAACGTATTTTATCTTTCACTTGTGGATAACAGTGAGCTACTCAACGAATACCCCCATATACCGGAGCTTGAGGGCGCGTTAAGCGATAAGCGCGACAGACCTATGCATCTTGGGGACGAGGAATACTCCGGCAACGATAAAAGCATCGTGGTAGATTGGTACTACAAAAAGCATACTCCCCGGGGAACCACCGTGCTTCATTTGTGCCGCTTTACCGCAGACGTTATTCTCTACGCTACGGAAAACGACCCCTTGCTTTGCAACCGCGGCATATACGACCACGGAATGTACCCCTTTGTCCTTGACAAGCTTTTCCCCGACAGCGAATACCCTGTAGGAAGAGGCTACGTGGATATAGGTAAGGATACCCAGAAAACAATAGACAAGCTTAATCAGGCAATAGTTGAAAACGCCCTTATGAGCTGCAGAAGAAGGTATTTCGTGCGTGAGGACGGAGGCATAGACCTTAACGCCTTTGCTGATTTTACAAGGCCCTTTATTTCCGTTGCGGGAAGCCTTGACGAATCAAATATCCGCGAGATAGAAACAGACCCTATCTCCCCCATTTACCTTTCATATTATCAATCCAAAATTGATGAGCTTAAGGAGGTCTGCGCCAACCGAGATTTTTCCCAGGGCGGCACAACGGGCGGGGTAACTGCGGCAAGCGCTATTGCGGCCCTTCAGGAAAGCGGAAGCAAGCTTTCAAGGGATATGATAAAGGGAAGCTACCGAGCCTTCTCCAAGGTTGTAGAGCTTACGGTTGAGCTTGTAAGGCAGTTTTACGATATGCCGAGGAGCTTTAGAATATTGGGAAAAAACGGTGAATACAACTTCGTTTCATACACAAACACCTCCCTTATTCCCCAGGAGCAGGAGGGTGTTATGGGAGGTGAAGCCTTTTACCGCAAGCCCCACTTTGACATTGTTATAAAGTCATCGTTAAGCAGTCCCTTTTCACAGGTTTCACGAAACGAGCTTGCAAAGGAATTTTATTCCATGGGATTTTTTGACCCAAGACGCGCAACAGAGGCCCTTGGAGCTATGGAGATGATGGAATTTGAGGGCAAGGAATCCGTAATGAAGATAATAAGCGACAACCTTGAAAAGTACAGGCTTAACGCCCTCACAGCAAACGACGTATCAGTAATCAATTAAATACAAAGGAGATAAATATGCCCTATAAATTTTTCGATATACAGCTTTTTTCAGAGGAGACAGGGGAAGCGCTTGTAAACACCCCTGCCCAGGCAACCACGGAATCTACCCCTGCAACAGACACAGGGGCAGAGTTCAGGGAGCTTATAAAGGGTAAGTATAAGGAAGAAAGCTCAAAATACATCCAGGGAATAATCAACGAGCGCTTTAAGAAATATAAGGAAATGGAGGAGCGCCACGAGCTTTTATCCCCCGCTATTGAAGCCTTTGCAAAAAACAAGGGGATAGACCCACGGGATACCAATGCCCTTGCAAAAATGCTGGGAGAAGCACCTGATGTAAAGGCCGAAAGTGTAGATGAGGAAGCGTTAAGCCTTGAGAGAAAGCATCGTATACAGCAGATGAGGGAAAATATTGCCCAACAGTTCAAGGGGCTTGAGGAGCGCTTCCCCAACGCAGATATACACGCCTCCCTTAACGACCCACGCTTTGTAAAAATAATGATGGCAAGTGATGCACAAACGGCGTACAGAGCCGTTCACGCCGAGGAAATTACAAGGGATGCCATATCACAAACGGCGCGGCTTACAAGGCAGATGCTTGTAAACGATATTTTAGCCCGAGGAATGCGCCCCCAGGAGGGAAGCATAACCGCCTACGGAGGCGGGCAGAGAAAGGCAGACCCCTCACGCATGACCCGTGAGCAAAGAGAGAACCTTGAACGCAGAGCGTTAAGGGGTGAAAGGATTACGATTTAAGCCGTACATAATCACAAACCCCACGGAAAGATTTTTTCCGTGGGGTTTTATTTTCAACTTATCCTTACCCGTTTACAAGCGTAAACTGTGCTGTATAAAGCTTTTCATAGCTTCCCTTTTTCTCAAGAAGCTCCTCATGGGTACCCTTTTCCACAAGTCTGCCGCCCTCTATAACGGCAATTTCGTTTGCGTTCTTTACAGTTGAAAGCCTGTGGGCAACAACAATACAGGTCCTGCCCTTGCAAAGCTCTGAAAGGGATTGCTGTATCATAAGTTCCGTTGCGTTATCAAGGGCGCTTGTGGCCTCGTCAAGAATCAGTATTTTGGGGTTTTTAAGGAATACTCTTGCAATACCTATTCTCTGCTTCTGACCGCCTGAAAGCCTTACGCCGCGCTCACCCACCTGGGTATCAAGGCCGTTTTCAAGGGATGCTATAAACTCCGTAAGGTTTGCCATACGAACAGCCTCAAAAATCTCCTCGTCGGTTGCATCCATTTTGCCGTAGGCTATGTTATCTCTTATAGTTGAATTAAAAAGGAATACGTCCTGCTGAACTATACCTATATTCTGCCTTAAGGATTCAAAGGTTATATCCTCAACAGCCACGCCGTCTATGGTAATGCTTCCCCTTTCAAGAGGATAAAAGGCAGGTATCAGGTGGCATATAGTAGTTTTTCCTCCCCCTGAAGGGCCTACCAGGGCAAGGGTGGTGCCTGCCTCAACCTTAAGGCTTACGTCCTCCAATACGGGAAGCCCGTTATTATACGAAAAGCTTACGCCATTAAATTCAATTTCTCCCCTTACGTTATTAAGAGGGGCTGCGCCCTCCTTTTCATTTTCTATGGGCTCATCAATTATTTCGATGTAGCGTTTGAAGCCTGTCATACCGTTTTGGAACTGCTCCATAAAGTTGACAAGGGTGCGTATGGGGGTCGTAAAAAGATTTATGAAGAGCATAAAGGTAGTGAGGTCCACGTAATCTATAACGCCGTTATAGGTAAATATACCGCCTCCCACCAGCACGGCAACGTTAAGAAGGCTTATAATAAAGCCCGTACCTGAAAAGAACTGCGCCATTGCCTTATACGCCCTTGAGCGGGCAGACACAAAGCCCACGTTACCCTCCTCGAATTTCTTTTCCTCATATTCGCTGTTTGTAAACGCCTTTGCTACACGGATACCTGTTATACTGTTTTCAATAGTTGAATTTATAACGGCAACCTTTTTACGGGTTTCCATAAAGGCATCCATCATCCTCTTGCGCATACGCCACGAAAAGAAAATAAGTATGGGGATAAAGGCAAAAATTATAAGGGTGAGAACTATATTTATAGTTGAAAGATATATAAACGCGCCTATAAGCATTATGCCCGATATAAACAAATCCTCCGGGCCGTGATGGGCAAGCTCGGATATATCCATAAGGTCGTTTACTATACGGGATATTATACCGCCTGTTTCGTGCTCGTCGTAATAAGAAAAGGGAAGCTTTTGCAGGTGTGAGAAAAGCTCGCGGCGCATATCCGCCTGCATATAAACACCGACAAGATGTCCGTTGTAGGAAATAAAATAATTAAGACCCATTTTAATTATATACGCAAGAACAAGGGCCCCTGCGCCGATTATAAGAAACGTCATATTCCTGTCGGGAATATAGCTGTTGAGCATATTTCTGGTTATAACCGGATACACAAGGTCGCATACCGATACAAAAAATGCGGCAATAAGGTCCAGGGTGAAAAGGACCTTGTGGGGCTTATAATATGATATAAATCTTCTTACCATTGACTGATACCGTTTTCTTTTTTATTTGCAACGTATAGTCTAACATATTATCTATTGCCTTTCAAGAGAAAGTGTCGGCTTAAAACGCCACATAACAAAGTCCGTTTCCCATATTCGCAGCCTGTCATACCGTAAACTTCTACCGCCTTATATCCCCAGCTTTTGTGATAGTCATTTTTCATGGTTCTATCCATAATTTTTGTTGACTTTTATTTTTTGATTTGTTATAATAAAGGCAGAGCGGAAAACCCCGCCTCTGGTGGTGATAAGGTGGTTACTTGTAAATCTTGATTTTTTCGAGCTGCACTGCAATTTCATACAGTGCTTTTAATATTGCTTTGAGCACTTCGAGCATAACACACCACCTCTTTTCTATGACACCCGGCACGCTTCCGTCTATCTGATTGCCGGGTGCTTTATTTTGTCCGTAGGGTTACGTATTTCCTTAGGATGTCGAGCGTAAATACAACAATAAATATCCACCCGCATAGCGGGTGGTTTTTCATTTTCGGGCATAGCCCTAATCACTACTGGCAACGCACAAGTGCGTTTATTATTGGCCTGCCAGCCATGCAACTATTACTTACTACCCATAAA
>SVGI01000023.1 GCA_015056385.1 Clostridiales bacterium
ATAGGGGACCCCCGGTATAGCCGGGTTCCTATCTCTCACCACCACAGGAATATTATTTCTCCTGTGGTGGTTTTTGTTTTGTTAAAATAAATGTTCAAAATAATACTTCTGTGCCCTTATCTGTAACAACATACACCGTACCCTTTACATCCATATTGTTTATAAATGAAATATCTTTATTTTCAGCGTGGGGCATTGTTTCCGTCACCATAACGTCTATTTCGTTTTTCCAGCAGTTGAGGCTTAATTTCATATTATAAACCCCGTATCTCCTTTTGAGATACTCAAGACAAAGTGCAGTAAACGAATATTCATCCATATTCATCAGAGCGCTGTATATACGCTTATTTTCCCATATTTTTCTTTGAATGTGATATTTACGGATATAATCCTTTTTCGAGAAAAAATAAAGCCTTACAGCTATAAAAACAAAGAAGGGTACCGAGGTTATATATCCCAACGCTGCCCTTTCTGTAATTTTATATACGGCAAAATATACGCACGTGCTGAAAAAAGCGGAATAAAGTATAATATTAAGCAGTACACCTAAAAACGATATTCTTTTTTGGGCAACGGCATTATACGATTTTATTATTTTGTAAAGAGGTGCTTCCATTTTAATAACCATAGCTTTCGTTTGTCGAAAGCCTTCCTTTCTTAGGGTGAAAAAAGTATTTTTCACGCTATTCTCCAGAAGGGTATATTGGGATTATTACCAAGAAGCACGTATTTCACACAAAAAAAGCCTCCCATAGAAGAGAGGCTTAATAATATCAGTAAATATCAGGCTATTTCACCGCCTAATATCACATATCCTTTACCGTCATACACTACAACGCTTTGCCCGGGTGAGGGAGCAAACTGCGGCTCATCAAACACAACACAGACCCCGTCCTGGTTACATACAACGTTACATCCAGAGGGCTTACCCACAGAGCGTATTTTTGCAAAATACTGTGTATTTTCCTGTGCTTCAACGAACTTTTTTACGTTTATAAGCCGGATTTCCCTTTTGTATAGATTATCCCTTGATGAAAGCACAATGTCCCCGTTACTGCGCTTTTCAGTAACGAAAATCCTTTCACCTGCGGCAACGTTAAGCCCCTTCCTTTGCCCTAACGTATAGGCGTGAATACCGTTGTGAGGGGCAATTATCTCGCCATTTTCGCGTATAAAATTCCCCCTTAATGGCTCATCAGCACTTCTTTCCTCTATGAAGCGCCTGTAATCTCCGTCCTTCATAAAGCATATATCCTCACTGTCCGGGGCATCTGCATTACAAAGTCCGTTTTCACGTACAAGGGCTCTTACCTCATCCTTACTCATATTACTTAAGGGAAATATAATACGGCTTATATCCATATCTGCAAGGCCGTAAAGGAAGTAGCTTTGGTCCTTTTTTTCATCCTTTATGGATGAAATCATATACGAGGAATACTCCTCGGAATACCCTGCGCCTGCGTAATGTCCTGTGGCGATATAGTATGCCGAAAGCTTATCTGCCACATTAAAAAGGGTGGCAAACTTCAAAAGCGGGTTGCACAGTACACAGGGATTAGGGGTCCTCCCCTCAAAATACGTTTGAACAAAGGGGGCTACAACATGGGATAAAAATCTTTCAGTCATATCAACGTGCTCAAATTTAACTCCTGCCTCCTCTGCACATTTACGTGCTGCCTCAAGCTGGGCTACGCCCCTTTCACTGTCCTCATTCCACATAGAAATATACAGCGCAACAACGTCAAACCCCATATTTTTGAGCATAAGACATGCGGCCGAGCTATCCACTCCGCCGCTTATACCGCATATTACCCTTTTTTTGTCCAGCATATATTCTCCGTTTACTCCTCGAAGAGCGCATTTACAAAGGCAGTTGAATCAAAAGGCTGAAGGTCGTCTATACCCTCGCCTACTCCTACGTACTTGACAGGTATTTTAAGCTCGTCGTATATTGAGAAAATCATTCCGCCCTTTGCTGTACCGTCCAGCTTTGTTACTATAAGGCCCGTAGCAGGAACTGCCTCATTAAAAAGACGCGCCTGAGAAACTGCATTCTGACCTGTGGAGGCATCTATAACAAGCCATGTTTCACGGTTTACGCCGGGATATGCCTTTTCCACAACTCTGCCTATCTTTTCAAGCTCTGCCATAAGGTTTTTCTTGTTGTGAAGCCTGCCTGCAGTATCACACAGAACTATATCACAGCCCTTTGCCTTACCTGCGGAAACAGCGTCGAAAACAACGGAGGCAGGGTCCGAGCCCTCCTCATGCTTTATAAGCCTTACTGAGCTTCTTTTTGCCCACTGATCAAGCTGATCAATAGCAGCGGCACGGAAGGTATCAGCAGCAGCCAATATAACGCTTTTTCCCTCATCCGTATATTTCCTTGCAAGCTTACCTACTGTTGTTGTTTTACCCGTACCGTTAACACCCATAACGGTTATAACACAAGGGGTATTAACGTCTACCGTACCATCGCTTACAGAGGAAAGTATATCCACCATAACCTTTTTCATTATTTCCACAACGCCCTCGGGCTCCTTTATATTTTGAGATATAACCTCTTCCCTTACTGTGGAAACAATTTTCATTGATGTATTTACGCCAACGTCTCCGCTTATGAGTATTTCCTCAAGCTCATCAAAAAGGTCGTCATCTATTCCGTTAAAGGAAAGAACCATCCTTCTTACTGAACGGATTATTCCGTTTCGCGTTGCTGCAATGCCGTTTTTAAGCCTTTCAAAAAAACCTGCCATTATTTTACATACTCCTTACTATCCTCAAAAGAAACGGAAAGCAAGGATGAAACACCCTTTTCAGGCATTGATACGCCGTAAAGTGAATCACAAACCTCCATCATTCCCTTTTTATGTGTAATCATTATAAACTGGGATGCTACGCTGAATTCCTTAATAAATTTGGCAAGTAAAACTACGTTACTGTCATCCAAAGCGGTATCAATCTCATCAAGAACGCAGAAGGATGCGGGATGGCACATAAGCAATGCAAAAAGCAGACAAATTGCAACAAGGGCCTTTTCACCGCCTGAATACAGTGAAAGATGCTGTGTAACGCTGCCGGGAAGCCTTACAATAATATCAATACCTGCCTCAAGAACGTCATCAGAGCCTATAAGCTCAAGGCTTGCCTTACCTCCTCCGAATACCTTTTTGAATACGTCGCCGAAATATTCGTTTATCTTTTTGAATTCCTCGGTAAATATTACCCTCATTTCCTGAGTTATTTCAGTTATGATGTTGATTATATCGTACTTGGCATTTTCAAGGTCGTTGCGCTCCTTTGACATATGCTCAAAGCGCAGACGTGTATCCTCGTACTGCTGTGGAGCCAGAGCATTGACCTGACCCATTTTTGATATCTCACTCTTGTATTCTCTTATACGCCTGTTGAGCTCTTCAATTTCAGTCTTTTCGTATTCGTAATTTCTTGCATCAGATATTGTAACCTGATAATTTTCCCACATACGGCTCTGAAGGCTCTGGCGATTACTGTCCCCACGGACCAATTCATTATCGGCCTCATGCTTTTTCGCGACTATTTCATTAACAGCCGCATCTACGGACATAATCTCCGAGGTGAGGGATTCGTTTGTCTGCTGGGCTCTCTTGTATTCAACGTCAAGCTCTGCAAGCATTTTGCGCTCGTTATCGTCTACACTGCCTGCATCCTTAAGGCTTTCCTCAAGGCCCTTAATTCTTACCCTGTCCTCTGCAATAAGCTTATCTATTTCACCCTCACGCCTTGTAATTTCGGCAATCTGGGACCTTCTCTTTTCCATACGGGCAGCAGCATCATCCAGCTTGGACTGTGCCATTTTAATATCACCCTCAACAGACGTAAGATTAACCCTTACCTCTGTGAGCAGACTATCCTTGGTGGATATGCTTTCCTGGTCCGCGCTTACAGCCCCGGTATATTCCTCTATTCGTATTTCCCTTTCGGCAATAACGCCCTTAAGCTCCTCTACGCGAAGCTTGTTGGTATTTTGCGATTCCTCTACCTGGGCAAGCTGCTCCTTAAGCTCAACAGAGCGCAGCCTTCTTTGCATCTGCACCTGCTGTGCTTTCTGATATTCAACAAGTATATATTCGTAATTCTTTTTAGCGATATTTGAATCAAGGTCGAGGCTGTGAAGCCTTTCACGGAGCTTTTCAGATTCCTTAAGGGCTATATCTCTCTTTTCCTTTATATCGCGAATACTGTTAAGGATATTGTCTCTTTTTTTCTCCTCGGAGGAAATAGTTGCCTCTATCTCATCCATTTCACGTGTACGGGAGAAAATATTTGATATATTGGAGCGCGCTCTGCTACCGCCTGAAATAGAGCCGTATGCGTTTATAACATCTCCGTTGAGGGTTACAACACGGTATACATACCTTGTAGCCCTGGCTATTTCACTTGCGCTATCCAGATTATCCGCAATAAGTATTCTGCCTAAAAGGTTTGAGGCTACATGCCTGTATTGAGCATCACAGGAAACAATGTCCCCAGCAACGCCTAAAAAGCCCTTATGCCTTATCTGCCTTAAATCGTTATCTGAAATTCTTCTTTCCTGAACCGTGTTAAGAGGCAGGAACGTAGCATAACCCATACGTTTTTCACGTATGAATGCGATTATATCCTTTGCGCCCCTGTCTGTCTTTACAACAATATTCTGTACGGCGGCGCCAAGGGATACCTCGATAGCCGTTTCGTATTTTGCCTCTACGCGAATAATATCGGATACTGTGCCTATAATTTCAGATGAGAACGGCAAATTTCTGCCCCTAAGCTGCATAACAGCCTTTGTACTGTTATTGAAGCCCTCGAGGCTTTCCTTCATTTCGTTAAGAGCAGACCAGCGTGAGCGCAGGGATTCAATTCTGCGGCCCAAAGAGTTATATTCCTCTGTTTTAAGGGTATATTCGTTATTAAGACCCTCGTAGCTGCTGTTTAAGGATACAAGCTCTGACGTACATTCTTCAAGCTTTGAGGAAATACCCTCATATTCCTCCCTGTACATATCACGGCGCATTGTCATATCCTTTATAAGGCTGGAGCCTTCCTCGGAATCATCCTCCGTACGCCTGCTTTCCTCCAAAATATACTGATGAGAGGTTATTGATGAAGAAAGCTCTACCTCGATATTGTTAAGCTCTGCAGTATCCCTCTTCTGCTCCTCCTCAAGTATGGCAAGCTCCCCAAGCACCTTGGCATTTCTGCTTCGGAGCTCCTCAAGGCTTGATGAAAGCACACTTATCTCTGCTGAAATTTCGTTTCTGTTTGCTGATTTTTCTGTGAGAACCTGAGTTAATATACCTGCCATCTCCTCTGTCTGGGCTAAATCCTCGGTATAATACTTCTTCTGCTCCTCGTTTGATTTTTTTTCGGATAAAAGCCTTTCGTCCTCTGCTGTTATCATATTGATTTCAGCCTTGAGGCGTTCTATGGATACAATTCTCTCCCTCTCCTTGTTTCTGAGTACATCTATCCTTTCGGCAATATCGCGTACCTCGGCAAGAACTCTTTCCTTTCTTGCCTCAAGCTCCTCCTTGCTCTTTTCGTGAAGAGCTATATCGTTATCAAAAAGCTTTATCTGCTTTTCAAGAACGTCTATTCTGCCAAAAACCTTATCGTACTCTATAACAAATCGCTGAATTTCGTCATCCTTAAGCTTTTGAGCAAGCTCAAGGTATTGCTTTGCCTTATAAGCTTCCTTTTCAAGCTTTGGCAAGGACTGATTTATTTCCGCAAGTATATCATCTATTCTTGTAATATTTTCCTCTGTAAGGTGAAGCCTTTTCTGGGACTCATCCCTGCGGATTTTGTATTTCATAATTCCCGCGGCTTCCTCGAATATGTAACGCCTTCCCTCGGGAGTAGCGCTTAACATTTCGGCTATTTTACCCTGACCTATAATGGAGAAGCCGTATTTACCTACACCCGAATCCACAAACAGGTCTATTATATCCCTTAACCTGCAATCCGCCCTGTTTATCTGATATACGCTTTCACCTGAACGGTAAAGCCTGCGGGTAACAACAACCTCGGTAAAATCTATAGGAAGCTCACCATCACTGTTATCCAGTATAAGCGAAACCTCCGCAAAGCCGTTTGCCTTGCGTTTTTCCGTACCCTTAAAGACAATATCGTCCATACGGCTACCGCGGAGAGTTTTTGCGCTTTGCTCCCCCAGTACCCATAAAATAGCATCTACAACGTTACTTTTACCGCTTCCGTTAGGGCCTACAACGCCTGTTATAAGGTCCTTAAACTCTATGCTTGTCCTTTCTGAAAAGGACTTGAAGCCGTACATTTCCAATCTTTTGATAAACAATGGCTTTTACCTTCGTTTCAATATTTTAATATTACCGTGTTCAAAATTCTCTATTGCCGCAAATGCCGCATTTTTTTCAGCATCCTTTTTGCTTTTACCTTCGCCTGTGCCTGCAACCTCGTTATTTATAAGGACCTCTACGGTAAAGGTCCTGTCGTGGTCCGGACCGCTGTATCCAAGGAGCCTGTATTCTATTTTATATCCCCTGTACTGATGTACTATTTCCTGAAGCTCTGTTTTGAAATCCCTGAAAAGATTTTCTGATGAAATTTTTTCGATGTGCTCCGTAAAAAATCTCATTATAAATTTTTTTGCCTCTGTAAATCCGCCGTCTATGTATATAGCAGCGATAAGCGCCTCTACGGCATCCTCAAGTATAGTTGCCTGAATACCCTTGCCTGTCTGCTCGCCCTTGCCTACAAGAATAAAATCACCCAAGGAAAACATATCCCCCACTATAATAAGGGACTGCCCACAGACAACACGGGCTCTGTATTTGGAAAGCTTACCCTCATCCCAATCTTTGTATTTCAAAAACAGATATTCACCTATAACCAAATCCAGAACGGAGTCCCCTAAAAACTCAAGCTCCTCATTATACGGGCAATCGTTTGCAACCATTGCGCGGTAAGAGCTGTGGGTAAGAGCCTGATTGAGCAGCTCCTTATCTGAAAATGTGTAGGATATCTTTTTTTCAAGCTCTGCCAGATGCTTTAAGCGCCTGTTTTCCATTGTACGGCTTCCTTTTTTATACGTATTTTAAGCACATATTTCCTACTTTATCTTAGTAGTATACATTATTTTTCAAATGTTTTCAAGTATTACGGAATGAGGTTTAGTGCGTCATCCATATTAGGTACGTTTATGTATGTATCGGGGACCTCTCCCACAATTATCATTTCGGTAACGGGTATTTTTGCCTCTACATTAACAGATTCACCTGCAAGAGGCGCAAACACACGTATCTGTGTGGACATTACAAGATACACCCTCAGCCACGTCTGATTTATTCCTGCATTTTCAAACACCGTGGAAAAATCCGTTGATACAGAGCCTGAATGGAGCATTTTCACTTTAATATCAGGGCCTCTGCCGGATAACAGTCCGTTTGTAAGCACCGAGCCCAGGGGGACTGCAAATTCTATGGAATCAAGCTCGCCCATTCCCTCCTGCGCCCTTTGTGTAACAAGGGTGGAAAGCTTATTCATAGATACGGCGTCAGTTTTTACCATTTTGATAGCACCGTTATCATCCCTTATCACCTCTACAAGAGTTTCCAGCCCGTCGTTTTGTGATAGTACGTCCTTAACGGCATTATTCATAACGTTAACAGCATAATACCTTACCCTTACCTGTGAAAGCGCCAATATTGAAGGGCGAAGGCTTAAATCCACGTAGAAGAAGGCACCGGTACCTACTCCAGCCAAAATCAGAACAACTATTATCAGCTTAAATACCTTTTTTCTTTTCATATAAACACCCCCTGTATAGAAGCATTATATGACGTAAGGCATTATTTGTTACGTATTACCTTTCTTATTGTCGGTTCACCGTATACGTAGAGAGTATGAAGTGCGCGGGTACAAACCGTATAATAAAGCTTTCTTTCCGATTCAAAAGAGTATTTATCTGCGTCTATAACAAATACCGCATCATACTCAAGACCCTTGGATAAATACGAGGGCACAACGCTTATCCCTCTTACAAATGTATTCTGATTTTCCTTAACAAGTGTTACAGGAACGCCCTTTTGGGAAAGCATATCACTTACCCTTTGGGCAGTATTGCTGTTACGGCATATAACAGCCATTGATGAAAGCCCCGCCTCTTTAAGTGAGTTTATTTTTTTAGCAACGCTTTCTACCCTTGACACAAGGCTGCCTGCCTTTTCAAGGTGAACCTTATCGCCGTGTCTATCCATATATTCGATACCGGGGCAATCTATTATTGACGAGCAGTACTCTGCGATTTCCTTTGTAAACCTGTAGCTTTTTGTAAGGTTGAGCACGTCAACGTCCCTTTTAGTGAATATTCCCCTTACATTTTCACCGCCGTATATAAAGCCTGTACCGTCTATTGTCTGGTTTGAATCGCCTACAAAGGTCATTGTAGCCTTTGGGAAAAGCATTTCCATTGCCGCAAGGGCTACGGGAGGAAGATCCTGGAATTCATCAACAAAAACGAACATAATATCCTCGGATTCCTTAAGCCTTGCCCCTGTGATTGCAGCCTTAAGGTAGACGTAGGGGAAGAAATCATCCCACAAAAGCCTTCCGTTGAATATAGCGCCGGGAGAAATCATATCCTTCCATTCCTCAAAGGGCATATCAATATTGAGAGAATCAAAAAAATCCTTCGTTAAATACATATCACAGTATATTCTGCGTGTATCCACAGCGAAAAGCCTGTCTATCTCCTCCTTGATACCGCTGAACTCACTGCTTAAGCCTCTGCTTACGTTTTCCGCAATTTCCCAATCGAAAAGCCCTGCGTTTTCCTCTGTAAGCTCCTTTTTCTTAAGCTCTATATAAACGTCAAGCTTGGCGCGTATTCTGGATGAAATCCTCTTAAGGCGCTGGGCATAGTTCATATCGGACCAATCCTCAAGATAGAGCTTTTTCATCTCCTGTGCGCTCATCAGCAATTCATTTCTGTAATAAAAATCCTTGAATTCTATACCGTTTTTCCCGATGTAATCCACATAACAGCGGACAACGTCCAGAAAAACGCGGCTGTTCTTGAAGGATGCCTGCCTTGCCCTTTGCTCTGCCCTCTCATCACCCCTCATAACAGATTCCATTCTTTCACTCATTTCGTATATTACGGTGAATTCCGGAAGCATTTCCTTTATCATTTCAAGGGGAGTTCTTATAATAACGTTGTTTTCACCAAGCTCAGGAAGAACGCCGGATATATAATCCACAAAAACGCTGTTAGGGGAAAAAATAAGCATATTTTCAGAGGAAACAGTATCCCTGTATTTGTACAGCATATATGCCGCACGGTGCATAGCAATAGAGGTTTTTCCGCTTCCTGCAGGTCCGAAAATAAAGAGAGTCTTGTTGTCATTATATCTAATGGCAATATTCTGTTCACGCTGAATACTGCTTACAATGGTACCCATTGTATTATCCTTGCTTTCGGAAAGAAGGCGGCAAAGCAATTCATCCTCTATTACTACATCGGTATCGAAAACGTAATCAATATTATCCCTTGTAATGCCGTACTGCCTTTTTACGGTAAGTACGCCGTCTATTCTGCCTGCGGGACATTCGTAGCCTGCATTTCCTACCTCGTATTCGTAGTAAAGGCTGCATACAGGGGCTCTCCAGTCAAGAACTGTAAAATCACCCTTATCATCTCTTAAGGTATTTATGCCGATATAGTATGTATCGCAATACCTTTCGCCGTCCTCGCAAAAATCTATTCTTCCGAAGTATGCGCTTTCACGCATTTTTTTTAGCACGGAAAGCCAACGCACCTTATCATAATACTTTTTTTCCTCGTGATAAACTGCGTCGTTATATCTGTAAATTTCCACTATCTGATCGAAATCCGCACCGCCGTTAAGCACGGGGACGTCGGAGGCATAGGCCCTGTTTGTTCCCTTTATTTCGTCGTACTGACCCTTAATAAATTTCTCGGAAATATCTATCTCTTTATCTATTACCTCAAGAGTATGAGAAAGGTATTTAAGCTCACTGAGCTTATCCATTTCGTTTATAGCCACTGTTACATTCCTCTCTCACACAAATTATTTATCGGCATCTGCATTTTCGTTACGCAGGGACTCACTGCGGGAGGCTCTTTCCCCTGCAGGAATATCATCACGGCCATACTGCTCCTTTTCCAGAGAAGCCCTAAAATCAACGGCGGCCTTATCCATAGCATGGTCCTTTTTTTCTGTTTTTTCACTCATACCGTAGGATATTATCATTACAACAGCCTCAATAAATGCAGGAATCACGAAAAGCTCCGGCATAAAATCCGGGAATTTGTTGAAGAAATACCCGTACTGCGCAAATATAAAGCCTGCTATTCTGTACCAGGTGCCCTGCTCCATAGTATTCGAAAATTCATTTATTGCCAAAACAGCAACCAATATCTGAAATATAAATACTGTAAGGGCAGCTACGTATATTCTTTTTTTATTGTACTTACCCTCAAGAGAATCCTTATACCCTATTTTATAAATCATAGAATGGTAAAACAGAATGGAAACAGGAATCATAACAGCGGCAACTATCCAGGAGGAGGATGCATCCTTTATACCGAACATCATAAGTATAAGTCCCCAGAAAAACGTTATTGCCGCCGCCGCAACGCCGATTCCGATAAATAAAAGGCCGTAAAGAAGACCTTCTTTTGTATAATCCTTTTTTACTGATATATTCATTTTAATAACTATGACTTTCGTTTGTCGAAAGCCTTCCTTTCTTGGGTAATTGGGGCCGGTTTTACGTCGCAAAATCGCCGCGGCAGTAGGTGGCGAAAGCCACAAAACCCGCGTGAAAAAGTATTTTTCACGTTATTCCTCATTGGCTTTTCAAAAAAGTTTGCAAAATATTATACCACATATAAAAGATATAATTCAATATAATTAAAATAAAATAAAGGGTAATCCCGTTATGAATTACCCTTTTTCATTCTGTATCGGTGTATATCTTACCAGTAAACGTATTTTGTTGGGTCTACCCTCTCACCATTTACGTAAACCTCAAAATGTACGTGGGGACCTGTGGACCAGCCTGTGGAGCCCATAAGCATTATCTTCTGACCCTGCTTTACCTGTTGCCCAACAGATACCAAAAGCTTACTTGCATGGGCATACAAGGTCTGAATACCGTTGCCGTGGTCTATCTTTACGCGGTATCCGTAGTTACCGTACCAGCCTGCAGCAACAACCTTACCTGCGGCAGCGGCATATACCGACGTACCTGTGTTATTTGCTATATCCAGAGCATAGTGGTATGATTTACCGTAGCCTGAAACAGTTCTCCATCCGAAGGTGGAGGTTACTGTACCGCTTGCAGGGAATTTTAATACCGTAGAGCCTGAAAGGGCTGTGATACGCGTACCTCTGGTAAGCTGTGTACCCTTCTGAATTATTCTTTCCTTGGGCTTTGATAATATTGTTTCACTCATAACCACGGAATCAATAACGTCCCCGTTAACCGTAGTAACACGTGATACAACGCTCTTTTTACCGTTTACGCCCTTCTGAATTGTCTTCTGGGAGTAATAATACATAGAGTTTGTACGCTTATATACTGTAGAGTAAGGTATGCTTTCCTCCCTTACAACGTCTGCTACAACAGCGTAGTTTGCAAGCCTTGTTTCTACCTTTACAAGAACGTTCTTGAGAAGAATATCCTCGCTGGGAAGCCTTACCTCCTCATCCTCATTACCGTCAACAGCCATTATAACGGCGGAAGCCGCATCTGCCTGAGCATCAAGAGCATCTGCCATCTCGTAATATATACTGATTTCCTCCGCAGGAATACCCTCGATTTCAGTTATATATTTCCTGTGAGCCCTTATAAGCTCTATGAATTCCATTTCGTTCTTGGGGGCAAAGTTCTTTATTATCTTAACGTCGCTTAAAAGTTTTTCGATTACAACGCTTTCATCTGTAAGCTCGTTATAGTTGATATTAACATCTGCATACGTGGGCTTTTCAACGATATATGCATCTACAATCTCTATTTCATCACCTAAATACCGCACACAGTATTCATCAACCGATGTATTTATTATCTTTTCTGCTGCCTCAATGCTTTCGAAATAGCCTATATCAACGTTGTCGATAAACATGTGTATTGCGCTGATTTTGAAGTTCAACGCCGCCATAAAGAGAGAACGAAGCTCGTCATCTGCTGTAAGGGATACTTTTGTAGTAAATATTTTCTTAAATTTAACCTCTGTACCAACAACAGCGTCAACCTTGTGCTCCTCGTCATACTCTGCCTTAAGCTCCGTTATCATATCCTCTGCACTTTGGGTATCGGTAATAATAGCGCAGGTAATACCGTTTATATCTACGGAATATGCTTCTATAAGGTTATTTTTTACAGCAGAGCTTTCGTATGCGTAGGTGGAGGTGTACTGCACCACCTGTGAAAAGGCAAACACGCAAACGATTATACCCGCTACAATAAATGAACGTCTGAGCGCAACCTTTCCCTTGGGTGTTTTGAAATAGGGAGTCTTCTTTAGAGGAGCGCTTTCTGCAGACCCCTCTGCCTGAGCGGCCTCTGCTGCAGCTGCGGCTTCCGCCTCTGCCATAAGCTTATTCTGCTCTACCTTGCTCTTAAGCTCCTTTACACGGGTAATATTATTCTGTACGGTTACGTCTGTTTTCTCCGATACAGAACGTATATACATACGCACAGCCGCAAAGAGGGTGGAAAACACCATACCCAAAAACGAAAATACGTTTTTAGCCTTAAAGCGTATTTCCAATGTTTTTAAGGGGTATTTTACCTTTTTCATTGCCCTTATATATTTTCTTTCGTCTATATCACATACGTTCTGATTCATGAAAAAATAGAATACGGAAACGAAAAATGCAATAAAATGGGCAACAGCATCCCACACTGCCTTGCATGCAAGCTTAAAGCCTGTTACAAGCATAAGGCATAAGTTACATATAAATCCCGCTATTTTCTTGAAATACCGGGCCAGCCTTTTGAAGAACCTCGTTATTCTATAGAAAAAAACTTCTATTTTAATCTTAAATTCCATACAACTCCAATAAAAGAATAATTTACACCTTAGAAATGCTCTTATTCAGCAGCACCATCCGCGGGTTTATCCTTTTTAACGTTCAAAAGATACTTAACACCGTACTGCACCATTGCAACCAACGTCCACACAACTGCAGCAATAACCACGTACTCGTTATACGGCACCTTAAATGCCGCAAGCACAACAGCTATACTGAAAAGAACTGTTGCAGACTTGCCTACCCAGTTTGCAGAAACCGTGGTTCCAACCTTGTTTTTGAGAAGAAGCGCAACAAGCATCATGGTAAGCTCCTTACCCGCAACAACGCAAAGTACCCACCACGCAATTCTTCCGTCTGCCGCAAATACAAATATAATGGAAACCATCATTACCTTATCTGCAACAGGGTCAAACAGCTTACCAAAATTGCTTACCGTACCGAACGCACGTGCAAAGGAACCGTCTACAACGTCTGTAAGGCAGCCGAACACAAACAGCCCAAGGCACCACCAAAACCAATTCTCACTCATATAATATATAGCAACTATAAATGCCGCTATAACCAAACGTGAACCGGTAAGAATATTAGCAATATGTTTTTTCATTTTTTCCTCTTATCTCAAAAAATACGCGGTATTTCAGCCATACGTTACAGTAAGCCCACCATACCAATAATAAATAATACCACCATTTATTTTTTTTGTCAACCAACCCATTTGCGTAAAAAATGATTTTTGCCGATTTTTAAGGCAAATTTAATTATTGGCAATTTTTACGTAATTACCTTATTACCATAGCTTTACTTGTAATAACCTTTTTTATATGATATAATCCACACTAGTAAAGAACAATGAAGGGATTTATGCCGTGCGAATAATTGCAGGAAAATGGAAGGGCCGCCCTGTTGCATCTGTAAAGGGCAACAATACTCGCCCCACCTCTGATATGGCCAAGGAGGCTCTTTTTAATATACTTTCAACAAGGGTATGTGATTGCAGATTTCTTGATGTATTCGCAGGTACAGGCAACGTAGGCCTTGAGGCCTTAAGCCGCGGTGCCACCTCCGCTACGTTTATTGAGTGCGATAAGGTAGCCCTTCACGCAATTAAGTATAATATTGACTATCTTAAATGTAACGACTGTACGAGGGTAATACCCTCAGATGCCGTAACAGCGGCCAAAAGGCTTCCGCCAAAGGCCTTTGATATTATTTTTGTAGACCCGCCTTATGCAAAATACGATATAGCCCTTCAGGTTATAGAAGCTCTTTTAGACGGTAAGGTGTTGGCGGAGGATGGCTTACTTATTCTTCAGCACGACCCTGCCGACAGCCCTACGTTACCCCAAGGTCTTGTGGAGGTGGATACAAGGCGTTACGGCAAAACACGCTTTGTATTTGCAGAGCTTGAACCTGATTTTTACGAAAGGAAAAGCACGATATGACAACAGCAGTTTATCCCGGCAGCTTTGACCCGATAACACTCGGGCATTACGATATAATAAAAAGAGGCTCACAGCTTTTCGACCATCTTATAGTTGCAGTAGTTGCAAACCCAAGTAAATCACCTATGTTTACCGTTGAGGAGCGTGTTGAGCTTATAAAAAAGAGTATTGCTCATTTAAGTAACGCAAGGGAAATAGAGGTTTGTGGCTTCGAGGGGCTTTTGGTTGATTTTATGCACGAGCATAAGTGCAAAACCATACTTAAGGGCTTGAGATTCGTATCCGACTTTGAATACGAATTCCAGATGGCTCTTACAAACAGAAGGCTGGACAGAAAGGTAGAAACACTTTTTATTCCTACGGACTACAAATATTCTTACTTAAGCTCCAGCATCGTTAAGGAGGTAGGATCATTAAACGGCGATATTGCCGAAATGGTGCCTCTGGAGGTTTTGAACGACATTAAGGAGCGCATAAACGCCACAAAAAAATAAAGGAGTAGTCAAAATGAGCGTAAATGACTTACTGGACCTTTTAGAGGATCTTGTAAATGAAAATACAAAGCCCGGCTTTTCAGGAAAGTGTGTTCTGAAATCAAGGGACATACTCAGCATAATCAACGATATGCGCGCACAGCTTCCCACAGAAATCCAGGCCGCAAACCACGTCCGCAGAGAAAAGAACAAGCTTATTATGGAGGCACAAAAGCAGGCTGACGATATGATGACAGACGCCCAGGCCGCAACAAACCGTATGGTGCTTGAAACAGACGTTGTTCGCGAGGCAAATATATACAGCAAAAAGCTTATTGCCGAGGCTGAAAACGAGGCATTTGAGCTTAAAAAGGGTACCTGCAACTACCTGGACAGAAGAATGGGCGAGCTTATTTCACGTCTTGGCGATCTTGAGGCTGAAATAAACGAAAGCCGCAGGGAGCTGCGTGAGTATATTGCAATGGAAAGCCAAAACGCAGTAAGTGATGATTACGGTGAGGATATGTAACCATTACCCACTAAATAAAGATTAAACAAATTACATATGCAAGTGTTCCCGCAAGGAATGCTTGCATTATTTTTGCCCATATAAATTTGCGGCAGGATATACCGGAGGCCAGCATAAAGCCTGTGCTTTGCATAATCACACAAGCCCCTCCCCATGAAATACACGCCGTAAGCACAGATATTTTTATACCAAGCTCAACGGGAAGCTCTGAAACCGCCCTTGCACCCATAGATATTTCGCTTACCGCCAATATAACGTTGTTAAACAGTGGGCAGCCCTCCACCCGTATCAACGTACAAAAAACGTAGAAAAGCACAATGTACCCGCCTACCGCAAGGGTGGAGGTACACCCGTAATTTACGGCGTCAAGAAGCCTTTTCCCAAGGGGGCCACGCTTTATGGGGATTATGGAGTTATCCAGAACAGTATTTTTACGGTCTTTTTTCACAAAAAGGATAATATACAAAAGCATTGATACGTAATGGGATATAAGCATAGGTATTGAATAGAGAGAATTCCCCAAAAGCCCTCCCGCCACGTAGGAGATTGCAAAGGCAGGTGAGCAAAAAGACGACGCACAGGCAATATCCTCTGCCTCATCAGCGGATATGTACCCCTCATCCTTAAGCGATGCCGTAAGCCTTGCCCCTGTGGGATACCCCGAAAGCATTGACGTAGCAACAACGCCCATTCCTGCAGGCGACAGACCCAATACCCCTGCCATATACCTTACGGCAGGTATTCTGTTGATATTTACCGAGGAAACCAGAAGCCTTGATAAAACTGTAAACGGAAACAATGAGGGAACTACTCCCTGTACCCATACCTCCAGCCCCTGTTTTGCCGCAAGTGTGCTTTTAAGGGGAAACACGCATAAAAGAATTGGAACTGTTAAAAGAATTACGTATCCGCCGTATGCTATTTTTATTTTTCTCATTTTATTGTACCGCTTGGTAAAAGTTTTGTACCTGTAAAGGGACCTGTGATGCTATAATATATGCTACACAGTATTTTTTAATGTTTACGAGGGATAAATCAATATGCAACGCGTTATAGAAAACATACAAAATACACTTTTTTCTCTTAGAGATGCGAAATATAAGGAGTTTACACAAAGGCTTATACCTACCGTTGATGCAGATAGTATTATCGGTGTAAGAATGCCTTATATAAGGAAAATGGCAAGAGAGCTTTACAAAAGCGGTGATTACGTTACGTTTCTTGAGGACCTTCCCCATAAATACCACGAGGAAAGCCTTGTTCACGCTGCGATTATATCCATTATGAAGGATAAGGGTGATGCAATAGGCGCTGTACACAGCTTTTTACCTTATGTTGATAACTGGGCGGTATGCGATTCAATATCCTTACGTGTAAAAAACGGGTATAAAGGCGTACTCTATAAATATATAAACGACTGGATATTATCCCCACACACCTACACGGTACGCTTTGCTGTAAAAATGCTTATGGACAATTTTCTGGATGAAGGATACAGAGATGAATATTCACGGCTTGTCATATCCGTATGCTCAAGTGAATATTACGTTAATATGATGAGAGCGTGGTTCTTCGCCACGGCACTTTTTAAGCAGTATGAAGGTACAGTACCTATATTAGAGCGCAGAGAGCTTGACGAATTTACACACCGCAAAGCAATACAAAAGGCATGTGAAAGCCTGAGAATAACCCCCTCACAAAAAGAATATCTACGCACTCTTAAATGATATAAATATAGGGCTGATTGACTTTAACATAAAAAAAATATATAATTTATCTAACCAATGATTATGAGGATAAAATCGTGAAGACAATTCTTTTTCAAGGCGACAGCATTACGGACACATTCCGTATCCGCGATGATATAACCAATTTAGGTATTGGATACGTATCACTTGTTCCCTCTCTTTTGAAGGAGGAGTGCAGAATCATAAACAAGGGTATAAGCGGAGAAACAACAACAGATATTCTTAAGCGCTGGGACAGAGAATGTATTGATCTTAAGCCTGACATACTCTGTATGCTTATGGGCATAAACGACACGTGGCGTAAATACGACTCCAATATGCCCACAACTCTTGAGCAGTTTGCCCGGAACATAGAGGCTATGTTATCTGCTGTAAGAGAAAAGCTTCCCAATACACATATAATCATTGCGGAGCCTTACGTTGTACATACAGCAGGAAAATATGTTCATTTCCGCGAGGATCTGGACCCTAAAATCCGCGAGCTTCGCCGCCTTGCAGTGAAATACAAAACGGATTATATCCCCTTGGACGGCCTTTTGGCATCTGCGGCAACACGTATTCCCATGGAGCTTCTTTCCGAGGACTGTATTCACCCCTCTGAGGAAGGAACTAAAATCATTGCTCAGTGCTTTGCAAAAGCGATAAACAATATATTATAATTTACGGAGGCTTCTTTAGGTATTATGGAAGTAGCTATTGATTCTATTCAGCAAATAATTTCTGCAGTTGTTACATGGCTTGTGATACTCTCTCTTGTAAGAGTGGTATTGGCTACGGTTGGTATTCTTTCAGTTATACGCCATCCCGAAACTGCAATAGGCGTTTCTAAAACAACATGGGTGCTTATGTTTGTTCTTGCTCCCATAACCTCGGCTATTGTTTACGCTGTATTTTACGTCAAATCCAAAAACACAAAGAACGACGATTCACTGTATGTATAAGGTAAAGACATATGACATACAGACGTTTACCTAACACAAGCCTTGATGTTTCCCCAATAGGCCTTGGTACCTGGGCGATAGGCGGAGGTGAATGGTGGAGCGGAAGCGATGACGAGCTTTCCGAAAAAACTATTCTTACCGCCATTGACAGCGGCATAAACCTTGTTGATACCGCCCCCTGCTACGGATTCGGCCATAGCGAGGAAATTGTAGGCAGAGCATTAAAGCACCGCCGCCGTGAGGACGTTATAATCTCCACAAAATGCGGACTTTGGTGGGAGGACAAAAGAGGGGCGTACTCCTTTACAACCTCCGGGGTAGACGTTTACCGCAGCCTGCACCCTGAAACAATAACAAAAGAGGTGGAAAACAGCCTTAAAAGGCTTGGAACGGATTATATTGATATACTCCATACACATTGGCAGGAGGAGCATCAAGGCCATACACCTATAAGCGAAACTATGGAATGCCTTATGTCCCTTGTAAAAGCGGGGAAAATAAGGTACGTAGCCGTTTCAAATGCAGACTGTACCCAGATGGAGGAATACAGAGCCGTAGGGCCTATTATTGCAAACCAGGCAAAATACAGTATGCTTGATAACAAGATAGAAAAAAGCCTTGTTCCATACTGTACAAAGCATAAAATAGCCATTTTTGCCTATTCACCTCTTGAGCAAGGGCTTTTAACAGGTAAAATCCGTATGGGCAGCACGTTTTTACCCGGTGAAGCAAGAAATCACATCCATTGGTTTCAGCCTCACAAAAGATTTCCTGTACTTACAATGCTTGATTCATGGGGCGGGCTGTGTGAAAAATATTCCTGTACACTCACTCAGCTTGTAACCGCCTGGACAATATCCCAAAGAGGTATAACCTGTGCGCTTATAGGCTCAAGAAAGCCTCACCACATTATTGAGGCCGCCCGCGCCGGTGATATTAGCCTTGACAAAGAGGATATTGAGTTTATGCGCCAGAGCGTTGAAAAAATGAAAAGCACCATAGATTTTACAAACCGTAAGCGCCAATAAATAATTATTTGATATATATTTATACTGTGATACAGCTCACAGTGTAATAGTTTAGGAGGATTTATATGTCTTTTTGTAGAAATTGCGGAACAGAATTAGTTGAAGAAGCTTTGTTCTGCCCTAATTGCGGCACTGCCGTTAACGTACAGGAGGCTGCTCCTGTTAACGAGGTAATCGACACCGTACCCGAAAAGAGCCCTTCAAAGGGTGCAGGAATTGTTGGAATAGTATTCAGTGCATTGTCATTCGCCCTTTCCTGGATGGGTATTGCCTTTGGTTTTTACGGTGTTTTCACTATTGCCTTTGCTATAGTGGGATTAATTTTTTCAGGTAAGGCCAAAAGATCACAGCCCCAGGGCGGCAGCGTACACAAAATGGGCAAAATAGGTAAAACCTTCGGTATTCTCGGCCTTATATTCTCAATTATTTTTATGATTGTTGGAATAATTGCACTTTTTGGTTTAATTTTCAGTGAGTTTAATTATTGACAGTAGGCACGTATACACTATAAAGAAGGACTGATTTTAATCAGTCCTTCTTTAATATATAAGCCGTGTATCACACATTAAACCTTCTTTTTACCTCTATTATCTTACCCATTATATACGGTAATTTGTTTTCACTGTAAGGATAATACTCATCCGGAACGTCTTCTCTCATACAGGATAACACTATACCCTTATCATTAATTTTCATTTCCCTTACCGTAGCCATTCCGTTGTACACCACAGCCACAAGAGAATTAGTATAAGGCTCTCCGCACAGCTCTACAAGGGCGATGTCCCCCTTTTTAATTTCGGGAAACATATCATTATCCTCTACGATTATATAAACGTACCTTTCGGTGTCGTCTATCCTGTCGTATTCAATACTGTCTGTTTCGTTACAGGATATTTCTCCGTAGCCTACCGTGATAGTTCCTGCAACCTTTACCTGCTGTGTACGCTCTGTATCAAGTAAGTAAAGGTTTTTTACGTTGATAAAATCCTCCGGCACGTTAACTATACCCAGTAGCCTGTCTGTTGATACGTTAAGCTCTCTTGATATTTTCTGGAGCATATCCACATCCGGACTGCTGGAGCCTGTTTCCCACATCGCAACGGCAGATCTTGACACACCGAGCCTTTGTGCAAGCTCCCTTTGGCTGAGCCCTCTGTTTCGCCTTATTTCCCTAAGTTTCCTCATAAGTATCTCCTTTTTTACTATATAATAACGATTACCTCGAAAAATGTCAATATTGTTGACATTTTTATACAAGATAAACAGGTCTGAGCTGTTTTGAATCAAGAGCCGCTCGGGCTGCTTCATTTACCAAGGAAAAATCCGCCACAAGAGACGTCGGTTTACCCTGAGGAGAATCCTGGTACATAGGTGTAAGGTATATATTTTTTGTGTTGATAAGCCTTGCTATGGCACCTGCGCTTCCCGAAAGAGCATCATTGGAGGCAACTGCCAATAAAACAGGCCTTGAATTCCTCAAATGCGCCTTTGCCGCCATAAGCACAGGCGTATCTGTAATGCCGTTTGCCAGCTTCGAGGCTGTATTACCTGTACAGGGGGCTATAATAAGTAAATCCAAAAGCTTTTTAGGGCCTATGGGCTCTGCCTCCGGAATTGTATCTATGGGCTCTGCCTTACAAATATCCATTACCCTTTCCCTGAAATCCTCAGCCTTAAAAAAGCGTGTATCAAGAGATGATACGGCATAAGAGAAAATAGGAGTTACTCTTGCGCCATCCCTTACAAGCTCTGTAAGGCAGCACAGAGATTCCTTTAAGGTACAAAACGAGCCTGTAAAGCAATAGCCAATGCTTTTATCCCTTAATTCCATATATGTTTTCCTTTCCCATTATTCTTTTTATTGCCGTGTACACCGCCTCTCCTGCACTTAAGGGAAAATACCTTCCGGGTAATCCCGGATAAAGCTCTGCATCTATGCCCATAGCTCTTGCTGCCGTAAAATCCACACCGCCCGGTGAGGATGCAATATCTATTATTACGGCTGATTTATCCACGTGGCAAAGCACGTCCTGTGTAAGCACCATAGCAGGGACTGTATTTATAATAATTCTGTTTTTCGCTGCTAAGGCATTAAGCTCATCAAGGCCACACCTTTTATCGCAGAAAGCAAAGGCCTTAAGCGCCTCGCTGTTTCTTGCCGCCACCGTAACAAAGGCACCGTTTGATGCCATAAGCCGCGCAAGCTTTAATGCGCATTCACCACTGCCTGTTACAAGCACGTTTTGTGAAAAGGGTGTTTTACCCATTTTTTCCTTTAATACTATAAGCACCGCCTCACCTGTAAGCTCTGCGTTGAGGTGCTTGAAAAGCCCGTCCTTTAGTAAATCTATATGTTTAATACCTTTACTGCTCAGTATTTCAATATCCTCCTCACAGGGAGATGAAAGTATTACAGTATTTGCATTTACATTTTTCAAAATATCAGCTTGTAAGCATTTTGTTTTGAATATAATCCCATTTTTATCGGCAGGTACAACCGGCAAAATAAAAAAGCCACAGGAAATATTTTGCAGCATTTCTAGCGACACCTCTGTACCGTTTAACAGCAGCACACTCATACCGTCATTCACGAGCCTTTGAGAAACATGAACACAGCGCATATCTCCACCGAATACAACAGCATCATAATAAAGCATAAATACCTCCAGCAAGCCTTTTAGTCCATAATATGAGGATAGCCTTATTACCGTTCATTACCGCGGGATGTTTTTTTCAAAAGAATGGCGAATGTAACCCCTGATGCGCAGGTACCCACCACCGTAGCATCTATACCCAAGGGCATAGAAAATACAAACCTCCAGATAACCGCTGACGTAACACCGATTATGGCGGATATTATAAATACCGCAGGATCTCCTCTTTTACCCCTTAAGGCACACCATACGGGTACAAGCATAGCGGGACTCCACACCATATATGATAATCTCAAAAGTCCCATTACACTTTCCCCAAGCATCGCAATAACAAGACTTATCATACATACCACCGCCCCGCATATTCTTGCCCATGTAACAGAACAGCCTGACGCCGTATTATTTTTGAGTAGCGGAAAAACGGTATCACCCATTAGCGATGAAACCGCGCAGTTAAGCTGTGAATCCGCGGTGGACATAACCGCCGCCAAAAGGGATGCTATAAGCAGACCCCTTATACCGTTAGGTAAAACGGTGTTTATCATAGTAAGCATAACGTTGCCCTTCACCTGTGAAAAATACGCTCTGCTGCATATACCTATTGTACATATTGCAAAGAAGAACAGAGCGGATATAAGAGAACTCCACTTAAGGGCCCTTGAAACATCTCTTCTTTTTTCGCCTATGTAAAGGCGCTGAACAACGGGAGGCACAAGTGTTTCTCCGATCATAAAAGTAATAAACAGAGAAGCAAATTCGATTACAGTCATACTGCTTAAAGGATTGAAATAGTGGTGAGGGACAGCCTCCACCATACCGTCAACACCTCCTACGCCCTTTAATGAAAATACCGTGAGTAGCGGAACACCTACGCACAGCACCAGAAATTGTAATATATCTGTGGAAACCACAGATTTCATACCTCCAACCAGAGAATATACCATAATAAACAGCACCCCCACCAATGAGGAAAAGCCCATAGTCCACCCTGTAAATGCACACACAAGGCCACCGAGGGCGCTTATCTGTACCGCCAGCACGCACACGCAGAAAAGAAATGAAAATATTGAGCTTACAACACCTGAAATATCACCGTAGGAATTACGCATAAGGCTGCCCAGGCTGTATATTTCATTACCTCCCTCAATGTTTATTTTGGGAACGATAAATACAGCCACAATAAGCGTACCCACACAAAAGCCCAGCATAGCCAGGCTGTTGCCAACGCCTGTTGATGCGCTTATATCCGCATTACCTATTGAAAATCCGCCGCCTATAAGGGCAGAGCACATTGTTGCCGTTAACGGGAATACAGAGTACTTTTTTGTAGATGCGGCATAGTCCTTAAGGCTTTCCACGCCTCCTGAGGCGCGTATTCCGATAATTATAAGCGTTAACGCATATATGCAGATTACAAATATATCCATTTTCGCCACCGTTTCACACCGTTTTTTATATGGATATGTTTGTGCGTACAGGGTTTATTACCCGGTACAGGAATGCTTAATTTGATTTTTTCGTAGTATTATTGTATAATTACCCATATAATATAGTTATGAAGACAACCCTAAATTGTTCATTTTGCAGATTTTACGGTATTTTTCTATAATATACCGTTTTTCCTGCCCTTCATATCTGTAAGAAAGGAAGCCTTCTATACCGAGGGCATTGGTTTTTATATGAAAAAAATTAAGGTTATAACAGACAGTACCTGCGACCTTACCCCTGAGCTTATTAAAAAATATGATCTTGAGGTTATTCCCCTTTTGATTACGGTAGGTGAAAATACATATTACGATTCAATAGATATTACTCCTAACGAAATGTTTGCCCTTGTTGAAAAAACAGGTAACACACCTACAACTGCGGCACCGTCACAGCAGATATTTATGGATATTTTCTCCAAATATTTGAATGAGGGGTACGATGAAGTGCTTTATATTGGCATTGGTTCAAAAATGTCTGCAACATACAATATAGCAACACTTGCCGCCCAGGAATTAGCTCCGGACAAAATTTTTGTGGCGAACAGCAGTAACCTTTCCACAGGCTCCTCACTTTCACTTCTTAAGGCAATAGATATGATAAACGAGGGTAAGAGCTGCAGGGAAATAGTTGATTTTATTGACAACAACTATTCAAAGAGAGTACGGGCAAGCTTCGTAATAGACGTTCTGGATTATATGCACCGCGGAGGAAGATGCTCCACACTTGCACTTATTGCGTCAGGCGTATTAAAAATAAAGCCCCGTATATACGTTACAGACGGTAAGGCTGTTTCAGGTGAAAAATACAGGGGTAAATACGAAAAATGCCTTGGCGAATATTTGAGAGATACCCTTGCGGCAACTCCCAACATAGATAAAACAAGAATATTCATTACCGCTTGTATGTGTGAGCAATCCGATTACGATATGGCATACGATGCCGTAAAGGATTTAGGCTTTAAGGAAATACTTCAGACAAAGGCCGGCTGTGTTATTTCCGCGCACTGCGGCCCCCGTACGCTTGGTATTCTTTTCGTTGAAGAGGAATAATATAAATTATACTGATATATGAAAAAGGACTGAATTTTTATTGAAATGATATAATGATGGTAGACACAAAAAAGTCTACCATCATTATTTTTATGACAGAAAAGTTTGGAAAGAACGTATTTTGAGTTATTCTTCATAC